>JBNJFV010000001.1:0-50824 GCA_051747145.1 Halobacteriota archaeon
CGCAACCACCAAACGAGAAATTGCCTGCCTGGGTAGCTTAGCGGTAAAGCGCGTCCTTGGTAAGGACGAGAGCCCGGGTTCAAATCCCGGCCTAGGCTTCCGATACCCGTTCCTTCTTGCAGTTTACCCGATTTCCGTCGAAAAAAATATGTATACGTTGCAAGAACGCGAGGGGGATTCTAAAGTTGCCACCTCGACGGAGTCATGCGAGTTTGGGAAATTATCAGGACTACTGGACAATCCATTTAAATTTTATTCTATCAATAGAATAGGTTCTAGACAAGAGGAGCGACGAAAATAACGTACAAAGATGACAACAAAGTCGATGGAATCCCTCCTGTCACAGAGGACGCGAAAGAGCACTGAAACTCGAAACAAGAAATCACGGCCATGTTTGAACGACTGAATTCACGGGTTTGAATGCTTTACGGGCAATTCGAGGTTTCTGACGGCTCATTTGAGAATGAGTTCGCGGAACTGTCCAAACCAGGTTCATGCTTGAAGTGTTCCGCCAGATCGCTGGCGAAGCGCGAAGAATATCGATTCGACATTCGAGCACTGATGGTACGTTTTATCATATATCAAGGCATTTTATGCAAATCCTTCCCATCCAAACACTCTCCGTCGAATCAGTGGTTTAACGCCCTCTACACATAGTTTATTTCTCAGTAACCACCAGCCGTACCCTTGTCCGCAGTGATTGTTGACAGTTTGTCGAGGTTCCGCTTCAAGACCTGCCAACCGACCTGTGGATCGTACGATTGTGTCATCGAACAGAGAATATATGGGATTACACCGGTAGTGCAATCGACCAGGATCATCGTCTTGACAGCTCTGAACGTGTAATTCGTGCGTTTCGCGTAGTGCTGGCTCCCGCTGATGCGATCAACGCCGGTAGCGTCGATAGCTTGGATTTCACCTAACTCGTGAAGAGCAATTGCCAGTCCAAGAAACGTTCGTCTGATTCCCATCTTGAACTCCTGCATTCGGCCGCAGACTGTCGAGAAATCGCGTAGCATTGACGGATGAAATCCAAGAATTCGAGAGATCCGAGGCATCTCGTACAGTATTTCCATTAACCGTCGGTACGGTTGATCGAGATACTCACGAAGGGCGTGAATCGATACGATCATCCAGTTTGTATATCCACTTTCGCCTTTCTTGACAGCAGGGGCTGGCGGTCCAGCGACGGCTTTTTGAACAACAGACACTACCTTTTTCGTGAAACGGGCAAGTTCGGTAAGCACAACCAAACTCACCCGCTTCACTTCCTAGTAACTTGTCATTAAGAGTGATATATAATCAGTCATAGAGCTTCTACACCTTGATTTCTAGCGTTCAAACAACGCCAATTATTCGAAACTTTATTTTACGTGTAATTCAAATTGACATTCGTGTCTGATGTGAACACTTTGCATGTATCACGGCGTTTGCTGCTCAAAATGGCGTCAATACTCCCGTTCATAGGGTGGGCGTCACGTCCAGGAAAGGCGAAAACAAGCGTTTTCGTCGATGAGGACGAATCACATGTTCGGATCGGAAACAGCCAACTTGAACTCGAGTTTGGAAAAGCTACCGGAAGTATCGAACAAGTGCGGGCGGTAGAGTTAGGACTTGATCTCCGAAACAGTTCAGGGAAAGGGCCGAAGATGACGTGGGAACTCTCTTTCTATCATCCTGAGACAGAGTCGTTGACTGCGCCATCGTACGAGGCAGAGAATACAATAGTCGAAACGAGAGATGACGGTGACGAGGTAGGTGTAACAATAACATGGACGAACCCGCGACTCCACCCTAACGTTCAGGAAGGCCCTCGTTTTGAGGGGAAAGTCACTGTAGAGGTATCTGTTCGCAAAAACGATCCCCTGTCTTACTGGCAGATTGATGTTGAAAACAACGATAGTTTGGCAATCAAATCAATCGAATGTCCGAAAATTATGGATATTGATGCAGTCGCAGACGATGGTACTGACGGTATCACGCTCCCGTCTGAGATGGGGCGTCGTTTCATTGATCCGACACGGAAATTCAAGGAACTCGGAGAGTCGGCTGGTATGACTTATCCTTCGGGTTTTGGGACGATGCAGTTCACCTCTTATGCCGGTCCCAATGGCGGATTTTATTCTGATGCTCGAGATACTGAGGGACACGTCAAGCGATGGCGCTGGGGGCAGAGTTGGGAAGACCCAGATCGGCTTCGGTTTGATGCTTCATACTTTCCACCACAATTGCCAGGAGAAGATGTTCACGTCCCATACACAGTGACATTCGGTGCGTTGGACGGTCGGTGGTACGATGCGGCAGATCGGTATCGCTCGTGGGTCGACTCTGAAGGTTATCTTAGCGATTTTGACGGTGGGCAACCTGATTGGCTCCGTGATCTTGGAGCAACCTACCGAATCGAAACCTATCATCCTGAAGGAGAGACCGTTGAATTCGATCGAGCCAGTGAGCTCGTTCAAGAGATGGAGACGTTCCTTGACCTTCCGCTTCAATTCCAATTCGGTCAGTGGCAACATGGCCCAGATGATAGCCCGGTCGAAGGCTGGGAGAGTTTCACTAAAACCGTTGGTGACCTTGCGTCCGCCGGAATCCGGACAAACTCATTTGTCGGCGGAAACATCATCGGTCGAGACAATTCGGTTTTTGAAGAAAACGAGAACGCTACCGAGTGGGTGGTTCGTGACCAGAATGGTGAACCTGATTGGATCGGCGACCAAGAACAGTTGTATCCAATTGAGTCGACTCAGGACGGCTGGCAACAGTATATCCGGAACTATATCGAAAACCTGCTGGATCGTGGAGTCACTGAAATTCAGTACGATGGCTTTCCATACGTATTGCCTGAGTGCTATGATCCGAACCATGATCACCCTCCTGGACAGGGTGGGAATTGGTTTGCATCAGCCGCACGGGAGGACACTCGAGAACTTCAGGAACTGCTCAGGGAGGCGGACGATGGCGTGTTAAGCGGTGAAGGGATCTGCGACTTTTATGTCCCGTATCTCGATGTATTCAACACACGTGATGTGTTTGGTGAGTATTTCATCCAAGATATCGATACAGGATGGGTCGAGATAATCCCACTATTCGAATACGCGTTTGGGGATATTGTGGTATCTCGAAACCAGAACCACGAGGGGCTCGAAAACGAACCATCCATCACACGATTGTTCACGGCTCGCGCCCTCATGTGGGGAGCACTCCCTGTGTTCCGTCATGCTGATCCCGAAGCGGATCCGGAGGTTCCTGGGTTCGACAACCCCCCAGAGTCGCTGATACACTTTCGACGTGTCGCTCAAGCCCGGGCATATTACGCTAACCGATTCCTTGCACGAGGACGGATGCTTCCGCCACCAAATATCGACACTGATGAAGTGATACTTACCAGCCATAGTGGAGTTGAAGTCAACACAGACGCCGTCTTGGGAAGTGCATGGGAATCAGCAGAGGGTGAGATGGGACTTGTATTTACGAATGTTAGCAGCGGGGATACACCACGGACACTTGAGGTAGATATTGATTTCGGTGAACAACCGTTCTCCGTCCCCGAGGGCGAGACGTTGGCGTACGTCGTTCGGAACGGTCAGTACGAACGGCTCGGCGATCCATCTGCGACCGAGCTATTGGTTGAGGTTGCTCCTGATCACGTTGTTCTCGTTGTGGTGGCTCCTCACAGCAGGGAATATGAGGAGGCGCTTGAGACAATTGTCGATGCACAGGATGCGGTCGGGGATGATGACACTGAAGATACGTTAATTTCAGCTAAACGTGCGCTTGAGGCCAGAGACTTCACCGGAGCAATCGAACATGCGGAAGCTACTCAAACTTCTTCTGAACCAAACGAGAATCCTTCGGAGACTGGTTCGAATGGAGATGAATCGGAGTCTGATCCAAACGAAGATACATCAGAGACGGATCCAAACGAAGATACATCAGAGACGGATCCAAACGAAGATACATCGGAGACTAGTGAGGCAATCCCTGGATTTGGCTTGGTGGCTGGAGCAGCTGGCGTAGTCGGTGCTGTGAGCGCCAAGCTCTTGAATGATCGAGATAATGAGGAGTGATCTTCTGTAACATTATCGCTCGTGCAGCACTGTCTAGTTATCCTCCTGAGCTGGCGTTCGGCCATCGAGCGATTGATGGGGTCGTTGAAAATTAGAGTAATGAACGAACACTGCAAGTCACTGGCGGACGCTCAGCCGACTGCCCACCCATGAGTTGTGGAACCGGCCGACCCTCATTTTGAACGTTTGAAACCACTTTTCGATCAGGTTTCGCCCCGTGTAGGTGACCCGACCGGTTACTCCTAACCGAGCGAAGGCAGTCCGATATCCAAAGGCATCGGTCAGAAACACCGTGTCTGCACAGTCGTGTTTCTCACAGACGCCGTGGAGAAACGCAGCCGCCGGATCAGTTCCGTGCCGCTGGAACAACGCGACGTCGAGAATCACTTTTGTGTCGATATCTATTGCAGCATACAGCCACGACCACTCGCCATAGATTTTGACAGCGGTCTCGTCGACCGCGACCCGCCTCGGCGTTGTCTTCGGCGGGTCTGAAACGCTGTCAGCCACCCGATGAACCCACTGAAAAACTGCTTGAAACGAGCGTTCGACGCCGAGTAGCCGAAGAATGGCTGCAGTCTCTCGAAGCGACAGTCCTGCTGCATGGAGTCGGACGGCGAACGCCCTAATGGGCGTCCTCAGAACGCAAAGCGTTCTGATGGGCTGCACAAGAGCTTTGCTCTTGTGAACGTCGCCCCGTCCGCCCTCGCTGCCAACATTCAAGCGTAGCTGTATCCAACCTCTCGCTGAGCAGGTCTTCGAGCAGCATAGGAAACTAGCTCTTCGACCTGTTCATCCCTTAACTAGACGGTGCCCTTCGATGCGGCTCTCCACGACGAAGATGCGGCGAGTGAGGTTCTGCCGATACGACGATTGGTAAGACCAGCGTAGTACGTGTATATGTCCGAAGCGGTCACAAACGACGACAGCGGAGACGACATCACCACGGAGAATTTCACACTCACCGAGTCGTTTCTCGAGCAGATAGACGACACGTGGCAGGGACGGGGGGTCAACAGCCGAAGCGAGTGCATCCGGTACACGCTTCGGGATGCCGTCGAGTTCCCGACGTTCGACCGCGACGAACTCGTCGCCCTGCTCGAATCCGAGGAGGACATCCGCGAGGGTCGGACGACGATCGCCGAGGAGGCCCACGAGCGGTTCGGCACGAGCGACGAGTGAGGTGGAGTGGAAGTGAGAACTTCCCTCGACGGCTGAAGACGACCTCGACGGAGGTGAGAAGTGTGCACGGCTGTAGTCCGTCTGGCCGCAAGGCGTTGATCGGAGGGTCGCAGACGGCTACCCGAAGAGGTTCTGCAGCGTCAAGAAGACGAAAAGTAGAATCACCGCTTCGGAGACGATCCACGAGTTGTCGTTCATCCAGTCGCGGATTTCCGGAAGCGCGGCTTCTGCTCGCTCGCCCAGCACGAACACGCCGATCGACGGAAGCGCCAGGATGAAAAGCGTGAGCAGGACGAACCCAACCGCGTCCGTGATCGGATCGCCGTTCGCCGCAAGATAGGTGCCGACACTCATCGAGGTGACGATGTCAGTCGGAAAAAAGCCCAAGAGGAGAACGCCCAGTCGAAACGAGAATCGCGGCGTCGCGGTAGTCAACGTCCCCATCCACGCCGGTGGCTCCGTGATAGTGCGCTTTCGAAAAGTATCCACTGCCGCATAGAGGAGGAGGGCGAGAACGACGACGTGGAGTAGTTGTGTCGCGCTCGCACCGAGCAGACCGCCGCCACCACCGAAACGGTTCCCGAGGAGGTACGCGGCGACGACGACGAAACTGATAGAGAGGAACGCACCGAAGACGTACGCCGCCGAGTTCGCCCGCCACGTTTCGCTCGTAGCAAGGAAGATAGAAGAGAGAATCTGTGGGCCGGCAATCATCACGATGGCCAACGGAAGCACCTGCAAGAGACTCATGGCTCGTGTCCGCTGTGGGTAGATTCGTTCTGTCTACCGGACTCTCCACTTTCGAGACCGTATGAATTGTACAACATTATCGTGCGTCTCTGTCGGATCGTAGTAGGCCAGCGAAGGCAATTAGTGTTATTGTGACAACACGATTGTGCGCATATTTTCACGACCGTCGTTCGCTTGCAGTCGCTTCGCTGCCGATCGGACCTCCCGACGCAACGAATGTCGACGGTAAAGGTGGACTGTTCCGGATCATTTCTTCACCGGCGGAGGGCGGAGACACTGCCCCGCGTCGGTACGGTACATCACGTTTCGATGGCTGTTCGGTCGGCTCGGACGGCAGCGTATTTTCGCTTCGTACGGATGCGGCCGATTATCGATCCCGATCGCCGTCAAAATCTGCGTATCCGCGATCGATCGCACGATCGCCGATCGCAGCCAACAGCCGAGCAGTGCCGGCAGCGACGGCCACGAACAGTGCCGCGGCCAAAAGGAGCAGGCCGCCGAGATCCAGCAGGTCGATCCCGAGTCCGATCGACGCGAGGGACGCTTCCAGAAGACCGGTGGAGGGGAGCACCAACAACAGCACGCCGAGTCCCGACAGCGCCACGACGTCGTCTGCGCGGCCGGTACCCCACGCGCGGAGTCGCTCTCGCACCGTCGAGGGCGGTTTGAACTCCGGAAGGCGGGTTTCGGCGATCTCCCGGGCGACGTCTGGGGGAATCTCGTAGGGATCGATCTCCTCGATCGGCCGATCGATCGCGGCGGGGTCCACGTAGCCGCCCACGCCGTCAGGCAACCACCAGATCCGACCCTGCCCGGTCGCAAGCGACGCCACGAGGCCCTCCTCGGCGAGGTCGTCGAGCCGGCGTTTGACCGTCTGTCTCGCGATCGGAAGCTCCGCGGCGACCAGCGCGGTCGGGACGGCCGGAACGTCGAGGCCCGAAGTGACACCCTCGAGCGCTTCGAGGACCTCCTCGTCGGTCGCTTTCTGTGCCGGTGGGGGTTCGGTTGCGTTCGACGTCATCTCCGATCCTGCTTCGAATTACGGGTGGCCGTATTACGGGTAAACGGTACACCCCCTTCATTTCTCCGGCGGGACGTCGTCAAGTCGATGCCACTGGATGACCACTCCACCCGAGACGACGCGACCACCGCCGATCGGTCGACCGATCGATCGCCCACCATTCGACTCGAGGCCGAGTCGGAACCCACCGATCGGTCAACGGATCGATCGCCAAGCGTGCGAGCCGATACAGATGCTGCCGTGACAGTCCGCCCGATCGATCGGCTCCGGCGAGCGGTCCGAGCGCGTCCCGTCGGCGCGTTCTTCGCGATCGTGTTCGCGTACTCGTGGGGACTATTCGCGGTCCTGTACGGCGTCGTCGGTCCGACGCGACTGATCGAATCGAGGCTGTGGATCGCGCCGTTCGCCTGGGGGCCGGCGATCGGCGCTGCTACGATCGTCCACCTGAGCGGCGGATCCGTCCGGACGTGGGCGTTCGAACGCGCCGATCCGCGGACCAATCTGCGATGGTACCTCCTCGCCGTCGTCGCGGCGGTACTGTTGACGAACGACGGGAGCCTGCTTGCGGGGCTTGTCGGCGTCGAACTCGAACCGACCGCCCCCGTCGAAGAGCTACTGGCGTCGCTAGCCATATCGCTGTGTTTCGCGGGTGCACTCGAGGAATTCGGCTGGCGAGGGTTCGCACAGCCGCGGCTGCAGGAGCGCTACGACGCGCTCGGCGCGGCGATCGTCGTGGGGCTCCTGTGGGGCGTCTGGCACTATCCGTGGCTCCTCGTGGGCGGAGCCGGCTACGGCGACGTCAGTATCGGCGCGATCGTTGGCTTTCCGATCATCACGATGCTCATGTCGATCGTGTTCGCGTGGCTGTACAACGGGAGCGGCGGCGTGGTCCCGGTCGTCATGCTCGCCCACGCGATCGTGAACACGACCCCCGTGATCGACACCGTCGGGCAAGTGCCGGGGTGGGTGGGCCCGATTTCGATACTCCTCTCGATCGGCGTCGTCTGCGTTCCGATCGTCGTATACGGACGCAGGTATCTCGCTCCGAAAGCCCCCAGTCGATCGATTCGAAAATCCACGCGGGATAACCGAAGAACGGAGTGACGGACGGAAAGAACGCGTCGGGATGACAGAATAAGGCGCAATACCCGGACACGCGGTGCCGATCGAACGTGAATACCGCGACACGATCGACCGTGGCGTGATGCACGCACGGAGTGACCGGTCGAAGGCGTTCGAACCTACGCCACGGTCGATCGATGTCGCGGCGATCGATCACGGTACGGTTCGATTTTACTTTCGGTTCGGTAGGCTCGGATTTATACGTGTGAACGCCCAATGAACGGACAGGAACAGCGAGTGGCCAGTGAGCTACACAAACTGGGTCACCGTGGTGAGGAGGTGGATCGAAATGAATCACGAACGGTCGTCAATACTCGGGCGCTGTCCGTTCTGTGGAGCGGACATACCGGCACAGCAGGCGTTGATCGAATACGAGTCCAGCGGAGGACCGGCGATCTACGCGGAGTGTCCGGACTGTGGGGACGTCGTCAAGACCGGCTCGCGAGTGGATGAAGCCTCACAGTGACTGACAGCCGCCGCAATCGATCCAACACTGCTGTGTGCGCAGCGATCGATAGTGTCGTTTTACACGCCACCGTACCGCATGCGACCAATCACGTCGACGTTCAAAACAGCCGTGACTGTTCGGACTCGCCGGCGATCGCGTGCACGTCAGCGCCGCGTTTGAGCGCCGTCTCCAGTTTGACGCGGTAGTTTCCGCCGGGCGTCCGATAGAGGTCGTCGGGTTCGAAAAAGTACCACGCCTCGCGATCGAACCGAACCGCCACGAGCGCAGTCGCGCCGAAAGACTCCGCAAAGAAACACAGCGAATCGATTTCAGATTCCTCCAGGTAGATCGGCCGGCCGCTGGAGGCTTTCGCCTCGATCGCATAAAATCGCTCGCCGTCGCCCGCCAGCACGTCTGGCAGATCGCGGTCGGTCGCGCTGCCGCTTGCGGGAGCCCGCATGACGGCGAACCCGTGTGCGTCCAGCTCGTTGACGAGTTCGCGCTCGCGACGGTCACCTTTTCGGCTCGGCATACCGGCCGTATGCCGCGCGCTGATAAGAATCTACCAGCCCCGGGCAAAACACCAGCCCCGAACCAAACATCAGCCCCGAACCAAACACCAGCCCCGAGCCAACGTTCGATCGCCAGAGACACCGCGACCACAAAACCGATCGACCGATAAATTCCGAACCGATCGACCGGTAAATCCGAGCCCCCTGCGGGCGATCAATCGACCGTGACGTCGGCACCGTCCGGAACGATCGTCACCGGGACGTCCGCGCCGTCGGCGACGGCGAATGCCGTGTTGCCCTGCGTGAGGTTCTGTATCAACCGCTTCGAAGTGTGTCCGACGACGATGTGGGTGATCTCGACGTCGCTTGCGATGTCAACGAGCGTGTGACCGATTCGGTGCCCCGATCGGATGCCGCCTCGACCGACGAACTCGATCGCAACCGTACAGTCGATCGGCGCATCGGCCAGCGTACGTTGCAGTTCGTCGCGGATCAGTCGGGCGTCGCCGTCGGCCACCTCGTCGGTCGTGAGGTGGACCACGTACAGCTCGGTGTCGATCGACGTGCCCAACTCCAGCGCCACCGAGAGAACCCGATCGCGCACGTGATCGTCAGCAACGGCAACGAGGACTACCATGAGGAAAAATACGTCGCCGTCGGACAAAACAGTACGCACCATCGACCCAGCAAATGATACAGAATTGTTATGTATGCGGGGTTGAACCTACCAGTAGATGAGCAACCGATCGGATCGAAATGTCGACTCGTATCCGAACGGCGCGTCGCCGGTTTCGGTCGCATCGATCGCCGTGTTACACGTCGACGACGATCCCGAATTCACCGACGTCGTTGCGACGTTCCTGGAGCGCGAGGACGATCGACTCGACGTCACCACCGCAACGAGCGTCGCCGAGGCCGAACGGATCCTCGAAACCAGGCGAGTCGACTGCATCGTCAGCGACTACGAGATGCCCCGCCGCGACGGGATCGACTTCCTTCGAACGGTGCGCGAACGACACGAAAACCTCCCGTACGTGCTGTATACCGGCCGCGGCTCCGAGGAGGTGGCGAGCGAGGCGATCTCTGCGGGCGTGTCCGACTATCTGCAGAAGTCGAGCGGAACCGAACAGTACGCGGTGTTGGCGAATCGGATCACGAACGCCGTTTCGAAGTACCGCGCGGAAACGCAACTGGCCGATCTGCTCGATCGGATGACAGACGCGTTCGT
This sequence comes from Halobacteriota archaeon, assembly GCA_051747145.1. Taxonomy (GTDB): domain Archaea; phylum Halobacteriota; class Halobacteria; order Halobacteriales; family Haloferacaceae; genus JBNJFV01. The sequence continues at coordinate 10,334 of JBNJFV010000001.1, forward strand.
CACACTCGATGCAGACTGGCAGATCACGTACCTCAACCAGCGAGCCGAGGCCGTTCTCGAACGCGATCGGGATGCGTTGCTCGGGACGGACATTCGAGAGAGCTTTCCCGACGTCGAAAATTCGAAGATACGACAGGCGTACACGGATGCGATTGAAGACGGGGCGACCACGTCGATCGACGTCCGCTGCGAGCCGCTGGAAAAGTGGTTCGAAGTACACGTCTACCCGTCTGAGGTCGGCGTCTCCGCGCACCTCCGCGACGTGACCGAACACAAAGCGCGTGAGCGAGCGCTCGAAGAGACGACAGAACGTCTCGGCCTCGCGCTCGAAGGTGCCGAACTGGGCGTTTGGGACTGGGACGTCCGGACCGACGAGGTAACGTTCACCGACGAGTGGGCGTCGTTGCTGGGATATTCACCAGCGGACCTCGAATCGGATCTGCAGACGTGGACACAGCGGATTCACCCGGCGGACCGGTCCGACGTCGAGGCGACGCTCGACGCGCACCTGGCCGGTGACACGGAGTATTACACCTGCGAATACCGAATGCGGACGAACTCCGGCGACTGGACGTGGATTCGTGACGTCGGGAGGGTCTTCGAACGCGACGACGAGGGCCGACCCGTTCGGGCGGTGGGGATACACCAAGACGTCAGCGATCGGAAGACGCGAGAACGCGAACTACAGCGGTACGAAACCGTCGTGGAAGCGTCGGGCGACATAGTCTACACGCTCGACGAGGACGGGTACGTGACCTACGTAAACGACGCGTTCGTCGACGCGGTGGGGTACGACAGAGCGGCGCTGTTGGGCGAACACGTCTCGATCGTCATGTCGTCTGCGGACGTCCAGCGGGGCACGGAGCTGATCCGATCGCTGCTTCGGTCCGCCGACAACCGCGGCACCTTCGAGATGGACCTGCAAACGGCCACCGGAGAATCGATACCCTGTGAGACGCACGTCGCGTTGCTCCCGGACGACGACCGGTTCCGTGGCACGGTCGGGATCACTCGAGACATCACGGCCCGAAAGGACCGAGAGCGGACACTCGAACAGCTCCAACGACGGACCCAGGACCTCATTCGCGCCACCTCGAAACGAGAGATCGCCGACATCGCGGTCGAAACGGCCCAGAACACGCTCGAGCTTCCCTTCAGCGGCGTCCACCTCGTCGACGACGAAAGAGAGCGCCTCGAGCCGGTTGCGGTGACCGACGAGGTCCGCGACCGCGTCGGCTCGGCACCGACGTACCACAGAACGACCCCCCAACGATCGGTCGACGTCGTCAACTGGAACGCCTTCGAGCGGTCCGAGACGGTCGTGATCGACGACGCGCGCAGTCATCCGATCATGTCCGAGGAGGACACGCCGACGCGAAGCGGGATCATCCAGCCGCTTGGATCCCACGGGATTTTCGTCACGACCGCACCACAGCCGCACTACTTCGACGAGACCGACGTCGCGCTGATGGACGTGTTCGCAGCCGTCGTCACCGCCGCGTTCGATCGGGCCGAACGCGAACGGCTACTGGGACGGGAGCGCGAGCGGTTCGAAACGCTGTTCGAACACCTCCCGGTGTCGGCGGTCCATGCGACGATCGAAGACGAAGCGCCGATCGTCAGGCAGGTGAACGAACAGTTCGAGGAGACGTTCGGATACGACGCGGCGGCGATCGTCGGCGAAAACATCGACGAGTTCCTCGCCCCGCCGGAGGGGATCGACGAACTGACCGCCGTCAACAGGGAACTTTTAGAACGTGGCCACGTGGACACGCGGGTTCGTCGACAGACGGCGACCGGCGTCCGCCAGTTCCACGCGAAGATCGTCCTTCGAACGCCCACGACGGACGAACTCGACGCGTACGCGATCTACGTGGACGTGACAGAACAACAGCGCAGACAGGCCGCACTCGAAACGCTTCACGAAACCTCCCACGAACTGATCGACGCGACGACGCCCCAGCGGATCGCCGAACTAACCGTAGAGGCCGCCTCCGAGATCCTCGGGTTTCCGTTCGTTCTGGTCAGGTTTCACGACGCCGAGGCGGACGAACTCGTTCCGATCGCCGCGAACGACGCGCTCGAGGAGGCAGTCGGATCGCCGCCAGCGTTCGGCCCCCACGACGGGAGTCTCAACTGGGAGGCGTTCGAAACCGGCGAGATTCGACGGTGTGGGGACATCGAAGCGATCGACCACGCCTACGATCGGCCGACCCCGGTCCGCAGTTTGTTGATCCTCCCGCTGGGCGAGTACGGGATCGTCTCCGTCGGCTCGACGGAAGCAAACGCCTTCGACGAGAGCGACGCGTACCTCGCACGGATTTTGACGACGACGGCGACCACCGCCCTTTCGCGCACCGAACGCGAGGACGAACTCGAACGGCAGAACGATCGGCTCGAAACGTTCACGAGCATCGTCTCTCACGATCTACGAAACCCGCTCAACGTGGCCACCGGCCATCTCGAGTTGGCAGCGACCTCGGGTGACAGCCAGCACCTCGAGGAGGTGGCGAACGCGCACGATCGGATGGAGTCGTTGATCGAGGACGTGTTGACGATCGCACGGGAGGGCGAGACGGTGCAGAACCCAACGCCGATCGAACTCCCGACCCTTCTGACGGACTGTTGGCACACCGTCGAGACGGCCGATGCGACGCTCGAAATCGAGACGGAAGCGGTTCTCATGGGCGATCGACGGCGGCTCCGGCAACTGTTGGAAAACCTCATCCGGAACGCGATCGACCACGGTGGCGAGGCGGTCACGATCACGGTCGGCGATCTCGACGACGGGTTCTACGTGGCCGACGACGGGCCGGGCATTCCGGCCGACGAGCGGGCGCACGTGTTCGATCACGGCTACACGACGTCGAAAACCGGAACGGGATTCGGCCTCCCGATCGTTCACCAGCTCGCTGACGCACACGGGTGGCGTATCGGAGTCGCGTCGTCGGAAGCCGGCGGGGCACGATTCGAGATCACCGGCGTGCAGTTCGATTCGGCGTGACCGGACGATCGATCTGAACGACGAACGAAACGGACGATCGAATCGAAGGTCGGCAGACACTTGCCGATCGACGGCGTCCGGTGTCACATGCGTGCGTATCGACTCGCCTACGACGGGCGACCGTACTACGGCTTCCAGCGGCAGCCGGACGTCCCGACGGTAGAGAACGTCCTTTTCGCCGCGCTGTCGTCGTTAGGCGTCCTGGAAGACGACGCATCAGCGCCGCGTGGGTACGCCGCCGCCGGCCGGACGGACGCGGGCGTCTCTGCGATCGCCCAGACGGTCGCCTTCGACGCGCCGTCTTGGCTCACTCCGAGAGCGCTGAACAGCGAACTCCCCGCCACGGTTCGAGCGTGGGCCAGCGCGGATGCGGCGGACGGATTCCACGCCACCCACGAGGCGGTCCGTCGGGAGTACGTCTACCACCTGTACGCGCCGACAGACGCCGACCGATCGCTTGACGGACGTGCGCCGATCGACGACGGGCTCGCCGAAGACGCTCTCCAGCGACTCTGTGGCAGCCACGACTACCACAACCTCACGCCGGACGACGAGGGGACCTACCGGGGCGTCTCCGGTCGGCTCGATCGAGACGGCGACGTGCTCGCGATCGAACTCGCCGCCGGGGGATTTCCACGGGAACTGGTCAGGCGGCTCGTCACCGTCGTTCGGGCGGTGGGAACCGGATCGATGTCGATCGATCGGATCGAGTCGATCCTCGGCCCCGAACCGATCGACGGACCCGACGGAGTCGCGCCCGCGCCGGCCGACCCGCTCGTCCTCTCGAACGTCGTCTATCCGACGCTCGCGTTCGAACGGGACGCTGAGGCGGTCACGAGCACGATTGCGGCATTCGGCGAACGGGCGATCGATGGCATTCTCGTGGATCGAACCAACCGATCGATCGTCGATCGGATCGCTGATCGGCAGTAAACGAGAGCCGATCGGCACAGACGGCACAGTACCGACCGGATATATGGACGACGTAGTACCGATCGGACATATGGACGGCACAGTAGGAATCCCGAGCGCGACATATCCCTTCTGAGGGCACCTAGAAACTTTTTGGCCGATCGGGCACGGACGGTAGCGTATGTGCTACGATGCGGTCGTCTTCGACAACGACGGGGTACTGACGCATCCAACCCCCCGAGAGACCATCCACGAAGGCGTCACAGACGCGTTTGCCCGACTTCGCGTCCAACCCGACGAGGAGGCGATCGACGCGTTGATCGACGTCGACGCGACCCGAATCCGACAGGTCGCATCCCGGTTCGACCTCGATCCGGAAACGCTGTGGAGCCAGCGGGAACGGTCGGTCGCCGCGGCCCAGCGTCGGGCACTCGAAGACGGGACGAAGCCGCTGTACGACGACGTCGATACGCTGTCGACGCTCCGTGCGACCCTCGGGATCGTCAGCAACAACCAACAGGAGACGGTTGAATCGATCGTCGAGCTGTTCGAACTCGGAGAGCTGTTCCCCTACGCGGCTGGTCGGAGACCAACGCTGTCTGGATTTCAACGGCGGAAGCCAAACCCCGATTACCTGGAGGAGGCGCTCGCGACGATCGGCGTCGAGTCGGCGCTGTACGTCGGCGATAGCAACGTCGACGTCGTCGCCGCGACGCGCGCGGGGATGGACGTGGCGTTCATCCGACGGCCACACCGTACGAGGTACGAGCTCGTCGCCGAGCCGACCTACGAGGTCGAATCGCTCGAGGAGATTTCGTCGATCGCGTACTGACGCCTCCGTTCAGGTTCGAGACGATGAGTGCCCGGATCGAATAGACCGATCGCGACCGCAAACTGGCCGATCGCGACCGCAAACTGGCCGATCGCGACCGCAAACTGGCCGATCGCGACCGCAGTCGTACCTCGATCGAACGGTTACTCCCACTCGGCGGGCCACAGGCCGGCCGCGCGCATGCCGACCTCGAAATCCGCCTCCCGGAAGGCCGCCGCGAGGTCGCCTCGATCGAGTCGCGGGAGGTCGCGGCCGGCCAGTTCGATCGTCAACAGCGCGGTCAGGATGCCGTGTTCGCGGACGTTTCGATCGTCGACCTTGTCGCGGGTGTCCGCGTGGGTGTGTCCCCAGCCGCGGCCCCGATCGCCGCTGTCGCTGTGTAACTGCATCGACGGGACGCCCGCGCGGACGAACGGCCACTGGTCGCTGAACGGGTGCGGTTCGACCTCGACGTCGATCGGGTGTCGCGTCGCCGCGGCCACGGATTCGGCGGCGGCTGCGGTCGCCTCGGAGGCGTGCGCCATCGCGACGAGGTCGCGGAACCGACCGGCCCCGTCGACGTTGAGCACGCCGGCGATCCGATCGACGTCGATCGTCCCAGCCAGGTGTTCGGAGCCCAGCAGGCCGATCTCCTCGGATCCCACGGCGGCGATCCTGACGCCGCGGTCGAGGTCGTCGGCCACGGTCGAAAGGATTCGGGTGGCCGAAAGAACCGTCGCGATCCCGCAGCCGTTGTCCAGCGCACCCTCCGCGATGTCGTGGCCGTCGTAGTGAGCAAGGAGCAACAGCTCCTCGTCCGTGTCGGGACCGACACGGCCCTGGACGTTTCGACTCTCGCCGGGGACGGTCTCGGCGTCGACGGACAGCCGCATCTGCGCGGTCGCGCCGGGCGTGTTCGCCGCGTACTCGCGGAGCCACGAGCCGGTCTCGGTGCTCACCCCGACCGCCGGTACGGAGGCCTCGGTGCCGAAGGTGAGCGACCCCGTCGGCGGGAGCTGTCCAGGGAGGTGGTTGACGAACACGAAGCCGATCGCGCCGGATTCGATCGCGTAGGCGAACTTCTCCATGCGGTGGATGAACCGCCCGCCGGGCGGCGTCGTGGTGCTGGCGACGACGATCCGATTTCGAACGTCCAGGTCGTCGATTTCGGGGGGCGTCCCGTAGCCGCCGTCGACGAACGCGCCGGTGACGTCGCCGGCGGGCGCGTACGGGAGCGCGACGGCGTCGAAGGACCGCTCGATGTCGCCGGTTAGCTGCAGCGTGCTGTCGCCCCGTCGCCACTCGTTCACCTCGAAGGCGCGAATCGACACGTCCCGAACACCGGCCGCCTCGAAGGCGTCAGCGACGACCGTCGCCGCCTCGCGTTCGCCGTCGCTGCCGCCCATCCGACCGCCGATCGCCGTGAGGTCGCTCAGGAACTCCCACGGCGTCGAGTCGGTCCACGTCCGACCGATCGCCGCCTCGAGCGCGGCGGATCGATCGGCTGTCTCGCTGGATTGCATTGCAGACGGAACGAAGCGGGCGGAGAAAACAGTGTGGCATTCGGCGATCGACGTCAGCACACCCGTCTCGTGACGATCGACGAGCGGATCTTCGAGTAGCCCACCGCACCCGTCGAAACGCGTTACAGGACCGTCGAAATTGGCAAGACTTACCCGCCGAGATTCCTTTCGAACCGCTATGAGTTCGGTTCCCGAACGAGACGACATCGACGAGGAGTACACGTGGGCCCTCGAGAGCATCTACGACTCCGACGAGGAGTGGGAACGGGCCTTCGAGGCCGTCTCCGATCGAATCGACGAGCTGCGACAGTACGAAGGTCGGGTCACTGCGGACCCACAGACGCTGTTAGCACTGTTGGAACGTCGCGAGGAGATCATGCGGGAGGTCTCGACGGTGAGCGTCTACGCGAACCTCCGAAGCAGCGAGGACACCCGCAACCAGGAGTACCAGGCGCTTGCCGCCAAAGCGCAGGCGCTCTCCTCGGAGGCCGCAAGTGCGATCTCGTATCTCGAACCCGAACTGCAGGAGCTGGACGCCGAGGAGCTAGACGCGTTCGTCGCCGAGGAGCCGGCGCTTTCGGCGTACGACCACTACTTCGACGACGTCCTTCGCGGAAAGGAACACACCAGATCGGCGGCGATCGAGGAACTGCTCGCAGATCTCGGCGAGGTGACGAGCGGACCGAGCGAGATCTACTCGATGCTCGCCAACGCAGACATGGAGTTTCCCACCGTCGAGGATCCAGACGGCGAGCCCATCGAGATCACCCAGGGTAACTTCACGAAGCTACAGAAACACGAGGATCGACAGTTCAGAAAGCGCGTCTACGAGGCGTTTTACGACGAGTGGGAAGCAGTCCGCAACACGGTCGGCACGTCGCTGAAGACGCAGGTCAGAAAGGACGTCAAACTCGCCCGGGCGAGACGCTACGAGACCGCCCGCGAGGCCGCCCTCGACGGCCCGAACGTCCCCGTCGAGGTGTACGACACGCTCGTCGACACCGTCGGCGAGAACCTCGAGTACCTCCACCGGCACGCCGAACTCAAACGGGACGCCCTCGACCTCGAGGACCTCCGAATGTGGGACCTGTACATGTCGATCACCGGCGACGAAGGGCCGACGGTCAGCTACGAGCAGGCCAAAGCGTGGATCGTCGAGGCCGTCGAACCGCTCGGGGAAGCCTACCAGACCCGCGTTGCGGCGGGGCTGGAAGATCGCTGGGTGGACGTCTACGAGAACCGTGGCAAACGGGCCGGGGCGTTCTCCTCTGGGACGTACGACACCCAGCCGTTCATCCTGATGAACTACCAGGACGACATCGCCTCGATGTTCACGCTCGCCCACGAGCTTGGCCACTCGATGCACTCGGAGTACGCACAGGACGCCCAGCCGTGGCACGACGCGGGGTATGAGATCTTCGTCGCGGAGGTCGCCTCGACGGTGAACGAGACGCTTTTGACCCACCACCTGCTCGAAACCGTCGAAGACGACGCCCTCCGGACCGCCGTCCTCGACGAGTATCTGGAGCGGTTCCGATCGACGCTGTTCCGCCAGACAATGTTTGCGGACTTCGAACAGCAGATCCACGAGCTCGCAGAAGACGACCAGCCGCTCACGCCGGACGTCTTCGATCAGATCTACGGCGAGCTGAAAGCTGCCTATTACGCACCCGCCGAAACCGACGATCGGATCGCCCGCGAGTGGGAACGCATCCCGCACTTTTACTACAACTTCTACGTCTACCAGTACGCGACGGGGATCTCCGCGGCGGTCGCGATCGTCGAGAGGATCCGCACCGAGGGCGAGTCTGCGGCGGCCGACTACCTCGACATGCTCGCGGCCGGCGGAAGCGTCTATCCGATCGAGGCGCTGTCGATCGCCGGAATCGATATGGCCTCCCCCGAACCGATCGAATCGGCGCTGTCGGTGTACGGTGACTACCTCGATCGAATGGCCGACTTGCAGTAGCGGCCAGCGGGGCGAACGACCCAAAGGCACATTTACGCGCGCCGCAAAGAACCGACAGCGAATGTCACGTAGCCCGTCGCTGCCGGATCAGCCACGTCTCGAATTGGATCCGGAAATGTCCGAAACAGAGCGTCTGGACGCGATCCGGACGCACTTCACCCGCGTCGTCTCGATCAACGAGGAGCTAACCCAGCGACTCGATGACGCGACGGACCGCCGACAGGAACTCCGCGAGCGGGTTCTCTCGCTGAAGCGGCGCAACGAGGCGCTGAAAACGTCGGCGCTGTACATCGCATCGATCGAGGAGCTAACCGACGACGGGGTCGTCATCAAACAGCACGGGAACAACCAGGAAGTGCTGACTGAGGTCTCCCCCGACCTGAAACGGCGGTTGGAGGCGGGCGATCGCGTCGCGATCAACGAATCGTTCGGCATCGAGTTAGTACTCGACACGGAGACGGACGCTCGGGCGCAGGCGATGGAAGTCACCGAATCGCCAGCCGTCAAATACGAGGACATCGGCGGGATCGACGAGCAGATCCGCGACGTTCGTGAAGCCGTCGAGGATCCGCTCGCAAACCCCGAACTGTTCGAACGCGTCGGCGTCGATCCGCCCGCCGGCGTGTTGTTGCACGGCCCGCCGGGGACCGGCAAGACGATGCTCGCGAAGGCCGTCGCGAACGAAACCGACGCCACCTTCATCAAGATGGCGGGCTCCGAACTCGTTCAGAAGTTCATCGGCGAGGGGGCGCGACTCGTCCGCGACCTGTTCGAGTTGGCCGCAGAGCGCGAGCCGGCAGTCGTCTTCATCGACGAGATCGACGCCGTCGCCTCCCGGCGAACGGACTCGAAAACCTCCGGCGACGCGGAGGTCCAGCGGACGATGATGCAGCTGCTCAGCGAGATGGACGGCTTCGACGAGCGCGGGGAGATCCGAATCATCGCCGCGACGAACCGCTTCGACATGCTCGACGAGGCGATCTTGCGCCCCGGCCGGTTCGATCGGCTCATCGAAGTACCGATCCCCGAGACAGCGGGGCGACGTCGCATCCTCGAGATCCACACCGACGAGATGAACCTCGCCGACGACGTCGACCTGGTGGGGATCGCCGAGGCGATCGACGGCTACAGCGGCGCGGACATCGAAAGCCTCTCGACGGAGGCGGGGATGTTCGCGATCCGCGACGATCGAACGGAGGTTCGAACCCGCGATTTCGACGCCGCCCGAGAGAAACTCGATCGCTCGGCGGACGAACCGGACGGCGTAATCAACTACCAGTACTGATCGGGACGGCTGCACAACAACCGACCCGAGCGCCATTTCGTAACCGCTTACGCTATCGAGCATCTACGCCGGGTAATGAACACGACGATTCACGTCGCCGGGGGTGTCGGCCGGGCACCGACGGCGCTTTCGGCGTACGACAGCGCGCTCGCGGCGGCGAACCTCCACAACTACAACCTCGTACAGGTCTCCTCGATCGTTCCCGCGAACGCGACGGTGAAACGCGTCGATCGGGCCCCCGATCTCGGTCCGGCGGGGAACAAACTCACCGTCGTGCAAGCGCACGCCGTCGCCGATCCCGGTGCGTCCGAGGCGGTCGTCGCCGGACTCGGCTGGACGACCGGATCGGGGCCGGGCATGTTCTACGAGGCGACGGGGACCGACCCGGATGCCGTCCGAGCGGACCTCCGCAGCGGGCTCGAAGCGGGCGGCGAACTCAGGGAGTGGCCGATCGAGGACCGATCGATCGAACTCGCGACGGCGCAGCCGGCCGCAGACGAGTACGTCGCGGCGGTCGTGACCGCGGCGTACGGGGACTCGCAACCGGTCTTTTGACCCCGCCCGACGGTTTTATACACCCATCCCCCCTAGTGCCCATGGCAACTTACATGAACGGAACCAACCCCTACATGGGGGCACCGGGCGGACTCGAGGCGAGTCAACCGACGCACAGCGTCGAACTCTCCGGCGAGCAAAAGCAGGTCCTGCGACGGGAAGTCGCCGGGATCGTCTCCCGGACCCAATCATACCTCCCGGAAGGGTACCACGTCGGGTCGGAGCTGTCCTTCGATGGCGACGGCCCGCTCGCCACGGTTGCCGTGGAACCGCCTGCCGGTCACCCCGTGAGCGCAGGGTTTTCGCCCGAAGTCGACGACCTCGAAACGGGGATCGACGAGACCGATGCCGCCGAAGTCGCACAGGGGCTCGCCGCAAGCGCGGCGATGCAAGTGATGAGCGTCGTCGGCGACGGCGTGACGCCGACCGGACGGTAACGACGCGCAGTTTCAGTTTCAGTTTCGAGTTCGAGTTCGAATTGGAGTTCGAGTTCGATTTTGCGATCGAACAGCACACGCACCGATCGGTGTGACGTCGCGACGATCGCGTTTCAAACGGAACGGCTAGTCCAAGCCAGCGACGCGTACGAACGGTGTCCGTACGCGAACGCTCATTTGCCCCAGAAGGGAACGCTGGCGTACTTACAAAGTTCGCACAGCGGCTCGTTCGCTCATGCGAATTCCCTGTTATCGAGATAGTTGTTCACGACCATCGGTGCGACGACGCCAACGAAAATCAGCACCCCCATCAGAATTTCTGAGGATAAATCAGTCAGCCAAAATCCCCCGTAGGTGAGAACCATTGCGACCACGACGAACCCACCTACAACTTTGTTTTCACGGGAAACCATATCCTCCGTTCCCGTCCGATATCACAAAATAATATCGGGGATTTGATTTTTATTTGCCCCAGAACGGATCGCGATTGCGGCGTTTGGTGAGATACCCCGACAGCGCCTCCAACTCGTCGGCAGGGATGTCGTCGGTGAGTTCCTGTTCGAGGATTTTCGCGTGTTTCTCGGGGAGTTCGATCCACAGTTCGTCGCCTTCGTCGATCTGACGACCGACCGTCGGCCCGTCGATCGCCACGCTGACTTTCGATCCGGCGCGGGCCTTCGAGACGTCCTCGCCCTGTTCTTGGATGCCCGAGAGTTCGCCCACCCGCGTTGGTTCGTTGTTCTCGAACTTCACGACCCGCATGTTGTTCTTCAGCGTGCCGGCCATGACCTCGACGCCGACGACCGCCGGGTTCGACTGGCGGAAGACGTGATCGTCGAGGATGCGAAACCGCGCCGGTCGGACGATCTTATCGAGAATCGTCTCCTGCTGGGCCCGCTTGAGTTCCTCGACGAACTCTTCGTACTCTTCGATTAACTGGTAGATCACGTCGTCCTCGAAGAGCCGAACCGCCGAGTTCTCAAGTTCGCGTTCGGCGTTCGCCAACACGTCGACGTTGAACCCCAAGATTGCCCGGTGGGTGGGTTCGTTCGCGGTGCCGGCGATCGCCACGTCCCGCGGTGCGACGTCGCCGACCTCCGCCCGAAGGATCGGCACCTCCGCTTCCTGTAACGCGTTGGCCATCGCCTCGAGGCTCCCGAGCGTGTCGGCTTTCACCACGACCCCGTCCTCCTCGGTTTCGACCTCGATTTCGGCGAGTTCGCTTTCGACTTCCTCGATCACCGCCTCGAGGTCCTGATCGCGAACCGCCCTGACCGGCGCGCCCGCGATCGCCTCGTCGAGGTCCGGGGCGGCGATTTTGATCCCCGCGGCCGCCCCGACCGCCTCGACGCGATCGAACCGCTTTTCGACGCGAATCTCCGCGTTCGGGCGAGGCTGCAACAGCGCCCGGATCTCGGTGACGATCGGCTCCTCGCTCGCCCCGACGACGATCGTGTCGCCCTCGCGGATCGTCCCGTCGTAGACGACGACGTCGAGGGTCGATCCGAAGCCTCGCTCCTCTTTGACCTCGAGAACGGTCCCCTTTCCGGGGCCGGTCACGTCGATCTCCATCTCCGCTTTCATGAACCGCTGTGACAGGCCCATGAGAACAGCCAGCAGGTCTGCGACGCCCTCGCCGGTGATCGCGGAGACGGGGACGACGCCGATGTTTCGCTGGAAGTTCTGGACCCGCCAGTACAGATCCGCCGAAAACCCCGCATCTGAAAGGTCGCCGATGATCCGATAGAGGTTCTCGTCGAGGCGGCCTCTGGCCCCGTCGCTTTGGGCGTCGTAACTGGGTTTGATCGGCGAGTCGGCGTTCGGGTTCCACCCGGGCGTGGTGTCGACCTTGTTGGCGGCGACGACGAACGGCGTTCCGGTGCGTCGGAGGATGTCGATCGCCTCCACCGTCTGGGGCTGAAAGCCGTCGTTCACGTCGACGACGAGGACGGCGATGTCCGCGAGCGCGCCGCCGCGGGACCGCAACGTCGAAAACGAGTGGTGCCCGGGCGTGTCGATGAACAACAGCCCCGGCAGGTCGAAATCTTCGACCATGACGAGGTCGCCGGCCATCTCGGCGACGGTTTCGAGCGGTACGGCCGTCGCACCGATGTGCTGGGTGATCGCGCCGGCCTCGCCTTCGCTGACGGCCGACCCTCTGATCTTGTCGAGCAGGCTCGTCTTGCCGTGGTCGACGTGGCCGAGCACCGCGACGATCGGTGTACGGAGTGACGGGGACGAATTATCAGACATGGAACACACTCCAGAGAACTCTTTGCTGTGTGCAAATCGGGCGTCGGAGTTAAGTGTTTCAACTCGGGGTCGAAACGGGTGCGTCGGATCGGTGAGTATCACCACCCCTGACGCACCAACGTTCATGGTTGCGGGCATCGACGTTCGGACGATGCGCACCGCGGTTGTCGGCTGTGGCTCGATCGCCGACGAGTACGGCCCCGGACTGGCCGCCCTCGAAGACGTGAGGCTCGTGGGGGCGATGGACCTGGATCGATCGCGTGCAGTCCGGTTTGCGAATCGGTTCGTGGAATCTGCGACCCAAACGACGCGCGCGTTCGAAGATCTCGATCGCCTGCTCGACGTGGCGGCACCGGACCTGGTGGTGAATCTCACCATCCACACGGCCCACGCGTCGGTCACAGAGCGCTGCCTCCGGGCTGGCTGTCACGTCTACAGCGAGAAACCGATCGCCCTTGACGCCTCGCGGGCGGCCAGGCTTCTCGCGCTCGCGGATGATCGAGGCGTCGGACTCGCCTGTGCACCGGCGAACGGCCTCGGGGACGCCCAGCGGCTGGTCGGCCGGCTCCTGGACGACGGGCGGACGGGGCCGGTTCGGGCGATCTACGCCGACTGCAACATCGGCCGGCTGACCGAGTGGCACGACGACCCCGAACCGTTCCTCCGAGTCGGCCCGCTTTTCGACGGGGCGGTCTACCCGCTTTCGGTGCTGACCGACTACTTCGGAGCCGTCACGCGAGTCGAAACCGCCCACGCGAGCCACATGCGCACCACGCACGAACACGACGGCCACGAGTTCGAGGTCGACACCCCCGATCACGTGGTCGCGATCCTCCGGTTCGAACCGCCGGGCGGACCGCCGATCGAACTTCGACTCACCGCCAGCATGTACGTCCCCTATCAGACGAATCACTTCAACAGCGTCGAGATCCACGGCGACGATGGGTCGATCCACCTCCGCAACTGCGGGGCGACCGGCCACCCCCGAGCGGAGCCGGCCGTCGAATTCGCCAGGGTGGGCTCGGCGTACGTTCCGGTCCGTCCCCAGCACGCGCCCGAACCGATCGATTACGCCGACGGCGTCGGCTCGTTCGTCGCGGCGCTCGACCGTGGCGGTCCCAAGACCACGAGCGCTCGGCGGGCAGCCCACCTCGTCTCGGTCGTCGAGGCGATCGACCGCGCCGCCCGAGAGGGGTCTCCGGTCGATCTCGACCCGATCGGTGTCGACCCGATCGAGTTCGACTCAACCGGGCGTGATCGGACACACCGGATCGAGCCGATCGGACGTCGCGATCGAACCGACCGACCCACGAACGCGGGAGGAACCGTTTCGGTGCCGCCGATCGGCTTCGGCTGTTCGCGGTACCGCGGGGGCGAAGAGTTCGTCGACCGCCGCGAGTCGATTCGGACGGCCCTGGATGCGGGGTACCGGCTCTTCGACGGCGCGGAGCTGTACGGCAACGAAGGTCGGATCGGCCGAATCGTCGATCGCCCGGGCAGCCCCGATCGCGACTTGCTGTTTCTCACGAGCAAGGTCTGGAACACGAACCACGCACCCGAACACGTCCGGGAAGCCTGCGAAACCACGCTCGGGGCGCTCGGCATCGACGCCCTCGACGCGTATCTCGTCCACTGGCCGACCGCCTGGGCGTACCAGGGACCGTTGGAAGAGCTTGCGGAACGATCGCCGGAAATCGCCTCGGAGCTGCCGTTCCCGACGGACGAATCGGGCGATCCGATCGAGGCGGACGTCACGCTAGCCGAGACGTGGCAGGCGATGGAGGCGCTCGTCGAAGACGGCCTGGTGCGATCGATCGGTGTGAGTAACTTCGACGTCGAAACGCTTGATTCGCTCCGCGAAACGGCGACCGTCCCGCCGGCGATCGTGCAGTTCGAGCGACATCCCTACCGGCCCAACAACGACCTTCTCCAGTGGAGTCGGACCAACGGGGCCGTGCCGATGGCCCATTCGCCGCTTTCCGCACCCGGGCTGTTGGACGAGGGGACGATTGTATCGATCGGTGCGGCCCACGACGTCTCCCCCGCGCAGGTCGTGCTCCGCTGGAACGTCCAGCGCGGCGTCGTCCCGATCCCCTCCAGCTCCCAGCCCGACCACGTCGTCGAAAACGCCGACGTCTTCCGGTTCGAACTCTCGGAGGCGGAGCTTGCGGCGATCGATGCACTTTTCGACCCGACGTTCGAGCGGTGATCAGTTCGGACGGGCCGATCGCGAGAAAAACACGTTACTGGAGGGACGGCTCAGTCGTGCGGGTGGAAGCGCCGGATCGCTTCTGCGACCGACTTAGATTGTCCGACGAACGTGATGTGGTCGCCGTGTAGCAGTTCCTCGTCGGCGCTCGGGACGTGCGTCTCGTCGTCGCGACCGATCACCGCCACGATGCAGCCGTCGGGGATGTCGGCGTTTACCTCGCGGATCGTCTTGCCCACGAGGTCATCTGCGGTCACTTCGACTTCCTGGATGTCGTGTCCCTCCCCGAGTTCGTTCATCCAGTGGGCGATCGCCGGGCGTTCGATCTCGTTGTCGATCGACCAGGCCGTCGCCGTCGAGGCGTCGATTGCGCGGACGTCGAGGGCCTCGAACGCGTCGACGTTCTCGGGGTCGTTCACGCGGGCGAGCACGTCCGTCACCTCGAATTTCGTTTTCGCGAGCTGGGCGACGAGCAGGTTGGTGTTGTCGTCACCGGTGGCCGCGATGACCCGCTTTGCGCGATCGATCCGGGCGTCTTGCAGCGTGATCGCGTCCGTGCCGTCGCCCTCGATCGCGTTGAAGCCGTCGACCTGGAGCCGCTCGACCGTCTCGGGCCCCGAGTCGACGATGACGATGTTCTCTCCGCGGTTCTCCAGTCGTGTGGCGAGCACCCGGCCGACCCGGCCGCCGCCGACGATTATCGTTGGCATTGGTATCACGTCGAGTTTCTGTGCGATCTGCCGGGAGAGTCCGGCTTGCAGGAGGACAGTCACGAAGATGAGCAAGAAGACGACGCCGATGAGCGTCTGCGCCTCGGCGACTCGACCCGTCGATTGGAGCTCGATCGCAAAGAGCGTCGCGACGCTTGCGGGAATGATTCCGCGGGGACCGACGAGGCTGAGGAAGTACTGTTCGTTTCTGCTAAACTGTTTGTCGCGAGCCGAGAGGAACACGGCGATCGGTCGGACCACGAGTGTCACCGCGACCACGACGCCGAGTCCGGCGAGCCCCAGTTCGATCAGTGCGCCGAAATCGATCAGGGCCGCAAGCGAGATGAAGACGAAAGACAGGACGATGAGCGTGAGGTCGCGGGCGAACCCGTCGATCGACTCCTCGTGGGGGACGTGGAGGTTGCCGAGGACGAACCCCGCGGCTGCGGCGGCGGCGACCCCGGTCTCCGGGAGGATGCTTTCGGAGAGACCGTAGGAGAGCAACGCACCGCCCAGTACGACGAACCGCGCGATCTGGGGCGCGTCGTCGGCGGGCATCCGCAGTCGCGTGAGGACGAGACGAACCCCGAAGGCGATCGCCATCCCGATACCGATGCCGACGGCCAGTCGCTGGAGGAATCCGCCGGGTACCAAAGTCGGATCACTCGAAAGGACGACGGTCTCGAAGAGGACGATCGCCAACACCGCGGCCGTGACGTCGTTGAAGATACCTTCCGCTTCGAGCGTGATCCCGACGTGTTCTCGAACCTTGACCACGTCCAAAATTGGCGTGATCACCGTCGGGCCGGTCGCGATCAAAAGCGACCCGATCAAAAACGAAAGCCCCCACGGCACGTCGAGGAAGAACCGAACCGCGAGCGCGGTCCCGAAAAGCGTCCCGATCGCGCCGATCGTCGTCAGCCCGGTGATGGCCTTCGGCGCCCGTTCGAGCTTTTCGCGACGGAGTTGAAACGCCCCGTCGAAGACGATAATCGCCACGCTGAGACCGACGATCGTCGAGAGACCGCCGCCGAACGTCTCGGCGGTTACGACGCCGAGGAGCTCCGGTCCGAGGACGACCCCGATCGCGATGAGGAACAGAACGCTCGGGATCTGCAGGCGTTTTGCGACGATCTGTGCACCGATTCCGAGTGCGAGTATGACAGTTACGATCGGTAAAAGTTCTGCAGACACGGCTACCTCACCGAGAAATATTGTGGAGAGTCAACAATCATACGCCGTCCGATACAACACTCCAATCGAATAGCATTCACAATTTCGGCCAATTTCCCTGTTTTCATGTCTCTTGAGGCGGTTCTCACCCACATACAGCCTTGTAAAAAGTGTGCAAGTTTAACTGTTCTGTTTGACATCGACATCCTCCGTCCGCGTCCAATCGGCTTTCGTGCGTCTGACTGTCCCGTGGTATTTATATAATTCGGACCGAATACGCCGGGTATGGTCGACATACTAGCGGAAAACCTCTCGGGCAAATCCGTCATGGGTGCGGATGGGACCGAACTCGGCGACCTGTACAACATCACGATGGATCTGAAAACGGGTCGACTCAACGATCTGCTCGTGACGCCCAACGAGGGCATCCTCGCGTCGAATCTCGAATTCGACACCGACGAGGACGGACGGATGCGGGTGCCGGTCAGTTCCGTGCAGGCTGTCAAGGATTACATCGTCGTCGCACGCTAAATGCAGGTTCTCGATTCGTCAGCGTTTATTCACGAGTATCACACCGACGAGCCGACGGCTTCGATTCCGCTCGTCCGCGAGGAGCTGGAAGGCGAACACGCCTTTCGATTCGACGCCGAGGAGGGCGCCGGAATGCACATCCACATTCCCGCTGCGGGGACCGTCGAGAAAATCCGACGAGCGGCGACAGAAACCGGCGACGCCGACGTGCTTTCGGAGACGGATAGCCGACTGTTGGCGGCCGCCTTCGAACTCGACGGCACGCTGGTAACGGACGATTACGCGATGCAGAACGTCGCAGAGCGCCTCGGCGTCGCCGTGCAGGTCATCGCCCGTGACGGGATCACAGAAGAGCGCGCCTGGATCTTCCAGTGTGCAGGATGTGGCCGCGAGTTCGAGGAGAAACACGATCGGTGCCCGATCTGCGGCAGCGATCTGACGCGCAAGAATCCGGCGTAGCGTCAGGCTTCAGGCTGGCGGGCTCGCTTCACGTCGCGACCCCGATCGCCGCGAGATACTGGATCCCGAACACGGCCGCGTTGTGAACGCCGTGGACGACGGCCGGGACAACAATGTTACCCGTCCGTTCGTAGAGGTACCCCAACAGGAGTCCGAGCGTCCCAACGAGCGCGATCGTCGCGTACTGCTGGCCGGGGTCGCCGACGATCGCCGGCAGGTGGATCGCACCGAACACCACCGTCGACAGGACGATCGCCGGCCACGCCCCCCACGACGCCCTGAGTCGACCCTGCAGGACGCCCCGAAACAGCAGTTCCTCGGCGGGCCCCACGAGCAACAGTGAGATGCCGATCATCGCGAGGAAGTAAGTCGGCTCTCCCATGCCGTCGGTGATCGCGCGGTTTGCGCCGGTGGAGACGCCGATCGCATCGAGCAGGAGGCTGAGCAACACCTGCGCGCCCAAAAGCGCGACACTCCCGATCACGATGTACCCGACGTGACGGATCGTCGGCGTCCGAACGCCGATGAGGTCCCACCGATCGGTCGCCCGGAGGTACCAGCCGACGCCGATCCCGAACGCGATGAACTGGACGACTGTCGTGGCGATCCGAAGTTCCGTACTCTCGAGTGCGATGAGACCGGTACCGACGAGCGCGTCGCGAACGGCGATGACGACGAGGCTCGCAAAGAAGAACGTCCCGACCACGACGAACAACGCTTCGAAGAGGGCGTTCAGACGAGTCGGCCAGCGGGAGTCCACGGACGCGGGCATTCGATCGGGTCTACGAGACCGTCGCTGGTAGGACTTCCGGTCGGGATCCGATCGGGAAACGCGGCGATCGGTCGCGCGCAGGCATCGCCGTCGCTGATTACAGTTGTCTGGAGGATTACTGTTGTTTGGGGGTGCCGTCGATCACCAGTTCGCGTTTGCCGGCGACGGCGTCGGCCTCCTCGAACTCGCCGCCGCCGAGCAACCCGCGGGCGGCGCGTTTGCCCCACTCGACTGCCGGTTGCGTGAACGTCTCGACGGTGGCCAGTTCGCCGTAGAGCACGCAGGCGGCTTCCATCCCGTAGAGGAGTTCGCCGATACCGCGCTCGTCGACCCGATCGATCTCGATCCGAACGTTCGGTCTGTCCGCCGCGGCGAGACTCGCTTCGGTCGCCTCGAATTCGGCGTCGAGGAGGTCGCCGAGCGACGACCCCCCGAGGTACGAAAGCCCCTCCAGATCGGTTTCGGGGATCGACACGTCCGCTCGTTCGCGGGGGCGAACGAGCGTCACGAGCTTGTCGCGTGGGCCGGCCCGGTACAGCTGCAGCTGGGAGTGTTGATCGGTCGCGCCCAGGGCCCGTGCCGGCGTCTGGCCGAGCCCGTCCTTCCCGAGACTTTCGGCCCACAACTGGGCGAACCATTCGGCGAAGTACTCGAGCGACTCGCTGTAGGGCATCAGCACGTCAGTCAGTGCGCCGCGTTCTGCGAGCGCATAGCAGATCGCCCCGTACGCGTAGGCCGGTGACTCGTACAGCGACCCGGCGAGCCGATCGGCCTCCGAGCGCGCACCCGAAACGATTGCATCCAGATCGTGACCCTGGATCGCCGCGACGGCAAGTCCCACCGTCGAGAGCGCCGAGAATCGACCGGGGACGCCATCGGGGACCGCAAGCACCGGGAGGTCGTGCGCGCGTGCGAGCGCCGCGAGATTGCCCGAATCGCCGGTGGTGACGATCGTCCGCTCGGTCCAGTCGACGCCCGCAACGGTCATCGCCTCCCTGAGGACGAGAAAGTTCGCCAGCGTTTCGGCGGTCGTTCCGGACCGGGAGACGACGTTGACGACGGTCGACTCGAGATCGATGGACGAACACAGCTGTGCGGTGGCATCTGGATCGACGTTGTCGAGGAAGTACGTCTCGGCGTCCTCGGGGCCCGAGAGCGCGGCGTCGATCGTCGCCGCGCCGAGCGCGCTGCCCCCGATCCCGACCGTGACGATCGAGGCGGGATCGCCGAACCGATCGACCGCCGACCGGACCGCCGCCGTGTCGACCGTCTCCGGGAGGTTCAACGCCGCGTACCCGTGTTCGTGGGCGGCGCGTCCGGCGTCGATCCGCTCGTGGGCCGCCGCGACGCGCTCGTCGAGTCGATCGAGCACTGCGGTACTCACGCCGGGTGTCGTCCCGATCGCGTTTCCGAGGTCTACGTCCATGAGGAGACCGGCGATACGTGCGGGTAAAACGGTTTATATCCCGCACGTCGCCCGACTGGCACCTCAGCGGGTCCGTCGATCGGTGAGAAGCACCCAGATCGCACAGCAGATGGCGACAGCGCCAGCGGCAGTCGCGATCGCGAACGCCACCCGGTACCCGGTCGCGGTGTACACCCTGACGCCGCCGAGGTACTCGCCGGTCCAGTACGTGTCGAGCGCCCACCCCATGAGCGTCGGCAGCATCGCCGCGCCGAGGAACGCAGCGCCGTTGATGCTGCCCATCGCGATCCCGCTGGCGCGGCTTGCGTGTCGTTCCGTGATCATCGGATACGTGAGTACGAACGCCCCGAACAGCGCTCCCACGAGGAAGAAGACACCCGCAACCACGAGGAACGGCGGCTTGCCCGTGACGGCGATGACGCCGAGCGAGAGCGTGTACAGTATCGTCCCGACGAGAATGAGTTCCACCCGTCGATCGGTCCGCGCGGAGAGCCACCCGATCGTCGGCGGGCCGACGACGCCCCCGATGCCGGCAGCCAGCGTGACGGTCGAGGCGATCGTAACGGAGGTGTCGTACGTCTGGACGACGTACGGAATTCCCCACAGCCCAAACAGCGTGAGGTTCAACCCGCTCGTACAGAACAACAGCAGGCCGACGATCCACGTCCACCGATCCCGAACGACCGTGCGCGTGTGGGCGCGCACCTCCGCGATCGAGAGCATCGCCGTTTCGGGGACGTTTTCGATCGGTTCGAGGCCCGCGCGCTCTGCGGAGTCGCGGACGAGAACGAACGTCACGACGGCGAGCCCGAGGCCGACAGCCCCCAACAAGAGGAACGTCGGCTCCCAGCCGACGCCGTCGACGACGATCGCGAAGGGCGTGGTCGCTAAAATCCCGCCGACGCCGCCCACGGCGAAGCTGAGCCCGTTCATCGTCGAAAACTCGCTCGCGGAAAACCAGTTCGCACTGAACCGAAGCAGCGAGACGAAGATCACGCTGCCGCCCAGTCCGATCAGAAAGCGAGCGCCGAGCGCAGCGGCGTACCCGCCTGCGAGCCCGAACCAGATCGCCCCGGCGTTCATCGTGATCGCGCCGACAGTCGCTGTCCGCCGCGGCCCGATCCGATCGACGAGGATGCCCGTCGGGATCTGCATCACCGCGTAGACGTAGAAGAACATCGCGTGCAACGTCCCGAGTTGGGCACCCGTCGTGTCGAACGCCGCCATGAGATCCGTCGCGATGACGGCCGTCGAGAGGCGGTAGATGTTCACTAACAGGAAGGTACAGCCGAGCACGCCCCACAGGAGCCAGCGTCTCCGATACGGGTCAGCCCACACGGTCACAGGACCACGTCGTACGCGATCGATTAATATATACGGGACGTGGCAACCGACGGAGTCGAACGTCGAACCCGCCGCCGTACGGTCGATCTGTAGGGACGAAACTAGATCGAATCAGGTCGGGTCAAGTCGAGTCAAGTCGAGTCGAGTCAAGTCGAGCCGAGGAAAGTCGAGTCGAGGCAAGTCGAGTCGAGTCGATGCGGGACGAATGCGACAGTCAGGACTCGAGGTCGGTGCCGGTCGAAAGGTCGGTCGTGTCGAACGCGTCCGCGATCGTCCCACAGAGCGACTGGAACTCATCGACGAGCGCGTCCACGCGTTCGGATTCGGTCCGTACGGTGTCGCCGACGCGTTCGACGTCCGTTTCGATCGCGTCCTGTCGGTCCGCGATCGACGCGACGTCGCTGTCGTGTCGCTCGACGACCGACTCCAACTCCGATTCGATCGACACCAGTTGCGATTCGGCCGACTCCAACTCCGATTCGATCGCCTCGTAATCGGCTTCGTACGTTGCCTCGATCGATTCCAGTTGCGATTCGATCGCGTCGACCTGTGAGTCCGTCGAGGACTGCGTCGATTGAACGGCCGAAACCGCGTCGTCGATCGCCTCGAGGTCCGCACGGAGCGTTTCCATCTGCGATCCGGTCTCGGCTGCGTACTCCGAGATGGTGCCGTACTCGTCGACGAACGCCTCGAGAAGATCGACGTGGGCGGCGAAATCGTCCATTCGAGACTGGAGGTGTCGCATCCGAATCTGTTCGGAGCGCGACTGCTCGCGGGCAACTGCGTCGCGAAGCGCCTCCAGTTCGGCGTCGGAGACGTCGCCAGATTGCAGTTCCGAAACGAGCGCCGAAACGACGCTTTCGGCCGCTCGTGGCTCGCCTCCTTCGTCGGACTCGCCGGTCCGATCGGAATCGTCCGTTGGTGCTTCAGCGTCTCGGTCCGGATCGACGATCGCGTCCGATTTCGGATCGTCCCGAGCAACGGTTGCACCGCCCATCTCGAACGCGAGCGCATCGGCCTCGTCCGCGTGGTCGATCGCGTCCCCGCCAGCACCCGACGCGTCCCGTGCGTCCGATCGTCCGCCAGCGGCCGTCGGATCGGTTGGATCCGGGAGGTGCAACGTCTCGTCGACCCCCTCGATCGGCGCGTTCGAGTCGTCGAACGGCGCGTTCGAGTCGTTGTCCGACTCATGAGCCTCCTCGATCGACTCGGGGGAGTCCTCGCCCGACTCCGCAGCGTCACCGTCCGAGTCGCCGCTCCTGCCGCTGAACAGCGTTCCTTTCGCCCGCTGGAACAGTCCGCCGTCGGCCGATCGATCGGTCGATCCGTCGGTGGCGATCGCTTCGTGATCGGGATCGAGCCGATCGACAACCTCTATCGCCGGCGGGTCCGAGGAGGCGACGCCGTCGACCGAGTCGCCCTCGAAGACGATCCCGAACAGGAGGCGGGCCGTTTCGTTCGGGTCGAGCGTGTGCTCGATGACGACAGTGTCACCGTCCGCAGCCCACGTCTGCGGGGCGTTGTCCGGGTGGAACCCGATCTCCGACCGGCCGCTCACCGGGAGTTCGTCGGTCAAGCGCAGGTCGATCGGCACGTCGGCCGCCGACTCCAGCGTGTACCTGACCACGAGGCCGTCCTCGCGGCGCTCGGGGACTTTCCGAACCGTCGTCGGTCCCGCCTCGACGGTGGTGTCGGCCAGTTCGTCGCCGCGCCCGTCGAAATACCCTTGATTAGACATGAGTTACCTCGCGGGGGGCGTGCGTACTCGTCCAGTATCCAGTGCGTCGATCGAAGAAGGCCGTCGTTTCCGTACGTTGCATGCGTGAACTACCTCGCTGTGACGCCGTAAGCGAACGAGCGTGGATCCGTCGCCCGCCTCGGCGCGTACCCTGGAAACCGGTCGGTAACGGTTTTGTTATTACTCGAGTACCGATCGGTAGGCAGATACATACCGATCGGGGACGGAGCGTGACTTCGATCGTGGATCGCCGACTGAACGACTGGGTGGTTCGTCGCCGTACCGGCGTAGAACGCCGCCGACGGAACGACTGGGTGGTTCGTCGCCTGAACGACGAGGAAGGCCGTCGCCGGTACCGCGTCGCTCAGTCGTCAGCCGGGAACGCCCGGGGCGACTCGGTGGCGTCGAACGCACTGACGTCGACGAACTCGTCCTCGACCGGGTAGCCCCGACTGAGTCTCGCTTCGAGCGCGACGATGCGGGGGAAGACCGCCTCCCACTTCAGGAAGCCGAATCCGACGACGATGACGGCGAACCCGGCGATCGTGTCGCCGGTGACAGATTCGGACAACAGCACCCAGCCGAAAAGCGCTGCGACGGCCGGCACGACGTAGTTGACGAGGCTCGTTTCGATAGCGCCGATCCGATTGAGCAGATCGAAGTAGACCACGAGGCCGATCGAACTCGCCCCGATCGCGAGATACGACAGCGAAGCGAGGACGGCCGGCGTCCACGACACCGAGCCGAACTGGGCCTCGCCGAACAGGAGGCTCGAGGCGTGGAGGCTCGCCGCGCCGATCAGCATCATCCACGCCTGCGAGGGGACGATCGGCATCCGGGCTGGGTGGCGTTTGACGAACACCGCACCGACGGCGAAACTCGCAGCCGAAAGGACGAGCAAGGCGACGCCGACGGCCGTCCCGTCCACGACGTGGGGTTCGGGGGCGGCGACGAGTGCGACGCCGACCAGCCCGAAGAACACGCCGATCACGCCCGGAACGCCGAGGCGCTCGTCGGGGAGCAACAGCCAGGCGAAAAGCGGGGTGAGGATCGGCGACGTACTCATGACGATCGCGGCGACGCCGCTCGTGACGTACGTCTGGCCGGTGAAAAGCAACGCGTAGTGGACGCCGACGACGAGCAACCCGCCGATCGTCACCAGCGTCCACTCCTCGCGCCCGCGCGGTCGCCACTGGTCGGTCGCCAACAGCGCGTATCCCAAAAGGAGCACGCCGGCGATGTCGTACCTGAGCGCGGCGAAAAGAAGCGGTGGCAGCGCCTCCAACCCGACGGCGATCGCGGCGAAGGAGGTCCCCCACAGGATCGACAACAGCACGAACAGGAGAATATTTCGGTGTCGTTTCAGATTCGATATGAGTATGTCCATTTGATAGTAGGTTCGTGAAACAACGATATACGCCGCTCAAACATGAATCTTTTCGGGGTTGTGTTACCAATGGACATGGAAAAACACGAGTAGTGGTCGAATGATAGATATATTTCCACGTGATACCAAAGCGCACACATAGGCGGTGAAGGACAAGACAGTTATCCGACGCGCGGAATGTCCCCGTATGGAAGTCCTCGCCGACGCGCGGGCCGTGATCGACGCCGGTCCGGTCTGTGACGCCTGTCTCGGGCGCGTCTTCGCCGATCGGAGTTTCGGCCTCACGAACGAGTTGCGGGGAAACAGCCTCCGCGTTGCCGTTGCGATCGCAGACGACACGCCCTACGAGCCGACTGACACGGCCGCCTGCTGGGTGTGTGAAGGGTACTGTGCGACGTTCGACGAGTGGGCCGAGCGGGCAGCCGCCTCGATCGACGGCGTGGAGTTCGACACCTATCAGGTCGGGACGCGAACCCCGCCGCTCGTCGAGGAAAACGAGGTGTTGTTGCGCGAGGACGCCGGCGTCGACTCGGACGCGGGCGAACAGTTCAAATCGGAGTTCAACCGCGAGGTCGGAAAGCGGATCGGACAGCTAACCGGGACGGACGTCGATTTCACCCGTCCGGACGTGCAGTTCACGCTGGATCTGGAGGGCGGTCGCGTCGAGACGACCGTCAACTCCGCGTTCGTCTACGGCCGATACCGGAAGCTCGAACGCGATATCCCGCAGACGGAGTGGCCCTGTCGGGAGTGTCACGGCAGCGGGCGGGTTGGACGGACAACGTGCGATCACTGCGGCGGGTCGGGATACCTCTACGACGAGAGCGTCGAGGGGTACGTCGCGCCGATCGTCGAAGAGGTGATGGACGGCACCGATTCGACCTTCCACGGCGCGGGTCGAGAAGACGTCGACGCCCGGATGCTGGGGACGGGACGACCGTTCGTGGTGGAGGTGCAAGAACCGCGCCGCCGTCGGATCGACGTCGAACGGCTGGAGGGGGACGTCAACGCGCTCGCGGATGGGGCGATCGAGGTCGAAGGCCTCCGACTCGCCCGGTACGACATGGTCGAACGCGTCAAGGAACTGGACGCCTCGAAGACGTATCGTGCGGCCGTGGAGTTCGGCGACGACGTGACCGAATCGGCGTTGGCGACCGCGATCGAGACGCTCGACGGCGCGACGATCGAACAGTACACCCCCCAGCGGGTCGATCACCGCCGCGCGGAACGAACCCGGGTTCGAACGGTGCTATCTGCAAGCGCCGAACTGGAAGACGGCCGACACGCGACCGTCGAAATACACGGCGAGGGCGGGCTCTACATCAAAGAGTTGATCTCGGGGGACGACGGGCGCACCGAACCGAGTCTGGCGGGGCTCGTGGGAGTCGAGGCGACGGTCACGGCCCTTGACGTGACCGGAGTGACGGGGACCACGGAACCGTTCGAACGTGAGGCGTTCTTCCTGGAGTGATCCACGTCGGGTGACCGTTCGCGCGCCGAACACCGAATCGTCGGGTCTGCTCGATCGACGAACCGGTCACAGCCGTTCGAGGAGGAACGTGGCGATCGGCGCTGCGACCCGTTTCGTCTGTCCGACGAAGAAGTGATCCGCGCCGAACTCGACGACAGACTGCTCGCGGCCCGCGGCGGCGAGCTGTCGGGCTCGATCGACCACCGGCTCCCAGTCGGCGGTCGTATCTCGGGACCCGTAGACGATCTGCACCGGCGACGTGACGTGTTCGAGCGCCTCGACCGCGTCCGCGTCGGGATTGAGACGGGCGGTGGGGGCGAGCGCGCTCACCGCCGCGACGGCCGGTCGATCGACGGCGGCGAGCAACGCGACCGAGCCGCCGAAGCTGAATCCGAACAGGCCGACGCGATCGTACCGATCCACCCCCCACGAGACGGCCGCGGCGGCGTCCGCACACTCGCCGTACCCCTCGTCCCACGGTCCGTAATCGAAGCGAAGGCAGTCGACCCCCCGATCGGTGAGTTCGTCGCTCACCGCACGCAGTCGATCGTCGCCCCGGTGGCCGCCGTGTTGGGGGTGTGGCGGGCAGGCGACGACGACCGACTGCGGATCGTCCTCGATCGCTGTCCGGTCTAACGTGGCGACGACCCTCCGTGAACCGGGGAGGCGAATCCGTTCTCCCATACCAACAACATACGTGTATCAGGTTTTAAGCCCGACGTGTGCTATTGTGGTGTATGGGAATCCTTTCGCGCACCTCCTACGTCATCCGCTCGAAGATCAACGCGATCTTGAACCGGGCGGAGGACCCGACCGAGACGCTCGATTACTCGTACGAACAGATGCGAGACGAGCTGCAGGACGTCAAACAGGGGATCGCCGACCTGACGACCCAGAAGAAACGCCTGGAGATTCAAAAGCGCCGCCTCGAGGAGAACGTCGAAAAGCACAACCAGCAGGCCCGCGAGGCCGTCCAGCAGGATCGCGACGACCTCGCACGCCGGGCGCTCGAGAAGAAGAAATCGAAGATGCAACAAATCGAGGATCTGGAGGGCCAAATCGCCGACCTGCAACACACCCAGGACAACCTCGTCGAGAAGAAAAACGAACTCCAAAGCCAAATCGAGGAGTTCCGCACGAAAAAAGAGACGATGAAAGCCCGATACGAGGCTGCCGAAGCCTCCTCGCGGGTGTCGGAGGCGATGACCGGGGCCGGCGACGAGATGGAGGACGTCGGGAGAGCGATCGAACGCGCAGAGGAACGGACAGAAGAGATGGAGGCTCGATCGGCAGCGATGGACGAACTGCAGGACACCGGTGCATTCGAAAGCGCGCTGTCGGACAAAGATCAGCTCGATCGCGAGCTCGAAGAACTCAGACAGGGCGGAGAGGTCGACTCGGAGCTGGAGACGCTGAAAGCCGAAATGGGGAAATCGGACACGGAACCGGACACAGAAACCGACGCGGCCGACGTCGAGCAGGGCGAGGAAACCGACGCGGCCGATCTCGACGCCGAGCTGGCGGACCTCGACGCGGAGATCGACGAGGAAGCGGTCGAAGCGGAACTCGAAGAACTCCGAGACGACGAACAGTAACCGTACGAGAACGTCGTGCGGTACCGACGTCCGGTCTGTTCGACGGTCGATTCTTGCCGACCGCTCGCGTCGCGTGATACGTCGGATTTCCGATCGCTACCAACCGGTTTCACGTTCGACGGCGAGGTGTCGGTATGGTCGATTCGACGACAGCCGAGACGATGCGAAAACGCGCGTCGAAACGTGCGATCTGGCTGTGGCTACTCGTAGAAGCCGACAGGCGATCGCTGGCGGCGGGGATGACCCTGCTCGTCTTCGGAGCGGTGACGCTCGTGGGAGCCGCCCGCCCGAACGCGTTTCGAGCGGTGGTGGAGTCCGATCCGATCGTCGGCGAACTGTTCGTCGGGTTCCTCACCGCGACCATCACCACCGTGGCGCTCGTCGTCAGTCTCGGCCAGCTCGTCCTCTCGCAGGAACTCGGTGCGGTCGGCGACCAACGACAGCGGATGGACGAGGCGATGGCGTTCCGACGAGCGGTAGAGTCGTATCTCGACCGACCGATCGGGCCCGCCGATCCGGCGGCGTTCCTCGGGGCGATGTTGTCGATCGTCCGCGATCGGGCGACGACGCTTCGATCGATCAAGGCGAACGAACCGATCGCAGACAATCCGATCGATTCGTACACCGACGAACTCATAGCGCGCACGGAGACGATCGAACAGTCCCTCGAATCGGCCTCGTTCGGAACGTTCGCCGTCATCTCTGCGGCGTTGAACTTCGATTACTCGCGATTCCTCCACGAAGGCAGGCAACTACGAGCCGAGCGGACGGTAACGATCGAGGCGGACGAGGGGTCGGAAGGCGCGGACGCCGCGCGTGCGAACCCCGACGAAGGGTCAGGAACCGCGAACCCCGACGAGGGGGAAAGCGCGTTCGAGGAGTTGCTCGCCGTCCTGAAACTGTTCGGCCCCGCCCGGGAGCACTTCAAGACGCTGTATTTCCAGTGGGAGTTGATCGAGCTTTCGCGATCGATCATGTACGCGGCGATCCCGGCGCTGTTGGCGTGCGTCGTGGTGACCCTGTTCGTCGATCCGGCGCGTGTGATCGGGACGACTCTCGGCGTCGATCGACTTGTGTGGGTCGTCGCCGTCGGGATCGCCGTCACGCTAGTGCCGTTTTTCATCCTGCTGTCGCACATGTTCCGGATCGTGACGGTCGCGAAACAAACGCTCGCGATCGGACCGTTCATCCTCCGATCCAGATAGCCGTTGTTGGCAATGTGATTGACTTTATTCAGTTTGGAACGCGTGAACTGCTCCGGGGTCAAGCCCCGAGGCACTCTGCCTGCTTTCTCTGTAGAGTAGCGTTCCAGACAGTGTGTGTCTGCATTCACATATAAATTTGAGTTATATTGCCAACTACTGATAGGGCCGATCGACAGTGGGCGGCCGTTCTCCGGTCAGCTGGAATCGACGCCCCTCCGAGACAGTATCGATCAATCGACCCACGCGCCGCGATCAACGGGGGACGGCACCGGTACCTGGACGATCGATCGCTTCCAGCGCGATCCGTCCCTCCGGCATCGGCACGCCGTCGTACTCGTCATCCGCTAAGAGCAACGCGCCGTCGAGGTCGGCATAATCCAAAAGCGGGGCGAGGTGACACGCAGCGGCGATCGCGGCGTTCGATTCGATCATGCAGCCGAGCATGACTTCCAACCCGTGTGCGCGGGCCGCGTGGATCATCCGTTGGGCCTCGTAGAGGCCGCCGCACTTCATCAGTTTCAGGTTCGCGATGTCTGCCCGATCTGCGATCCGGGGGATATCCGCGAGCCGTACGCACGATTCGTCGGCGGCGATCGGCAGCGCGGAGCGCTCGTAGGCGAATCGAAGCCCCGCTGGATCGGCTGCGGGCACCGGCTGCTCTATGAACTCGACATCGTACTCCGCAAGGACGTGGCTCATCTCGATCGTCTCGCGGGGCGTCCACGCCTCGTTTGCGTCGACGCGGAGCGTAGCCTCGGGTGCGGCCTCGCGAACGGCCGCGACGAGTTCCTCGTCGCGATCGGTGCCGAGTTTGAGCTTCAACACGTCGTAGCCGGCGGCCACGGCGTCTTCGGTCTTCTTTCTGACGACTGCGGTCTCGTCGAGTCCGATGGTGAACGACGTGGTCGGCGTCCGCGAGGCGTCGAGTCCCCACAGCCGATACAGCGGCACACCAAGTCGTTTCGCCGCCAAGTCGTGGGCCGCGATCGAGATCGCACACCGTGCCGCCGGGTTGTCGGTGACGATCTCGCCGAGTCGGCGTTCGATCCGTTCGAGGGCGTGGGGATCGTCGATCTCCTCGACGGCCGACAGCATCTCTGGCAAGACGGCCTCGACGGTGGCTGCGGTTTCCCCGTAGTGTGCGGAGGGGGCGGCCGCGCCGACGCCCGTCATCCCGCCTTCGTCGGTGAGGCGAACGACCACGTTCTCCGCGTGCGTCTGGGTGCCGCGAGCGATCGTAAACGGGTTCGAAAGCGGCAAGGAGACCCGCTCGAACGCACTCGAAAGCGTCATACGTCGATCGC
This sequence comes from Halobacteriota archaeon, assembly GCA_051747145.1. Lineage (GTDB taxonomy): Archaea > Halobacteriota > Halobacteria > Halobacteriales > Haloferacaceae > JBNJFV01. The sequence goes on from JBNJFV010000001.1 coordinate 40,407, forward strand.
CTCCACGATCTCCGTCGCGTCAAATCGGACCGGGTCCGTCGCCGGCACGCAGAGGTCCGAGGCGAACTCGTCGATCGCCTCGCGTGCGGGTCCGCCCCGGAGCGATCGCGTGTTGAGCGCCCCCGCGACGACCTCGGTTTCGAACACCGGTGCTGCGAGTGACTCGTAGAGGTCGACGTACGTCGAAAGCCGAGGAAGGCCAACGTGTTCGTATCCGTGGATCGCCTCCCGACCGGCGGCGTGACAGAGGACGAGTGCGTCTGCCATCGACCCGTGGAGGATGCCACAGGTGACAGCCGAGTAGGCGGGGTGAATGATCGTTCCCTGCCCCTCGACGACGAGCAGGTCGTGGTCGTCGCCGACCTGGAGGATCATCTCCTCGACCGAACCAGCCGTAAAGTCCGAGACGACGCGATCGACCGGGGTGCCCCACCCCTCGATCATGATCCCGGTCTGTCCGGTCGGGACGAACGCCGCGTCGATCCCCGCGTCCGTTGCGGCCTCGACCATCTCGTAGGCGACGGTCATCTTCCCCACCGAACAGTCGGTCCCGACGGTGAGCGCGACCGTGGCGTCGACCTGATCGGCGATTCCCTCGCTCACGGTGAGGTCCTCGCGCGGTTTGCGGACGTCGACGAGGTCGACGCCGTACTCGGCGGCGAGGTCGGCGAACTCCTCGTCGTCGTTGAGAAAGTAGTGAAGCCCCGCCACGACGTCGCAGCCGGCTTCGATCGCCGAGCGAACGTCCTCGCGCCAGCTCTCGTCGAACCCGCCGCCGATCGGGGCGATGCCGATTAACAGCGTGTCCACCTCGCCGTCGATCGCCTCGAAGGAGTCGACGATCGGCGCGTCCCGGACGTCCGAGACGTGATCTGTCACTCGATCGCCAGCGGTGGCCCGATCGAGGACGGCGACGATCTCGTCGGATCCGTACCGCATCACGCCGACGGCCGTCTTCGCTCGATCGGGGAACTTCTCGTGTGCCAGAACCGCCGTACGGCGCGTTGGAGTGTTCGAATCGATCATGAGAGGATCGATGGGGCACGGGTGCATAAATCGGCGGGTCCTCGAATCGACGGGGTCACGCACACCAACTGCGAGTTCCGAACGGACCGAGATCACGCACACCAACTGCGAGTTCCGAACCGACTTCGTCGGCTATCACCCCCCTTGTTTTAGTCCGCTGCCGGGGAACAATCGCGTATGTCCCGACGTATCCTCGTCCCGATCGACGGCTCGCGGCAGTCGAAAGCGGCCGCCGAATACGCCACGGAGCTGTACCCGGACGCGACGATCGTGTTGCTCTCGGTCGTCGATCAGACCGAAACCGTGCTGCGCCCCGACGCGAACGCGGCGTCCACGGCCACCCCCGCCAAGAGTCAGCAGGGTCGAGCAGAGACGTTGTTCGAGGAGGTCAAAGGTCGGATCGGGCCCGATCGAACGATCGAGACGGCGGTCGTTTCGGGGAGACCGACGCGGGAAATCGTCGCGTACGCAGCCGAGGCGGCCAACGACGTCGACGCGATCGTGATGGGAAGCCACGGGCGCGACGGCGCGGCGCGACTACTCCTCGGAAGCGTCGCCGAAACGGTCGTTCGTCGATCGCCGGTCCCGGTGACGGTGGCCCGATAACGATGCCCGTCGCGAACCCATCGATCGAGCGGGTACTGGTTTTGGAGGACGGGGAGCCGGGGACGGGGCCCGTCTCACAGCAGGCTGCGATTCTTGCCGCGGGCGTGAATGCGACGCTACACCTGCTGGCAGTCGTCGATCCGGGTGCGGTGAAACAGTATTTCGGACCGGGAACGATCGGCGATATCGACGACGCGGAACGCCGGCTCATCGAGGAGGCCAACGATCTCGCGGCGGTCACCGGGGTCGACATCGAGGCGACCGTCCTTCGCGGGACGCCAAGCGAGGTGGTGCCGACGTATCTCGCTGCCGAATCGATCGACCTGTTCGCGGTGGACCGGGCCGCCTTCGAGGATCGATCGCTCCTCGGACGGTGGCGGCTGGCCGATCGACTCGAGGAGATCGACGACGGCGTCTCCGTACTGTTGGTCGGGACGGGATCGACGACGACCGACACAGAGCCATCGAACGACTGACTCGTCGGCCAGGGTCGCTACAACAAGAACGCGTCCGTGGTCCAAAAGTCCGCGAAGGCGTGATCGAGTGCGGACGTGGGATCCCCGCGCGCGTCCACCGCGTCGGTGACGTCGGCGTACGCCTCGAGTTCGTCGAGCACCATCCGCTCGCCAACGAGGATCGTCCGATCGACGCCCTCAACCGCTTCCAACGCGGTCTCGACGCGATCGAGGTGGTCGGCGATCTGTTCGTCCCGAATCCGTTCGAAACGCCCCTGGGAGAAGCCGCCCTTCGAATGGTCGGATTTGACGTCGCTTTCGAATCCCGAAACCGACACCCGTTCGAATCCATCGTAGATGCCGAGCCCGAAGACGTCGGATCGGACGATCCCGAACGCGAAGCGGCCGGTCGGCAGGAACCACTCCTCGTCGACCCGAAACGAGTCGGCCCACTCGTCGATCGAATCGGGGATCGTCGGTGGTCTGAGGACTGCCGCGACGACGCCCAGATCGTCGGCGTAGGCGATACCGGGGGCGGCGCGTCGGACGAGCGAGGCGTGTGAGTCGAACGCCGACTCGACCGACTCGGGCAGCGCGCTGGCGTCGTCGATCGTCGCGGTCAACGCCCCCTCCGGCCCCGTCTCGATCGACGCGAGCCGCGAGAGAAACTCCGAGAGGCGATCGCCGCGGAGCGACTCGCGGCGACGGAAGCTACGCTCGTCGGTCTCCGACTCCGCATCGAGCCGCTCGACCCGGTCTGTCAACTCGGCGATTCGGTCCTCCAGGCGGTTGACCCGCTCTTCGGCGTCCTGTTTGGCGCTGACCGCGTCCGCGCGGCGTTGCTCCTCGGCGTCGACGCGACGCTGGAGGTGATGGTTCTTCTCTGCCAACTCCTCAATCCGCGCTTTCAGTGTCGCACGGCCGAGCAGTTCGTCGAGCATACCGCAACGGGGATGGCGATCGACTTGAAGTGTGGGGTTGGTGCCAGCCGCCGACGCGAACGATCGGCGCTGGTCGGTGTCGAACGCCGGTCACGTGCCTCGGGACGATCGCCACCCCGAATACCGGAGTAACTCCATCGCTCTGGACCCCTCCGCGAGGAGCACCTCCCGGCGGGTGGGAAGCCGATCGATCGTCCACGAGTCGGGGACCGCAAGCGTCCCCGAGGGGACCGAATCGTCGCCGTGAACGGGAAAGTGTGTGGCGTCGAGCTTCATGACGAGCGGCGCGTCGAGCCGCTCTACGCCTTCGCCGATCGCATAGAGCTGTTCGTTCATCCGTTCGTGGTCCGCACTGTGGATCGCCGCGCGATCCTCCTCGTGCGGTTCGACGTACAGTTCCCCGAGGTAGTAGCCGCTTGAGAAGCGTTCGAACATCGGTGCATGCCACCGTATACCACGATCGGGTATAAGCGTTGTCGGAAACCCTTATACTGGACCGCAATCAGCGCCGAGTCGGCGTCGATCGTCCCGATTCGACGCGTCGCGGTTTCCACCCAGCCGTGTGCGGTGAGATGCTACTCGTCGGGTGCGGGACGACTGGCTACTCGTCGGGTGCGGGACGACTGGCCACTCGTCGGGTGCGGGACGACTGGCCACTCGCCGGGTGTGGAGTTGACAGGCTACTCCCAGGTGACGTCGATCGACTCGATGACGACGTCCTCGCGCGGTTTGTCGTTCCGATCGGTCGGGACCGAGCCGATCTCCTCGACGACGTCCATTCCATCGGTCACCTCACCGAAGACCGAGTGACGACCGTCGAGGTGCGGGGTGGCGTCGAGGGTGATGAAAAACTGCGACCCGTTGGTGTTCGGACCGGCGTTCGCCATCGAGAGCGTCCCTGCGGCGTCGTGCGTGAGGTCGTCGTGGAACTCGTCGTCGAACTGGTAGCCCGGGCCGCCGCGGCCGGTCCCGGTCGGATCGCCGCCCTGGATCATGAACCCCTCGATGACGCGATGGAAGATGACGTTCTCGTAGAGCGGTTCGCCGCTGACGGTATCGCCCGTTTCGGGGTCCTCCCACTCCTTCGAGCCGGTCGCGAGGCCGACGAAGTTGTCGACGGTCCGGGGGGCTCGCTCCTCGAAGAGTTCGACGGTGATGTCGCCGTGGTTCGTGTGAATGATCGCGGTCGGATTGCTCATACGATCCGGTCGGGGCCGAGCGTGAAAACCCTGCTGGGATCGACACGCGCGAGTCCGAACTCGATCGAGCATCGACGAGTCGACCGTCAACGAGTCGACCGTAGACCATCTACCTCGCAGGGTGATCCCGACGAGCCGTCGAACGGCCGGACGAACCGAACGAGCCGTCGAACGGCCGGACGATCCGTACACTCTTACCGCTGGCTTCCGTCACGGTACGACGGATGTTACTGCAGGGAACGGTGATCGTCGACGCGAGGACGGTGATCGAAGACGGCGCGGTCGTCGTCACCGACGATCGGATCGAGGCGGTCGGTGACCGCGACGAACTCACCGATCGGTACCCCGATCGGCGTCGGAGACGGTACGACGTCATCGCACCGGGGCTAGTCGGTGCGCACGTGCACTCCGTACAGTCGGTGGGTCGCGGAATCGCAGACGACGCCGCGCTCTTGGAGTGGTTGTTCGAACACGTCCTCCCGATGGAAGCGTCACTGGATGCAGCGGAGATGCGGGTCGCCGCCGAGTTAGGATACCTCGAACTCGTCGAATCGGGGACGACCACCGTCGTCGATCACCTCTCGGTCCACCACGCCGCCGAAGCCTTCGAGGCGGCGATCGACGCGGGGATCCGCGGGCGGCTGGGGAAGGTGATGATGGACAAAGACTCCCCGGACGGACTGGAAGAATCCACCGAAACGGCGCTTTCGGACTCCGAGCGGCTCATCGACGAGTATCACGGCGCGGGCGAGGGTCGGATACGCTACGCGCTCACCCCGCGGTTTGCGGTGAGCTGTACGGAGGCGTGCCTGCGCGGCGCACGCGAGGTGGCCGATCGGTACGACGGCGTCACGATTCACACCCACGCAAGCGAAAACGAGGCCGAGATCGAACGCGTCGAACGCGAGACCGGAATGCGAAACGTCGAGTGGCTCCACGAGGTTGGGTTGACCGGCGAGGACGTCACGCTCGCCCACTGCGTGCACACCGACGAGACCGAACGGGAACTGCTCGCAGAAACCGGAACGAACGTCACCTACTGTCCCTCCTCGAATATGAAACTCGCATCAGGTATCGCCCCGATCGCCGACTACCTCGATCGTGGGATCAACGTCGCGCTCGGAAACGACGGGCCGCCGTGCAACAACACGCTCGATCCGTTCACCGAGATGCGACAGGCGAGCCTGCTGCAGAAAGTCGCCACCGGCGATCCAACGACGACCCCCGCGGCGACGATTTTCGAGATGGCGACAGTAAACGGGGCTCAGGCTGCCGGATTCGATCGAGTGGGCGCTCTCAAGGCCGGGTGGAAAGCAGACGTAATCGGCCTCCGGACCGATCTCCCGCGGGCGACCCCGATACACGACCCGCTTTCGCACCTCGTCTTTTCGGCACACGGCGACGACGTCCAGTTTACGATGATCGACGGAACGGTCCGCTACGAGGCGGGCGACCACACCGGGATGGACGCAGAGCGCATCCGCACGGAGGCTAGATCGATCGCGGCGAACCTCGATTGCTGAGTGTCGATCGAAACCCCGAAACGGAGGAGTGACGACGCCGTTGAGTCAGTTGACAGCCGTTTTTGGCCGACCAAAATCGGAAGAACTATTAGTTTTAGGTGGACCTAAACAGGTATGGGCGATTCAAATCCGGCGGACGAAAGAGTCACATGGACAAACGGCGACGGACGGAGTCGGCGCGGATTCGTGGGGACTACAGGGGCGGTACTTCTCGGTAGCGTGGCGATCGCCGGCTGTCTCGGTGGGGACGAAACCGGCGGTAATGGGAACGGAAACGGCAACGGCAACGGAAACGGCAACGGCAATGGGAACGGCAACGGCAACGGAACCTACGACGGTCCCGGTGTGACGCCCGAGGGAACCGACTGGGACGACCTTCCGGATCTCGACGGCGAGTTGACGATCTACTCGGGCCGCCGCGAAGCGCAGATCGAGCCGGTGCTTCGAGACATCGAATCGTACTACGACGGTCTCACCCTGGAGATCCGTTACGACGACAACGAGGCGCACCTCAGCGCGATCGAACAGGAAGGACAAAACAGCCCCGCCGACATCCTGTACACGCAGGATTCGGGGACGCTCGGTGCGCTCAAATCACTCGGGCGAACTGTGGCGTTGACCGACGACGTACTCGAGACAGTGCCCGACAGCTGGCAGGACCCCGACGGGACGTGGACCGGCGTCTCCGGTCGAACGCGATGCGTCGCGTACAATACGGACGCGTGGAGCCCCGACGAACTCCCCGACGACATCTTCGCGTATCCCGAGGACGATCGATTTCGGGACGAGATGGGGTGGCGGGTCGATTCGGGATCGTTCCTCGCGTGGATCCGCGCGATGATGATCGACCACGGAGAGGAACGGACCAGACAGTACCTCCAGGACATGCAGGCGACCGGCGTGAACAACTACGAGGGCGGGTCGACGACCCCAGAAGCGCTCGCCGCCGGCGAGGTGACTGTCGGGTTCGTCAACCACTACTACGTCGGCCGATTGACGGCCGATCAACCCGACGTGCCGGTCAACGTCACGTTCACCGACGGCGATATCGGGTCGTTGTTCAACGTCTCGGGAGCGGCGGTCCTCGATTCGAGCGACAACCAGGACCTAGCCCGCGACTTCGTCCGGCACCTCCTCGGACGACAGGGACAGGAGTTTTTCGTCGATACCAACAAGGAGTACGCCGTCATTCCAGGCGTCGAATACACCGACGAGGACTTCCCGACGCTCGAAGAACTGAACCCGCCGTCGTTCGATTTGAATCAGCTTGCCGACATCCAGCCTGCTGTCGATCTACTACGAGACGCCGGTCTCCGCTGAGGACGGGTTTCCGCCAAAATCCCCCGCCACGTGGTGGTGTGTGGATTTCCGATCACGCTGTTTTAGGAAGTCCTAAAAAGCTCTGGGAAGTGGATTCACACAGACGCTGAAAGCGACAGTAGCCGTCGTCATGTCACACGATCAGACAACCGAAGCGAACCAGACGCACACCGCCAGACGGCTGGGATTGACGTTCCTTAGCGGCGCCGTCGCCGCTCTGATGGTGTTCCCGCTGACGTGGATCGTCGTGCGTGCGCTCGAGGTCGACCCCGATCGAGCGAGCGGGATCCTCTTTCGACTGCGGACCGTCGAGATCCTTTTCAACAGCATCACGCTCATGATCGGCGTGACGATCGTGTCCTTGCTGATCGCGGTTCCGCTCGCATTTCTCACCGTGCGCACCGATATGCCGTTTCGGCGGTTCTGGACGATCGTCGTCGCCCTTCCGCTGGCGATCCCGAGCTACCTCGGTGCGTTCGCGTTCGTTGCGATCTTCCGACCACGCGGCGAATTACAGTCGCTTTTGGAACCGATAGGCGTCGAATCGCTCCCGTCGATCTACGGGCTTCACGGGGCGATCGTCGTGATCGCGCTGTACACGTATCCGTACATCTTCATCACGACGCGTGCGGCGTTGAAGACGTTCGACAAGTCGCTGATCGACGCCGCACGGATGTTGAATCACGGTCGCTGGGAGACGTTCAAGCGGGTGACTGTCCCCCAGATCCGACCGGCGGTCGCCGCCGGCGCGCTGCTCGTGGCGCTGTATGCGGTCTCGGATTTCGGAACGCCCGCGTTCATGCAGGCGGAGGTGTTCACTCGGCAGATCTACCTCGAACAGCGGAGCCTCGGCGGCGGCGATTACGCGGCGTTCCTCTCGTTACAGCTCGTCGCCGTCACCGTGATGGTGCTGGCGATCGAATCGAAAGTCCGCGGGAGCGAAACGCTGTACACCGACCGAACCGGCCAGGAAAGCGGTACCCATCGCGTGACGCTCGGTCGGTGGAAGTGGCCCGCGATGGCGTTCTGTGCGACGCTCGGCTTTCTCACCCTCGTCTTGCCGATCGGGGTCTTTTTCAGCTGGCTGTCGACGAGCCAGGCGAACGTCCCCGAGAGTTTCCAGTTCCAGTGGGAGTTCGTGCTCAACTCCGTGTACGTGGCCGGACTGGCCGCCTTCGTCGCGGCACTTGCGGCGCTCCCGGTAGCGTATCTGGCAGCGCAGTACAACTCGATCGCCGGCACCGTCTTCGAGCGTGCGACCTACATTGGCTACGCGGTTCCGGGAATCGTCATCGGGCTGGCGTTGGTCTTCTTCGGCGCGAACTACGGAACCATTGCAGTCGGCGGGTGGGAACTGAGCGTCTACCAGTCGATCCCGATTTTGGTGTTCGCGTACGTGGTGCGGTTCATCCCGCAGTCGGTCGGCTCGACGCGGACGTCGATCCTACAGGTGAATCCGAGTTTGACGGAAGCCTCCAGAACGCTCGGGGAATCACCCCTGACGACGTTTCGTCGAGTGACGCTTCCGCTCATCGCACCCGGTGTCGTCGCCGGCGCGGCGCTCGTGTTCCTGACGACGATGAAGGAGTTGCCGGCCACGTTGTTGCTCCGACCGACGGAGTTCGAAACGCTCGTGACCCGAATCTGGGCCGCAGAATCCGCCGGGCTGTACGGCTATGCGGCCATACCGGCGTTGATTTTGGTGTTAGTTTCGGGATTGTCGATGGTGATCATCCTCAGACAGGAAGGGTTCGACGAGGAGTGAACGCGTTCACACCGTGCGTGATTCGGCCGTGACTCGCTGGCTACGGGCGTACAGGCGGTGGGATCGATCGACCCGAAGCGAGACACCGCACACCCGCAGTTCGCTCCGGGGGAATTCACTGCAACACGGGGCTGGTTCCCCTCCCGATCGTACAAAAAGGTTGGCCGAACTCAGAACGCGCGGAGCGCTTCGAGCACCGCTTCGGCGCTGCCGTCGTCGATCGCTTCGCGTGCGGCGTCGAGACCCGCCTCGAGGTCGGCGACGTCCCCGCGAGCGTAGATGCGGAACGCGGCGTTCAGCGCGATCGCATCGGCAAACCGATCGGTTCGATCCCCCGAGAGGACTTCCTCGGTGATCCGTGCGGAGTCGCCCGCCACGTCGTCTCGGTTTACGCCGAGGTCCTCCGTCTCGAAGTCCATCCCGTAGTCGGCGGTTTCGATCTCGTAATCGGTGAACACACCATCCTCCCATTCGGCGACCTTGGTGTAACCGGGACGGATGTCGTCGTACCCCTCCATCCCCTGGAACATGATGACGCGATCGAGGTCGTGGTGGCGGCTCGCCTCGAACGTGTCGACCATCTTCTTGGCGAACGCGAGGTGGTAGAACGACCCGAGGTGCACGTCCGCGTTCGCCGGGTTCGCGATCGTTTCGATCGTGTTGAAAAACGTCCGCACGCCGACCTGATCGCGTCTGTCGAACAGGTCGTCGACGGCCGGGTTGAACGCCGGCTGGTAGTAGAAGCCGAACCCGGTCTCGTCGACCATGTCCGCAGAATCACTCGGCGTCAACTCGGTCGCGACGCCGAGCGCGTCGAGGACGTGTTTGTACGCCGTCCCCTTCTGGGTCGGGACCCGATCGCCAGAGTGGGTGACGACCGGGGTGCCGGCCCCGGCGGCGACGACGCCCGCACCGACGCCCAACAACGCAGAACGGAGCTTCCCGTCGTAATTCGCCCCGCAGTCGACGGGATCGACGGTCGGCTCGGCGTACTCGACGTGTTCGCACATCACGTCCGTGTATGCGGCGAGTTCCTCGGCGTTGTTGTGCTTCCAGCGGTTCGCGATCCAGAACGCCCCGAGGGTGGTGTGATCCGGCTCGCCGGCGAAGATCCGCCTGATCGCCTCCTGTGCCTGTGCTCGCGAGAGGTCAGCGGCGGATTTCGGCCCCGATCCGCAAACCTCGGTCATCAGGCGCTTCAACGGCCAGTCACCGAACGTCTGGGTCGCATTCGACATGGGTCACACTTTGGGGTACCGCCGCAAAAGTCTCTCGTTGCTTCCCGGCCGCTGAGAGTCGATCGGGCGGTGACTGAACGGGTCACCACATCCGAAATCCACGGGACCGTTGGGACCAACAGAGACCGATCGGTCGATCAGGAGTCGTCCGGATCGTCGGGGTCATCAGGATCCTCGGGGTCGTCGGGGTCCTCAGGATCGTCAGGGTCCTCAGGGTCGTCGGGGGTATCAGGATCGTCAGGGTCATCAGGATTGTCAGGATCCTCGGGGTCGTCTGGCTCCTCCGGTGGTATCGGTTCGTCGGAATCTGCACCGTCGTCGCTGCCGGTTTCGGCACCGGGATCC
>JBNJFV010000002.1:0-2664 GCA_051747145.1 Halobacteriota archaeon
CTGTCGTCGAGAGTGACATCGGACTGTCGTCGAGAGTGAGTTCACGTTGTCGTCGCGATCGAGAACCGATCGAGCGCCGAACGAGTCGAACGCCGATCGGGCGTCGATCCTGCAAACGAGTCGAACACAGATCGAGCGCCGATCGAATTACCGAGTCGATCGGAACACACGCATCGAAAGCCATTAGAAACGGCTCGGAGCAAACAAACGTATGCTCTCTTTGTCGGATGTCGAGGCGGCTCGCGAACGGATCGGTGACGTCGCCAGGCGGACGCCGATGACCTATTCGTATACGTTTTCCGAGCAAACCGGCGCGGACGTTCACCTGAAACTGGAGAATTTCCAACGGACCGGGGCGTTCAAGATTCGCGGCGCGATGAACCGGATTACGACGCTGAGCGACGAGGAGAAGGCCGCCGGGGTCGTGACCGCAAGCGCCGGAAACCACGCTCAGGGCGTCGCCCTCGCAGCCACCCGTTCGGGCGTCGATTCGACGATCGTGATGCCCCAGCACGCGCCGATTTCGAAGGTCAAAGCGACGAAGCGCTACGGGGCCACCGTCGTCCTTCACGGGGCGGATTACAACGACGCGCAGGCGAAAGCTCACGAGATCGAACGCGAGGAGGACCGGACGTACGTTCACGCCTTCGACGACGAGTACGTGATGGCCGGCCAGGGGACGATCGGGCTCGAAATCCTCGAGCAGTGTCCCGACGTGGAGACGGTGATCGTGCCGATCGGCGGCGGGGGATTGATCTCGGGAATCGCGACGGCGATCAAAGCCCGCTCGCCGGACACCCGGGTGATCGGCGTGCAGGCGGCGGGCGCTTCCAGCGTCGCCACATCGTTGCAGAAGGGGTCGATTCACGAACTGGAGGAAGTCGACACGATCGCCGACGGGATCGCGACTCGATCGATCGGACAGCTACCGTTCGAGGTGATCCGCGAACGCGTCGACGAGGTGGTCACCGTCTCCGACGAGGAGATCGCGCTGGCGCTGACGTTGCTTTTAGAACGCGAGAAGGCGCTCGTCGAAGGCGCTGGTGCGGTCGCGCTGGCAGCGCTGCTCTCGGGGCGGGTCGACTACGCCGAGGGGGAGACGATCGTCCCCGCGCTGTGCGGCGGCAACATCGACATGAACGTCCTGACGACGATCATCGTCCGCGGGCTGATGCAGATGGGGCGATATCTGAAGATCCGGACGGTGCTGAAAGACCGCCCGGGTGCGCTGCAGGGGCTGTTGGACATCATCGCCGAGCAACAGGCGAACATCTACGCGATCCACCACGATCGGACGTCCCGACGAATCGGAATGAGCGACACGGAAGTAGAGATCGAACTGGAAACGCGAGGGGAAACCCACATCGCAGAACTGATCGCGACGATGGAGGCAAACGGCTACCTCGTCGACGTTCTGGAGTGAATGGAGATTGAGCGACGAGTGAATGGAGATTGAGCGGCGATCGAGAATCGAACTGGATCGATCGACAGACCGAACGCGTTCGGATCTGACGATCGGTCGAATTTTACATCGCGCTTCTACCGGCCCGAAATCACGTCGGTACTGCCGCATTCGGGACACTGCGTCACGCCGGAAAACGGCGGCGCGTCGATCCGGTTCCAACCGTCGCCGCCGGCTTCGGCTTCGTACCCACAGCTTCGACAGCGCGAGACCGTGACGCTCGGGTTGGGGGTGTCGTGTGCCATACCACCGCTTCGGGCTGCGTTAGCATACTCGTAGTGGCGAGAAACCACCGGGGTTGTGACCGACCAGCCGACGCGACCGCTCGATCGGCGACGGTCGTGGCGAACGAACGCACCGGGCGAAGCCACCGACGCTTAAGCCCCTCGGGCGATCACAGACACCCATGAAACGAGTCATCGACACCGACGCGGCACCGGCGGCAGTCGGCGCGTACAGCCAGGCGACGACGAACGGATCGCTCGTGTTCACCGCCGGCCAGATCGCCCTGACGCCGGATGGCGAACTGCTGGCAGACGCCGACATCGCCACGCAGACGACACAGGCGCTGGATAACGTCGTCGCGATCTTGGCCTCGGAGGGGCTCGACGCGTCGTCGATCCTCAAAACGACGGTGTTCCTCGCGGACATCGACGACTTCGAGGAGATGAACGAGACGTACGCGACGTATTTCGACGAGGAGCCGCCCGCACGAAGCGCCATCGAGGTCGGGGCGCTCCCGAAGGGCGCCGGCGTCGAGATCGAGGCGATCGCGACGATCGAATAACTACCGTGCGACCGCGAACGAAATCGAGCCTCCTGTGGGGGGTTGTCGGTGCAATGAGCTTCGGCGTGCTGGCGCAGGGATACGTGCTGGTGGGCGGCACCGTGCCGATCGGCAGCTGGGGGCTCCTCCTTGGCGGCGGAGCCGTCGCGGTCGCGACCGTGGCCGTGACGTATGCGATCGAATACCGCCTCCTCACGAAAGGAAGGACTTAAAATCAGCAAGCGGGTATCGACGTGTACGAGCCAGGATGGCCGAGTGGTAAGGCGCACGCCTGGAAAGCGTGTTCCCTCTGGGATCCAGGGTTCAAATCCCTGTCCTGGCGTCATTTTCGCACGACGAGCGACGCGAGTTGCTGTGCGCGCACTGTAGCTTCTCACCACCATGACCAGTGGCGATCAATCGACGATCAGATGCC
>JBNJFV010000002.1:2764-15753 GCA_051747145.1 Halobacteriota archaeon
TGACCAGTGGCGATCAATCGACGATCAGATGCCAGATATCCTCATCGGCCGCACGTAAATATTGCACGCAAAAAGGTTGATTACCATGCGGAAGAATAGCATAGACGACGATGCCAGACACGAAATCCGGCCGGGAGCGCAAAGGGCGCAACAAGCGGGCACAGTTGGAAGACCGGCTCAACCGGAAAGAGCTTCGGACGCTCGATGCGGACGACGAACTGCCCGACTTCGGAGACGCCGATTCGGAGTTTCTGACGGAACTCGACGAGGTGACAGATTGAGCTGACCCGGCATCCCCGATCGCATCGATCAGTTTTTCCCAGTACCGTTTCCGATCGGCCGCAGTATCGAAGCTACCGTGGTGGCACTCACAACATACGAAACGATTTACGTCGGCGAACAGCTCGGACCTTCGACGTTCGCGCTCGATCTCGACTGGGCCGAACACGTGGGCGATACGACCACCGAACACGAGTTCACGGTCGAGACGGCCGACCCGACAGACGCGCTCGTCGGCGTTCAGGCGTTCGACGTCGGCACGTACGGCCACGAGATCGTCATCAACGACGAACCGCTTTCTGGGTTCGACATCCCGCCGAACGACGGCTGGCAGTACTGGGTAGATACTGTCACGGGAACGTCCCTCATCGAGGGATCGAACACGATACGGGTCGATCGCGACACCGACACGACCGACACCTTCGCGATCGGGTCGATCGTCGTGCAGTGGAAACGACCCGGTGATATATAAACTATCGGCGGCGGCGGGGGAAGAGCGGTGCTAACAACCCGCATGTGAATGCGGAAATCAACCGAAGTGAGTGGGTCAACCGTCGGTCGAACGATCGATTCGAACGATCCCGAAACGCTCTGTACCGGTGGGTTTATATAGAATCACAAACAATCCTTGGGTTGACTATGAGTCAGCGAATGCAAGGACAACCGATGATCATTCTCGGAGAGGATTCCCAGCGCGTCAAAGACCAAGACGCCCAGGAGTACAACATTTCCGCGGCTCGCGCGGTCGCCGACGCGGTCCGATCGACGCTCGGGCCGAAAGGGATGGACAAGATGCTCGTCGACTCGATGGGCGACGTCACCATCACGAACGACGGCGTGACCATCCTGACCACGATGGACATCGACAACCCGACCGCGGAGATGATCATCGAGGTCGCCGAAACACAGGAAGACGAGGCAGGCGACGGGACGACGACCGCGGTCGCGATCGCGGGCGAACTCCTCAAGAACGCCGAAGACCTCCTCGAACAGGACATCCACCCGACGGCCGTGATCAAAGGCTACCACATGGCCAGCGAGCGAGCCCGTCAGGAGGTAAACGACATCGCCGAGGTCGTCGACGCCGAGGACGAGGACCTCCTGAAAAGCGTCGCCGAAACCTCGATGACCGGCAAGGGCGCGGAGTTAGAAAAGGACGTTCTCGCCGACCTCGTCGTCGGTGCGGTCCAGCAGATCGCCGTCGACGCCGACGACGGATCGACGATCGTCGATCTGGAGAACCTCAAGATCGAAACCCAGACCGGCCGATCGGCCGGCGAGTCGGATCTCCTGAAAGGGGCGGTTATCAACAAGGACCCGACCCACGACGACATGCCGACCGAGTTCGAGGACGCCGACATCCTGCTTCTCAACGAGCCGATCGAGGTCGAAGAGACCGACGTCGACACGCAGGTGTCGATCGAATCGCCCGAACAACTCCAGCAGTTCCTCGATCAGGAGGAGGCGCAGCTGAAAGAGAAGGTCGAACAGATCGTCGACGCCGGTGCCGACGTGGTCTTCTGCCAGAAGGGGATCGACGACCTCGCACAACACTACCTCGCGAAAGAGGGCATTCTGGCGGTCCGACGAACGAAAAAGTCCGACCTCGGCTTCCTGAAGAACGTCGTCGGCGGGAAGATCGTCTCCGACCTCGACAGCCTCACGGCGGATGACCTGGGCGTCGGATCGGTTACCCGCGACGACGAGGACGAGCTGTTCTACGTGGAAGGCACCGGCGAGGAGGTCCACGGCGTGACGCTCCTGCTTCGCGGCTCGACCGACCACATCGTCGACGAACTCGAACGCGGTATCATGGACGCCGTCGACGTCGTGTCGACGACCGTCTCCGATGGCCGCGTGCTGGCCGGCGGCGGGGCGATCGAGGTCGAACTCGCCTCGCGGCTCCGCGACTACGCCGACTCGGTGTCGGGCCGCGAACAGCTCGCAGTCGAGGCCTTCGCCGACTCGCTGGAGCTCGTCCCGCGCGTGCTCGCGGAGAACGCCGGGCTGGACTCGATCGACACGCTCGTCGATCTGCGCGCAGCACACGAGGAAGGCAACGCGCGAGCCGGCCTGAACGTATTCTCCGGCACCGTCGTGGACACCTACGACGCGGGCGTCATCGAACCGGCCCACGCCAAAGAGCAGGCGATCGCCTCCGCCGCCGAGGCGGCGAACCTCGTCCTCAAGATCGACGACATCATCGCCGCCGGTGACCTCTCCACCGAGGGCGACGACGACGAGGCCGGCGACATGGGCGGCATGGGCGGCATGGGCGGCATGGGCGGCATGGGCGGTGCGATGTAACCGCTCAAAGACGCCAGCACAGCCACCCACGCCATTCAGACCCCGTCGCGACCGCAGACGCGACGGTCGGCCTCACACCGCACCGCCCGATTCACGTCGAAACGGTTCGGTGAGACGATCGTACCGCACACACCGAGGACAAATTTTTTAAACCGTCGATCCCGCGAGCGACGGCGCTCGATCGACGCCGAAACCGACGCCCGCGAGCAGACTCGGACGGATCGAAACCGGTATCCACTAAAAGGGGCCCGCAAATATTGCGAGCATGGAGACGCTGCTTCTCAACAGCACCGCCGTCCGCGAGAACGCCCCGATGGGCGAGTTGATTTCGGCGATCGAAGACGCCTTCGCCGCCTACGAGCGCGGCGACGCGCAGATGCCGCCGAAATCCTACATCGAACTGCCGCAGTACAACGGCGACTTCCGATCGATGCCGGCGTATCTGGACGCCGGCGAGTGGGACGCCGCAGGGGTGAAATGGGTCAACGTCCACACCGACAACAACGAGAAATACGGCCTCCCGACGGTGCTCGGCACGATGATCTACTCGGACCCGAAGAACGCGTTCCCGCTTGCGGTGATGGACGGGACAGAACTCACCATGTTGCGTACGGGTGCGGCTGCGGCGGTCGCGACCGATCACCTCGCGATCCCGGGGGCGACGTCGCTTGGAATCGTCGGGGCGGGCGTGCAATCGTACACGCAGCTGGAGGCGATCGCCGCGATCCGACCGATCGAGGAGGTCGTGATCTCCGACGTGGACGAAGAACGCGTCGCCGCCTTCGTCGACGCCTTTGAGGACGACTTCGCGGTTCGCGCCGGATCGATCGGCGAGGCGGCCGCTTGCGACGTGCTCTCGACTGTGACCCCGGTCGAAACCCCGATCGTCTCCCGCGAGGACCTCGGCGAACACACCCACGTCAACGCGATGGGAGCCGACGCCGAGGGGAAACACGAACTCGCCGACGAGATCCTGCTCGATTCGAAACTCGTGATCGACGACTACGAACAGACGACCCACTCCGGTGAGATCAACGTCCCCTGGGGCGAGGGCGTCCTCTCCGACGAGGACATCGACGGGTCGATCGGCGAGATCGTGGTCGGTAACGCGGACGGGCGAACCGAGTCGGACGGCATTTCGGTGTTCGACTCGACGGGCCTCGCGATCCAGGACGTCGCCGCCGCCCGGATCGTCTACGAACACGCCGACGAAAACGACAACGGCTATCCGTTCGATCTCCTCGGAGTGGGCGAGTAATCGATTCAACTCCGCTACCGATCGAATCGGTATTCCGGATCGATCAGTCTGAATCGATCGGTCCGGATCGCACCGCGATCGGCGATCGAGACGACGGCGGCGATCGCGTCGACACCGTCACACGGCGATTGGATCCGATACGGTCGTCTCACACTGGGGACGATCGAATCTGTCGTCGCACGAACCCGAAGACGCGAGAGGCGCTCCAGAATACGACGGCGACAGGAAGCAGCGGGAAGAGCAACACGAGGACGAGAAGAACCATCACCCAGCCGATCGCGTCCATCTCAAAGGAGGGCTGGTCCCGGGCGGGTTTGGTCACCGTTCGGTACACCGATTCGATCGGCGGGGCGTCCGGTTGCTGGAGGCGATCGAGCACGTCGGGCATGCCTACTCGAACGGGCTGTCGGGCCAAAAACGATCGTATCGTCAGCCGTGCCGATAGGTCCGTCGAAGCGGCAGTTCCACACCGCGACAGTTGGATGGAAAGCTATAGGACGGAAACCCGACCACGTGTATATAAACAGATGAACGAAGACGGCTACGACCACCAGACGGTCGAACGACGCTGGCAGGAGGCGTGGGACGACGCGAACGTCTATCGAACGCCGGACGACGTCGAGAATCCGACGTACGTGCTGGGAATGTACCCGTACCCGTCGGGGAAGCTCCACATGGGGCACGTCCGAAACTACACCATCACGGACGCGTACGCGCGGTTTCGGCGAATGTGCGGCGACGACGTGCTGCACCCGATGGGGTGGGACGCGTTCGGCCTCCCGGCCGAAAACGCCGCGAAGGAGCGCGATACGAACCCCCGCGATTGGACGTTCGAGTGCATCGACACGATGCGCCAACAGATGGAGTCGATGGGCTTTGGGTACGACTGGGAGCGGGAGGTAACGACCTGTACCCCCGAGTACTTCAGGTGGAACCAGTGGCTCTTTCGACGCTTTCACGAGGAGGGACTGGCCGAACGGCGCGACGCTGACGTCAACTGGTGTCCCGACTGTGAGACCGTCCTCGCGGACGAGCAGGTCGAAGGCGAGGACGAACTCTGCTGGCGGTGTGGCACCCCGGTCGAAGAGCGAGAACTCGAGCAGTGGTTTTTGAAAATCACCGAATACGCCGACGAGTTGCTCGACGCGATCGACGAACTGGAGGGATGGCCCGAATCGGTCCGACAGATGCAGCGAAACTGGATCGGCCGCCAACACGGTACCCGACTGACGTTCGACGTGGAGGGACACGGACCGGTCGAGGCGTTTACGACCCGCGCCGATACGGTCTTCGGCGCGACATTCTTCGCCGTGGCACCGGATCACCCGATCGCGGAGGCACTCGCCGCCGCGGACGAGGACGTCCGTCACTTCGTCGAGGAGGTGGCCGACCCCGAAGGCGAAGAGCCCAACGGCGTCGAAACCGAACTCACCGCGACGAACCCCGTCACCGGCGAGGAGCTACCGGTGTTCGTCGCAGACTTCGTCCTCTCGGATGTGGGGACCGGCGCGCTGATGGGCGTTCCGGGACACGACACGCGCGACCACGCCTTCGCGACGAAGCTGGGGATCGACATCGTCCCGGTCGTCGCGCCGAACGAAGATACTGTGCCGGACGTCTCCGCGGAGGCGTACACCGACGACGGCGTGCTCGTCAACTCCGGAGCCTACGATGGGTTGGACAGCGCCACGGCGCGCGAACGGATTACAGCCGACACAGCCGACGCGGAGGCGGCGACGCAGTACCGCCTGCGCGACTGGGGGATCTCCAGACAGCGGTACTGGGGGACGCCGATCCCGATCGTCAGATGTGAGGAGTGCGGTCCGGTGTTGGTCCCCGAGGAAGAACTCCCGGTCGAACTCCCCGAGTTCGTCAACACCACCGGAAATCCGCTCGACGCCGCGACGGAGTGGAAACACACGACCTGTCCGGAGTGCGGCGGCGACGCGATTCGAGAGACCGACACGATGGACACGTTCGTCGACTCCTCGTGGTACTTCCTGCGGTACGTCTCGCCCGATCGCGACGACGTCGCCTTCGACGTCGATCGTGCGAACGACTGGATGCCCGTCGATCAGTACGTCGGCGGCATCGAACACGCCGTGATGCACCTGCTGTACAGCCGGTTCGTGACGAAAGTGCTGGCCGACACGGAGGGGTTGGCCCACCGCGAACCGTTCGAGAACCTACTCGCACAGGGGATGGTGCAACTGGAGGGCTCGAAGATGTCGAAGTCGAAGGGCAACGTCGTCTCCCCTCAGCGGATCGTCTCCGAGTACGGAGCCGACACCGCGCGATTATTCATGATGCAGGCCGCCCAGCCCGAACGCGACTTCGACTGGAGCGAGGAGGGCGTCCGATCGACGTACGCGTTCCTGACGCGATTAGAACGGCTCGTCGAGTCGTTCGATCCCGATGCCGAAAGCGGTGAGAAAGATTCGATCGCCGCCTACGTCTACGGCGAGATCAACGCCGCGATCGCCGTCGCGACCGACGAATACGACTCCTTGACGTTCAACATCGCCCTCAGGGAGGCACAGGGGCTCGTTCGGACGCTCCGACAGTACGTCGACTACACCGACCCCCACGCGGAGACCCTGCAGCGTGGGCTAGGGACGGTCGTTCGCCTCCTCGCGCCGGTCACCCCGCACATCGCCGAGGAACTTTACGAACAGCTGGGCGGGGAGGGGTTCGTCGTCGACGCCGAGTGGCCCGAAAGCGAAGCCGATCGCGACGTCGCCGAAAAACGTCGTCGGCTCGTCGAAAACACCCGCGAGGACGTCCGACAGATCGTCGACGTCGCCGGCATCGACGATCCCGAACGGATCGACGTGGTCGTCGCCCCCGAGTGGAAGTACCGGGCCCTCGAAACGGCGATCGAAAGTGACGCGCCCAACGTGATCGCCGAGTTGATGGACGATCCGGAG
Source organism: Halobacteriota archaeon (assembly GCA_051747145.1). Taxonomy (GTDB): domain Archaea; phylum Halobacteriota; class Halobacteria; order Halobacteriales; family Haloferacaceae; genus JBNJFV01. The sequence continues at coordinate 9,536 of JBNJFV010000002.1, forward strand.
ATCAAACAGCAGGGACAAGCGGCGGCCTCCTACGGACAGGATCTGCAAGCCGAACGTGAGGCGTTGACGCTGACACTGCCAGAAGCGGCCGAGTACGAGGCGTTACAAACCGCCGCGTGGCTCATCGAACGGGAGTTCGACGCCCCGGTACGGGTGGTTCGAGCCGCCGACGCCGACGATTCGACGGTTCGAAAAGCGACGCCGGGACGACCGGCGATCGACATCGTCGAGTGAAAAACGACGCCGGGACGACCGGCGATCGATGAAAATACCCGGTTGGCGAGCTATTCGATGTCGATCCGTTTCCCGCCGCTGACGTCCGGTTCGGTTTTCGGGAGCGTCACGGTGAGGACGCCGTTGCTATAGGTGGCATTGGTCTCCGCTGGGACGACGTCGGCCGGCAGTGAGATCCGGCGGTTGATCGATCGGTGCCGTCGTTCGCGCCGGTGGTACGTCACGCCAGCCTCGTCCTCGTCAGCCGACTCGGTCTCGTCGTACTCGGCGTCGATGACGAGCGTCCCGTCGTCGAGACGAACCTCGATGTCGTCTCGATCGAACCCCGGCAGATCGGCCGTGACGATGATCTCCTCGCCTCGGTCGGCCACGTCGACGTTCACGTCCGTCGCGAGGCCTCCTTCGAGGGAGCGACCGATGCCCCCGAACTGTTCGTTCATTCGCTCAAGGAACTCGTCCAACTCGCGAAACGGATCTCGTCTGGCAGGCATACGTGGAAAGTGGGCTCGCAATCCTATTGAATCTTGTTGCCACGGATAGAACAGTATTGGCTGCGGTGGGTACTCGGTCGCTACAACGCCCTCGCCGTCGATCGGAGACCACACTACCTACAAGCCGAACGGCTTTTCATTACGGCTCTCGGAGAACCCACTATGGCGACAGAGACGGCATCATCAGGTCTCTCCGATCACGTCCGCGGAGTGACCATCACCACCATCGCGTGCCTTTCGGGGATCGCCGCCGGCGTGGTTTCCGCGTCAGTAGTGGGAACTGACCCCGCCTCGGCGAGCGACACGCTCGCCGTGGTGATTATGGCCGCGTTCATCTTCGTGCAGTATCCGATCCTCAAGGTGATCGGCGTCGACCTCTCGGAGTTCGGGATCAAGGACAACCTGTTCGTCTCCTTTATGACGTTCACGTTGTGGTTCGTGACCTACACCGTCCTCCTGACGTCGGGGGTCCAGTTGTAGAATGGCCGACGACAGTATCGCGGTCGTCGATCTCGATCGGTGTCAGCCCGACAGGTGCAACTACGAGTGTGCCAACTACTGCCCGCCGAACCGAACGGGGAAAGACTGCATCGTCACCCGAGAGAGCCACTTCGAGGAGGGCGAACCCTACGAAGGCGATCCCGACCAGATCCGCATCTCCGAGGAGATCTGTCTGGGCGAAACGTGTGGGATCTGCGTCGAGAAGTGTCCCTTCGACGCGATCGAGATCATCAACCTCCCGCAGGAACTCGAGGAAGCGCCAGTGCATCGCTACGGCGACAACGCGTTCGCCCTGTACGGCCTCCCGGTGCCCGATCCCGGAACGGTGACCGGCATCCTCGGGCCGAACGGAATCGGTAAATCGACGGCGGTGAAGTCGCTGGCGGGCGAGATCACGCCGAACCTCGGCGAGTTCGCCACGGAGGCCGACTGGAACGCGGTCGTCGATCGCTTCCGCGGGACGAAACTACAGTCCTACATCGAGAAGCTGATGGGCGGGGACCTCACAGTCGCCCGGAAACCGCAGTACGTCGATCAGATCCCAAACCAGTTCGACGGCAACACACGCGAGCTGCTCGATCGGACGGACGAGCGCGGGGCGCTCGATTCGATCATCGATCGGCTCGGAATCGGGCCCGTGATGGACCAGGACATCGATTCGATCTCCGGCGGCGAACTACAGCGCGTGGCGATCGCCGCCTGCCTCGCTCGTGACGCGGACTTTTACTTCCTCGATGAGATCACGCCGTACCTCGACATCGGCCAGCGAATGACGGCCGCCCGGCTCATAACGGAGATCGCCAACGACGACGGAGCGGATCGATCGATGCTGGTGGTCGAACACGATCTGGCGATCCTCGATCTGCTCACCGATTCGCTGCACGTCGCCTACGGTGAACCCGGGGCGTTCGGCGTCATCACCGACCCGAAATCCGTCAGGAACGGGATCAACGAGTACCTGAAAGGATACCTCACCAACGAGAACATGCGGATCCGCCCGGAGGCGATCACGTTCGAAGAACACGCCCCCCGCGAATCCTCGACCGGCCAGCCGCTCGTGACGTACCCTGATCTGGCGAAATCCTACGGCGAGGGTGAGTTCGCCCTGGAGGTGGACGGCGGGACGATCTACGAAAGCGAGGTGCTCGGGATCGTCGGCCCGAACGGGATCGGCAAATCCACGCTCGCAAAACTGTTTACCGGCGCGTTACAGCCCGATTCGGGATCGCTCGATTTCGCGCTCGACATCTCCTACAAGCCGCAGTACATCGAGATCGACCAGCCGATGCGCGTCGACGCGTTCCTCTCGACGATCACAGACGAGTTCGGCACCTCCTATTGGAACACCGAGATCGCCAATCCGCTCCAGTTAGAGCGCATCATGGAACAGCACCTCACCGACCTCTCCGGGGGGGAACGCCAACGCGTGGCGATCGCCGCCTGTCTGTCGGAGGACGCCGACATCTACCTGCTCGACGAACCCTCCGCCCATCTCGACGTCGAACAGCGCGTCCGGGCGACGACGGCGATCCGGCGGTACGCGGAAAACCACGACGCGACGGTCATGGTGATCGACCACGACATCTACATGATCGATTTGATCGCCGATCGACTGTTGGTCTTCGACGGCGAGCCGGCAAAACAGGGGTACGCCGCGCCGCCGCAGGGGATGCGCGAGGGGATGAACGAGTTCCTCGCGGATCTCGACATCACGTTCCGGCGCGACGAGCGAACGGGGCGACCGCGGATCAACAAACCCGAAAGCCAAAAGGACCAACAACAGAAACGAGCGGGCGAATATTACTACGCTGGCTGATCGCTGGATTGCTAGGCGACGCCGTCGGGGACCGATCGCAGGTGACGTCGATCGGTTGGCCGACGAGCGTTTGATTCGGTCACTCGATCGGAATCAAAGTCTCTCATTCGATCGAAAGCGAACACGCCAGCACTCGATCGGAATCGAAGTCCCCTCACTCCAGGACGGCCGGATCGGCCCGGTCGTACCACACGATCGGCTCGAACGACTCGAGTACCGATCGATCGCCCGACTGAACGTCGGTGCCGCCAGAAAGCTCCGCCTGGACGAACTGCCTTGCAACCAGCGCCTCGCGCGCGTCGTCGCGGCCGGTAAGCCCCGCTTCGGCGGCCTCCAATAACGCCACCGCAGTCACCACGTCGAACACCTCGTTGGCCAGCTCCTTCGCGCGGAACTGCGCGTACGTCTCGTCTTCGACGGCGAGGGTGCCGAGCGCCGACTGCAAGTCCCTGAAAGCCGTCCGAACCGTCGACGCCGCATCGGTGAGCCGATCGTCGCCGGCTTCGATCGCCGCGATGCGCTCGTCGAACTCGGGGACGAACGCCTCGTGGGCCGCCTCGCGATCGAGCGCCCGGAGCACGTCCAGCGCCAGGACGTTCGAGGCACCTTCCCAGATCGGAAGCACCTGCGCGTCCCGGAGGAGTCGGTGGGTCACGAAGTCGTTCACGTAGCCGTTGCCGCCGTGGATCTCCATCGCGTAGGAGGCGGTGTCCACCGCGATGCGAGCGGTTCGAAGCTTCGCGATCGGTACCAGCAGCCGCATGAGCTTGAACGCGTACGCGTCGTCGGGGTCGGAGTGAACGCGATCGAGCCACGCCGCCGCCTCGAAGGTGTATGCGGCGACCGCCTCGTAGTCGAGTGCCATCTCGACGAGGTCCCGACGCATGAGCGGATAGCTGTCGATCGAGTCGCCGAACGCCTCCCGATCGGACGCGTGGACGGTCGACTCCAGCAGGCATCGGCCGCAGATACCGACCGCAGCGCTGGCGTTTGCGAGCCGCTCGAAGTTGAGCATCGTCGCCATCTGCTTGAAGCCGTTTTCCGGCTCACCGACGAGCACCCCGTAGGCACCCTGTAGTTCGAGCTCGCCGGTCGGGACGCTGATCGTGCCGAGTTTGTCCTTCAGCCGTCGGTACAACACGTCGTTTGGTTCGCCGTTCGGTTTCGTCGCCGGGAGGAGAAACAACGAGAGCCCGGCGGTTCCCTCGGGTGCGCCCGGCCGCCGCCCGAGTGCGAGCGCCCCGGCAGCGTCGAGGTTCGAGCAAAACCACTTCTCGCCGGTGAGTTCGTAGGCCCGATCGCGCCCCTCGATCGGCTCGGCGACCGTCTCGGTGGCGCCCACGTCGCTGCCGCCCTGGATCTCGGTGAGAAACATCGCCCCCTGGATCAGCTCGTCGGGATCCGTGGACGTGAGCCGATCGAACTGCGCGTCCAGGTGGCCGTCGTCGAACCGATCGAGGACGAGCGCGACGCCGGCGGTCATCGACACCGGACAGTACAACCCCGGGTCGGCGTACGACAGCAGCGCCCCCATCGAGAGCGCGTGGACCAAGCCGAGCGGTTCGTCGCCCTCCGGCGGCGCGTCGAACGAGTACGCGACGATCCCGGCGTCCGGACCGTAACTTAGCGCCTCGTTTTCGAACTGTGCGGGGTGGTATTCGATGTGGTTTTGGACCTCGCCGGAGGCGTCGTACGTGTGCAAGGTCGGCCCGTGGTCGTCGATCAGATCGGCGTTGTCGGCGATCGTGTGCCCGACGACGCCACCGTACTCGCGAAGGTACGGCACGGCGACGGCGAACCGATCGGGACCCTCCTCCTGGTCGCACTTGCGGTAGGCGTTTCGGACCGCCCGTCGAAGCGTGGGATCGAGCGTCCAGTAGTTGCAACCGCGTCCGGCATCGAGGTCGGTTCGATCGATCAGCCTGTCGGCGTCGTCCGTCCTCGATCGATCAGCCGAATGTGTGGTCATACTGCTGTGGTAACATCTCTCACGAAAAATAGCTAGGTGAACGCCGAACCGTGTGCGAGGGGTTGATTCGGTTCGTCGCTACCCGATCGATCAGCCTAATTCGTCGCTACCCGATCGATCTCCTCGTCGATGCGAAATCGATCTACTCGACGTTACACGATCGATCGAGAGACAGCAATCCGATGAGAAGCAGCGTCAGGTAACGATACGGCTGCAGCTGCCACAGAGGTTCTCCTCTTTCACGTCGACTTCCCGAACCGTCGGCGAGAACGACATCACGCATTTGGCGTTGTCACAATGTTCCAGCCCGAACGTGTGGCCGATCTCGTGGATGATCTCCTTGCGGACGCGATCGGCAAAGACGTCGCTTGCAGATTTCGTAGAGAGACCGCCGTCCGAGGAGGTCTGCAGTCGGTACGTCGAGATTACCGACCCGTTTCCGTTGAGGTACGCCAGCCCGAACACGTAGTTTCGACGGCGATAATACAGATCCTGGGCCGTCACGCCGATGTTCTTTTCGCCGGTGCCGACGCGGCTGACGAGTTCGATGAACTCCTCGGCGCGATACTGGTTTCGGCTCCTGTCGAACGCGCCGTCGGGGATCGACTGGGAGTCGTGGACGGTCACGTCCACGTCGTAGACGGACCGAAGTGCCGCAGACGCTTCCCGTTTCACCTGGGCGGGAACGTCCCCGATCGGCACGATGTCGACGAGCATGCGAAGGGATATGTACGGCCGGCTCTTAAGTTTCCCGCCGTGGAACCCCCACCTCGTCGCGCGATCACGACGTATCTCCGGCGGTACGACTCGCTGTTGGAGATCGGCATCGGACGCCGCCCGGAGGTAGCCGACGCGCTTGCCCTCGCGGGAGCCCGCGTCGCCGCAATCGACGTCCACGATCGATCGGTTCCAGACGGCGTCGCGTTTCGCGTCGACGACGTCGTCGCCCGGAGCGAATCCGAGACGATACCCGCCTACTACGACGTGGACGCCATCTACGGACTCAACCTCCCGCCGGAACTTCACCGGCCGACCGCGCGCGTCGCCGACCGCGTCGGCGCGGCGTGTTGTTTTACCACGCTCGGGTTCGACGAGCCGGCGATTTCGGTCGATCGGGTGGCGATCGACGGTCCGGGCGGGCCGATCTACGTCGTTCGGTGACCGGGAAAACAGACCGACAGTCGGTGACCGGGAAAACAGACCGACA
>JBNJFV010000002.1:15853-29670 GCA_051747145.1 Halobacteriota archaeon
TCGGTGACCGGGAAAACAGACCGACAGTCGGTGACCGGGAAAACAGACCGACACCACAATACCAGTAGCTGGGAGTACAGTTTCGGTGGTCAGTGTCCGAATTGCAGAAATCGTAGTGCCTACAACACATAGAGGAAGCGTTTTGGGTTGGCACGCCAACGATCGAACGATGCAGGCGGACACAGTCGTCCTCGACATCGACGGCGTGCTGGTCGACGTCGCAGATTCGTATCGTCGCGCGATCGTCGAGTCGATCGAGGAGGTGTACGGCGAGACGATACCGAAAGACGCGATCCAGCTGTTCAAAGACGCCGGCGGGTTCAACAATGACTGGGAGCTGACGTACGCCGCCGCGCTGTACGTACTCGCAACCGAGGAGGGAGCGACGCTCTCGATCGAGACGTTCACCGAACGGATCGCCCACAGCGCGACCGGCGGGGGGTTGGCGGCCGCAGAGACGGTCGTCTCCGACCTCGAGGAGATCGACGTCGAGGCGGTGTACGACCGGTGGGACACGACGCGACTCCGGGAGGTCTTTCAGGCGCTGTATCTCGGGACGGAGCTGTACCGCGAACTCGAAGGCGAAACGCCGCCGCTCGATCGGGAGGGGTACATCCACCGAGAGCCGGTGTTGCTCGACGCAGAAATCCGAGCCGAACTGGTGTCGTCTTACGCCGTCGGCGTCGTCACGGGTCGCCCACGGGCGGAAGCCGAAATCGCGCTCGATCGCGTCGGGCTCGACGTCCCCCCGGCGCACCGCTTTACGATGGACGACTGGGCGGAAGGCAAGCCGCACCCGCACGCGCTCACGACGCTTGCAGATCGCTTCGACGCGGCGACGATCGTCTTCGTCGGCGACACGCTGGACGACATCGAAACCGCGGTGAACGCCGACGCGGCCGATCCCCACCGGACCTACGTGGGCGTCGGCGTGCTCACTGGCGGGCTGTCGGGTGACGCTGGGATCGCAAAGTACGAAGCCGCCGGTGCGAGGTTCGTCATCGACTCGATCAACGACCTCCCCGATCGGATCGAACCGACATGAGTCCCTTCGTTCGTTTTCTGGCGGTGATGGGCGCGATCGACCTCGTCGGGGTCCTCGCCGCCGCGTTCACGACGGACGCGACGCTTCGGTGGTACGTCGTCGTGGCGACGCTTCTCGTCTCGCCAGTCATTGCGTTCGTCGCCGTCTACGGAGTCGATCGTGCGGCATTCCGCGACGCGTTCGGGAGACGGTGACTCCAGCGAGCGGTGCCGCAGACCGGCGGCGATCGCGACGAGTGTCGATACCGGGACGCTTCGCCGCTCGCGCAAGGCTTACGGCCGAACCGATCGGAGAGAGCGTATGCGAATCGCACTGCTCGGCGGGACCGGCGACATCGGCGAAGGGCTCGCACTCAGGTGGGCGTATCACACGAACCACGACGTCGTCATCGGCTCGCGAGACCCGACGAAGGCCCGGACGAAGGCCGACGAGTACGAGACCGAGCTGGACAGCCGGGGCGTCGACGCGAAGATACTCGGATTCGAAAACCGGATGGCGGCCGATCGCGCCGACGTGATCGTCCTCGCGGTGCCGCCGTACCACGTCGCAGACACCGTCGAGTCGATCGCCGACACGCTCTCGACGGGCGACGTCCTCGTCTCGCCGGCGACCGGCATGCAACGCGACGAGGAGGGGTTTCACTACCACCGACCGGGGGCAGGCAGCGTCACGAAGCTCGCCGCCGACGCCGCGCCCGCGGACGTGCCCGTGATCGGCGCGTTTCACAACCTCGCGGCGGGCCGGCTCGCGAACCTCGACGCCGATCTCGGGATCGACACCCTCCTCGTGGGCGAAGACGACGACGCGAAAGAGACCGTCCGCCTGCTCGCGGAGGGGATCGACGGGCTCCGGGCGCTCGACGCGGGCGGCATCGCCAACGCCCCGGAAGTGGAGGCGGTGACGCCGCTTTTGATCAACGTGGCGAGCAACAACGAGGGGCTCCACGATCTGGGAATTACATTCACGTGAGTACGCCACTCGACGATCGCACGTATTGGCGGAACGACGATCGCTCGAACCGTCTGATCGGCGATCGCTCGAACCGTCTGATCGGCGATCACTCGAACCGTCTGCTCGGCGATCAGTTGTCGGCGCACAGACCGACGAAGTTTCGGAGGATACGAAGCCCCGTCTCGCCGCTTTTCTCGGGGTGGAACTGCGTCCCGAAGACCGTCCCGGACTCGTTCGCGACGATCGCGGGGAACTCGGTCCCGTAGTCGCTCGTAGCCACGACGGCACCCTCGTCGTCGGGGACCGCGTAGTACGAGTGGACGAAGTACGCGTACTCGCCGTCGATCCCTTCGGCGATCGGGTGTTCGTGGACGACCGACAGTTCGTTCCATCCCATGTGTGGGACTTTCACCGCCTCGGAGAACCTGACGTTCGTGCCGGGGACGAAGTTCAGCCCCTCGACGTCGCCTTCGCCCTCGTGGGCGGCCTCTTCGCTCGATCCCAACAGCATCTGCATCCCCAAACAGATGCCGAAAATCGGCTGGCCGCGATCGGCAGCGTCAGCGAGCGCCTCCCGGTAGGGGCCGGCGTTGTCCATCCCCTCGCGGAACGCACCCACGCCCGGGAGGACGATCCCGTCGGCGTCCTCGAACGTCGCCGGATCGTCGCTAATCGTGACTGTCGCGCCCGCCCGTTCCAGCCCCCGGGTGACGCTCCGGAGGTTCCCCAGGCCGTAGTCGACGACGACGATCGACGCCGCGTTCGGCTCGGCGGCCGTCGCCTCGGCAGTCTGTTGGCTCATACGAAAGCCTACGCAGCGGGGGTGCAAGTCGCTTTTCGTTCGGGCAGTAGGGAAAATACCGGACGGGTCCGGCGACACGCCGCACTCAGTACTCGCCGAGCCGCGATTGGCCGGCCGATCCCGACGATCCGTCCGCGAGATCGACCGCCGCGGCGATCGCCTCGAAGAACGCCTCGCGCTGGCTTCGATCGTACAGCGTCGCGGCCGGATGGACCGAGATCAGCACCCGCCTCGATACCCCGCCGATCCGGACGTCCTCGATCGATCCGACCGCCGACGTGACGGCAACCGACCGTCCTAACAGATGCTGGCTGGGGACTTTCCCGAGCGTGACGATCACAGTCGGATCGACAGCGTCGATCTCTGCGTCGAGGTACGCCCGGCAGTTCGTCAGCTCCTGCGTCGTCGGATCCCGGTTGTTCGGCGGGCGACACCGAACGCAGTTCGTGATTCGGACCTCTTCGCGCAAGAGCCCGGCGGCTGCGATCGCCTCGGTGAGAACGGTCCCCGAGCGGCCGACGAACGGCTCTCCCGTCTCGTCCTCCTGCCCGCCGGGTCCCTCCCCGACGAACAACAGTTCGGCGTCGGCAGGCCCGACGCCGTTTACGATCTGACTCCGCGAGTCGACGAGGTCCGGGCACCGCTCGCACGATTCGACACACAGTCCCTCGAAGGCGTCCATGTCGGGACACTCGGGGGCGATCAGTTAAGCGCCTCGGCTTTCCGGCCCAGCCGGTGTCGGCGTCGATCGCTTGCTCCGATCGACTGACCGGAACAATCGAGCGGCGACCACCTACGCCCGCTCGATCGCCGTGCGGTGAGCCCGGGCCGCCGATCGCGCGATCCGGATCGGTTCTGGTCGCCCCCCTTCGGGCGTGAACGCTCGGACGACCGTTTCGGCGGCGGCGCGATCGATCCCCGCCACCCGAAGAAAGCGCGTCTCCACGCCGAGATCGATCGCCCACCGGTCGGGGAGCGCCTCGTACCTGGCGAGGCGGTCCGCCCGCGCTCGCCCGTCGAACTCCCGATCGATCGCCGAGTCCAGCCCCTCGCTGTCCTCGAAGGAAACCGAGAGGACGGGCCGATCGATCGCGTCGGCGACCGCCTCGACGTCGACGACGTTGAACCACGCGGGGGCGACCCCCGAAAGCAGCACCCACCGGACGTCCGGTCGATTCAAACGCTGTATCGCCGCAACGAGACTCGCCGTCGCGTCGAGACCACCGATCGTACAGTCGGCGAAGACGAACCCATCGACGATGCGATCGGCTCTGACGACGGCACCGCAAAAATAGCTCCGCTCAGAGCCGTCGGAGGCCGCCACTCCGAGGGCGCGGCTCCCAGATTTGACGGTTGACACGCGAGTTAGTCTTTCATGTCCTGAAGCCGATCCAACAGCTCGTCGTTTGACGCGCCGATTTCGAACTCCATGTCGCCTTCGTGAACGTTCTCGCCGGTAGCGACCCCCTCGCCATCCTCGAAGTCGGTGTCGAACTCCTGATTCTCCTGTTCGGACTCGTCGTAGCTACCGAAACCCATACGTTTCAGTATACTCGACCGATACTCAAATATCCAATGTGTCATAGAGTAGCACGATAGAGGCGGTAAGTCGGTCGAATGTCCGGTGATCGGTCCGGCGACGCCCATCGGTCCCATCCCACCGCGACCATCTCACTTTTGCACTCGGCGATCCAGTGAGTGACATGGAACCGATCAACGTCACTCGAAGGGCGACGTCGTTTACGAGCAACGCGTACCTGCTGGAGGGCGAGACGACCGCGCTCGTCGACGCAGGGGCGATGCCGAACGTCGTCGAGGAGATCCAGACGGCAGTGGACGCGATCGATCGGGTCGTTCTCACGCACCAACACGCAGACCACGTCGGCGAACTCGACGCGGTGCTGGACGCGTTCGATCCGGCGATGTACGCGTACGACGACCACCCCCGACGGACGCACGAAATCGACGACGGCGACGCGATCGAGCTGGGAGACGAGTCGTTCGAGGTCGTGTACACGCCGGGACACGCCACCGATCACGTCTCACTCGTCGGGGAGACGGTGCTTTTCAGCGGCGACGTCGTCGTCTACAACGACGGGGCGTTCGAGAACGGCAGCTTCGGCCGGACGGACATGGCCGGGCAATCCAGAGAGCGGTTGATCCAAAGTCTCCGGACGCTCCTCGATCGGCTTCCCGACTCGGTGACGACGATGTGTGCGGGCCACGGCGACGTCTTTCACGCCGAACCCGGCGGAGATTCAGTTCGTGACGTCATCGAGCGTGCGCTCGAACGCGCAGAGCGGCGCGAACCGAAATATCCTGAATGAATCAGTGACGGGGGATCCGAAAAACAGCGTCGAGCTGCACGAACCAACCGCTTGAACGATCGAATACGTCGATACGTCGGGGGTGATTCTTAAGTCGTATCGAGTCAATTGTTACCACATGTCCACCCAGCGGTCGCGGATACGCACCCACTCGCTCGGCACCGTCCATTGGATCGGCATCGCGCTGGCGGCGATCAGCGGTGCGATCCACCTCCTGTTGGGAGTGAGCTTCGCCCCCGAACCGATGGGGATCGCGTTCCTGCTGGCGGGAGTCGGCTTTTTCGGGGCGATCGCCCTCGTCCTCGTCGACTACCGCCGTCGACTGGTTTACGCGATCGGCATCCCGTTTACCGGCGTGCAGATCCCGCTTTGGTACGTCGCGAACTACGACAGCCTCGCAGAGATCACCACGGCCGGGCCGATCGAGATCGTCGATAAGCTCGCACAGATGGCCCTCCTCGTCGTGTTGCTCGTGTTGCTCTCGAAAACCGAGTGACGCCGGCCGGGGCGATCAGACCGCGCGGCGTTCTTTGGCCTTCGGGCGGAGCCGCGTGTAGCCACACTTTCGACACCGTTCGGCTCGCGGGGCGTTGCGAGCGTTACAGCGCATGCAGATCTGTCGATCGAGCGTTCGGCGGACTGCGTGTTCGTTGCTCGGCATACACGCACTACCGCCGGTCGCCGTTTAACGTTTGCGAGAACGGTTCGATCGTTCGAAGCTGCGATTCGGCGTCGTTCGTGCCCGGACAACGGCGTCGTTCGTGCCCGGACAACGGGGGTTACGCGCCTGCGGCTTTGAGTGCGTCTTCGATGTCCTCTCGCTGGGTGACGCCGACGAATCGATCGACGACGCCGTCGTCGTTCTCCACGACGACCGTCGGGAGCGATCGGACCTGATACTGGTTTGCAGTCTCTTGGTCCTGGTCGACGTCGACCTTCTCCAGGACGACCGAGTCGTACTCCTCGTCGAGGGCTTCGAGGATCGGGTCCTGGGTCTTACACGGGCCGCACCAGTCGGCGTGGAAATCTTTGAGGCGAACAGTCATCTGTATCCGACCGTAGGTTGCCCAGCGGCGTGTATAAGGATTTCTCACTTCCGATCGCAACCGCCCGAGGATCGGATCGGACTGGTTCCGCCGTCAGAGCCGAACCGAGCCGAAACGTTTAGAACGGCAACGCTCCGAGTACGGATATGAGCAGTGGGGATAACTCCGGCGGGCTGATGTCCAGCGCCGGGTTGGTACGATATTTCGACGCGGAGGACCGCAACGCGGTTTCGATGGACCCGAAGACGGTGATGGCCTTTTGCATCCTCTTTGGCGTGTTCGTCCAGCTCCTCACGCTGACCGTGGCCTAAACGGTCACCGATCGACCATCAGCTGAGGCCGAACCGATCGATCGGTCTTCGAACGGTCACTTTTTGGTTCGGTCTCCCCCAGTAGGCGTATGAGCGACGGAACCGAGCTACGAGCGGGCGTGATCGCCGTGCAGGGCAACGTCAGTGAACACGCGTCGGCGATCGAACGTGCGGGCGCTGCCGTCGGTGCGACGGTCGAAATCGAACGAATCCGACAGTCTGGGATCGTCCCCGAGTGCGACGCGCTTCTCATGCCGGGTGGTGAGTCGACGACGATTTCGCGGTTGCTGCGCCGGGAGGGAATCGATCGGGAGATCCGCGAGCACGTTTCGGCGGGAAAGCCGATTCTCGCCACGTGTGCGGGGCTCATCGTTGCCGCGCGGGACGCGAAGGACGAACGCGTCCGGACGCTCGAGTTGCTCGACGTCTCGGTCGATCGGAACGCGTTCGGCCGCCAGAAGGACAGCTTCGAAGCGCCGATTTCGGTCGCGGGGGTCGCCGACTCCGAACGGCCGTTTCCGGCGGTGTTCATCCGCGCGCCGCTCATCGACGAGGTCGGCGAGAGCGTCGACGTGCTCGCGAGCTGGGACGGCGCTCCGGTCGCCGTCCGGGAGGGCCCCGTCCTCGCGACCTCGTTTCATCCCGAACTGACGGCCGACGATCGGCTCCACAGGCTCGCGTTCTTCGGCGACACCGACGAGCAGCCGATAGCAGCGACGGGGGTGGACGCGTGAGCGATCCCGTCGATCGAGACGCAAAGAGCACCGATCGCGACGAGACTGCTGGCGGCGGTTCCGAACGCGGGGAGAACGCCGACGTGTTCGACGCGCTCTTCGAGACGATCGAATCCCGGAAAGCGAACCTCCCGGAGGATTCCTACACGACGAGGCTATTCACACACGAGAAGGGTGAAAACTACGTCCTAGAGAAACTCGGCGAGGAGACGACCGAACTCGTTCTCGCGGCGAAAGACGACGACACAGCGGAGCTACGCTACGAGGCGGCCGATCTGCTCTATCACCTGTTCGTCCTCCTGTCGATGAAGGACATGTCGGTCGAGGACCTGCGCGACGAACTGGAATCGCGGTTCGGCTGAACCGGTACGTGAAACGGGGACTTGTGCCACCAGTGATACTATATACTGATGAACAAAACGGAGTGGTATGAACAGACGTGGCGTCCTCACACTAGTCGGGACTGGGGGGAGCGGCGTTCTCGCAGGCTGTCTCGGGGAGGGACTCTTTCAGGACGCACCTCGCCTGATCGGCCTGCAAGTTGGCAACTGGCATCCAGATCCGCAGACGGTACACGTACGCATCGAATCTGACGCGGAGGTTCAGTACGAACGGCAGGTCCAGCTACCCGGCGGCGATCCGACAGCGTACGATCGGCCCGCAAAATCCCTCGACGGATACCCAACCGAACTGCGGCGTTCGACGACCCTCTCCACGTGGGTCGAAGGCACTCCCCGAGAGGAGGCGGCAACGCTCGCGATCGGCGATCGGAGCACAGACTGTATCGGAGTCGAGATCGACGTCTGCCCCGACTGTGGCGCACAGAAAGGCCACCCCGAACTCACAGTTCCTGCAACCCCAGACACGCTCATCAAACACACCGCTAACTGTCGATATTCGGGGTGAAAGACAGTGGTTCGATCGGTCCGTTGAATCGATCTCACCGATGGCTGACGCCAGTAACCCACGGACGACGCCAGTAACCCACGGACGACGCCAGTAGCTCACGGACGAAGCCACTAGCCCACGGACGAAGCTACTAACCGACCGACGACGCCAGTAGCCGACGGGCTTTTGTCGTTTACCCGTCAATGTCGCGCCAATGGACGCCGTTACCCTCGGTCCCGCGGGGACGTACTCACACCGCGCGGCCAGCGCAGTTGCGGACGACGTGTCGTTTCGCGAATCGGTCACCGCGATCGTCGAAGCCGTCGACGACGGCTCGTTCGACAGGGGCGTCGTACCGATCGAAAACTCGATCGAAGGCAGCGTCACCGAAAGCCTCGACGCGCTGGCTGACCACGACGTCAGCGTGGTCGAAGAGGTCGTCACGCCGATCCGGCACGCGCTGTTGGCCCAATCGGGGAACTTCGACGTCGTCGCGAGCCACTCACAGGCGCTCGCTCAGTGTCGCAGCTATCTCGAAGCCGAGTTCCCGGACGTGAAACAGGAGGCGGTCGCAAGCACCGCCCGCGGGGTCGAACGAGCCCGAGACGACCCGACAGTCGCCGGGATCGGCCACCCGGACAACGCGACGAACGGAGTCGAACTGCAGGTCATCGCCGAGAACATTCAGGATCGAAGCTCGAACGCGACGCGGTTCCTCGTTGTCGCCCCCGCGTCGGAGCGATCGGACGCGGGCGGGAAGACGACGCTCATCGTGTACCCGAACGTCAACTACCCCGGTTTGTTGCTCGAACTGCTGGAGGCGTTCGCCGATCGAGACATCAACCTCTCGCGAATCGAATCCCGCCCCAGCGGCGATCGACTCGGCGACTACCTCTTTCACTTCGACGTCGAGGCGGGCCTCTACGAAGCGCGCACGCAGGAGGCGATCGCGGCCGTCGAATCGATCGCGAAGAACGGCTGGGTTCGAGTGCTCGGCTCGTACGACACGCGGCACGTGCTGTACTGAATGGGCGGTGCGTGCTGTACTGAACGCACAATACGTGCTGTACTGAACGCGCAGTTGTACCGAACGCGCGTCGATCGACCGGATCTTCTGGTGCCGTATCGATCGGCCGTCCGTGCTGGGGGCCAATCACGTTGCGTTGCACTGAGTCGACAGAACGCAACCCGCTCACACGGACGAGTGCGCCGTCACACTGCCCATACCACGTCACGGTTCCTCAAGCTTTATGCGGTTGCACCGTTTCGATTCGTAATGATGGCTGGAACTTCCGAGGAGAGTCTGGACGATCTTCCTCCGAGCGCCAAACTGGTGTTCAAAGTGCTCGAATACAACGGATCGCTGACCCAAAAGGGGATTGTAGAAGAATCTATGCTTTCCGCACGCACGGTACGGTACGCGCTCGAGCGGCTGGAAGGTATCGGCGTGGTCGACGAGGACGTGTACTTCGCGGACGCGAGACAGAATCTCTATCAGCTCACACCCGCTGCAGACGTCGCCGTCGACGACTGTGAAGCGTGTACGGCCGACTGAGTCTAGGCCGCGCGCTATGGATCGTTCGATGGGTCGTCCGGATTCGAAAACTGATTCGGTCTCACTGAGTTTTTGAGACGCGATCGATTGTGCGACGTTCGATCGATTGTGCGACGTTCGATCGATTGTGCGACGTTCGATCGATTGTGCGACGTTCGATCGGTTCACAACGCTTTCGTACGCCGGTAGGCAGTGACTGCGGTGAGAACAATTGTAACGAGGAGCGCAGCCGACGCCGCGAAGACGAATGCCAACACGAGAAACCACCCCTCTGCACCGAAAATCGGGTATCGGCGAGTGCCCGCAACCGGGCCGAGCAGTTCGAAAACTCGGACGACGTACAACAGCGCGGCGATACCGACACCGACGACGAGCCCGATCCTCGCGTTTCTCAGGACCGAAAGCTCCTCGAACAGCGCCGCAGTCGGCGATCGATCGGGGACGTCTTCGTTCACGACGTTCGATTCGGTCCGAACCGCCAAATCGGCACCGATCGATCGGGATGTCACGCGTACGCCGCGAACTCCTTGCCGAAGACGAGAAAGTAGGCGGTCCCGATGAGGCCGATCGCCGTGGCGACCGAAAACGCGAGCGTCGGGCTACCGGCGAGCAGTTCGGCCCCGGTGAACGGATCGGTCACGCCGCCGTAGAGCATCCCGCCGATCGCCGCGCTCGGAATCACGATCACGTTGCGAACGAGGTAGTACGAGCCGGTCACGCGCCCGCCGGCACCCGATTCCGCGGGACCGACGATGAGGGCTTTGTGCGCCGGGAGGCCGGCGAACCGCATCCCCGAGAACGCGAACAACGCCGCGAGCACCCAGGCGCTGGGCGGCGCGTTGATCAAAAGCAGCGGAAAGACCGCGTAGACGACAAAGCCCACCGCGACGATCGGTTTGAGTCCCACGCGCTCTGCCAACTTCGCCGCCGGAAACATCACGAGCAGGGCGATCAGCATCTCCACGCCGAGCAGGAGGCCGAAATACGACTGCGGTGAGAGTTCGAGGAGGCCGACGATCGGCAGGTCCACCGAGAGGCCGACCCCCAGAAACCGGGTGACGACGATGACGAAAAAGACGTACACCATGCCGTTTGCGAACCGGACGAGCGTGTCGGCGATCAAAAGCGGCCGGAGTTCGGCGGGGAGCGACCGGAGGTCTTCGAGTAGCTGTGAGATCCCCCGAAACGACGTCCCGATCGTGTCCTCGCTCGCGTCGTAGAGGACGTGCTGGGCGATCGTCCCCGCGACGCCGAAGGCGATCGCGACCGCGAGGATCAACTGAAAGGCAACGGTCACCTCGCCGTCGGTGCTACCGAACGGGAAAAACAGGGCTGCCGCGACGAGCGGACCGACGAGGAACGCCAACCGGCGGAAGGTCTCGGTGCTGGCAAAGCCGGCGGCGAGCCGAGAGGGGGGAACGCTCTGTTTGACGATCGCAAAGGTGGCCCCTAGGCCGAAGGATTTCCAGGCTTGCGCGAACAGCAACCCGACGAACACCGACGCGATCGCGAAGGGTCCAAGCGCCGGCGCGAAAAACCAGATCACGAATCCGACCGTCGAAAGCAGGCCGAACAGCGTCAGCGCGTACCGCGACCCGATCCGATCGGAGATCGCCCCGCCGGGGTACGGATACGCCGCGGCGATCACGTTCGCAGCCGTGCCGTACAGGCCGATGACGAATGCGCTCGCGCCCAGCGCGGTCATGTACTCGGGGAGGTACCGGCTCGTCATCTGAAAGCCGAGGCTGAACGCGAACATCGCAAGCGACAACACGAGCACGTCCCGATCGAGCGAGAGGAACTGTCGGTAGCTGTCGAACGCGTCGACGGGCTCGTCTGCCATCGACGGGTGGATCGACTCCGACGGAGAAAAACCCCCTCGAAACCGGCCAGTACGACGGGAACCGGCAGTCGAAGGGGCGATCGAACCGCCTAAGGTCGCCGCGTTCCTCGTCGGGGTAATGAGTATCTCGCTTGGCAGTGCAAGCGCGGCCCCCGGGGAGGTCGACACCGGGCGGTTGGCGGTGGGCGAAACCCGCGACGGGAGTCCGGCGGAACTACCGGTCGCAGTGGTGAACGGGGCGGAAGACGGGAAGACCCTGTACGTACAGGCGGTGAGCGACGGCGACGAACTGAACGGGCTGGGGGTCGTCACCCGCCTCGTTCCGCAGCTCGATCCCGGAGCGCTCTCCGGGGCGGTGGCGATCGTCGGGATCGTGAACTACCACGGCTTTCAGGTCGCCCAACACCGAAATCCGATCGACGATCGGAAGACGAACCGGACGTACCCCGGCAGCGCGGACGGCTCGACGTCCGAACGGATCGCGGCGGCGACCTACGAGGTGGCGAAGACGGCGGACCTCATCTTGGATCTCCACCAGGGATCGACGAGTCGAATGCTCGAGGAGGCACGGGTTCGGTGTGGACGCCGCCACCGGTTGCACGAGGAGTGTCTCGAGCTTGCGAAGGTGTTCGGAACGGGCTACGTCCTCGATCAGAAGGGGCCTGAGGGACAGCTCGCACGCGTCGGCCCGGACGATGGGATCCCGACTATCGATCCGGAGCTGGGCGGCTGTATCGGCTGGGACGAGACGAGCATCCGGGTCGGCGTCGAGGGCGTATTCAACGTGCTGCGATACTACGGCTTTCTCGATGGAACCGTGGATGTACAGCCGCAAACGCGCGCGAAGGGGTTCGATCAGTACGGCTCGCCCGTGGGAGGACTCGTCCACTACACGTGCGACCTCGGCGAGCGCGTCGAGCAGGGACAGACGCTCTTTGAGGTCACCGACGTGTTCGGCAGGCTCAAAGCGCGCGTGACGGCCGACAACGGCGGTTTGTTCTGGCGATCGAGGCGACTCCCGCAGGTTGCGACCGGCGAGTACGTCTGTTCGGTCGGCACGAACACCGACGCATACTGACCATGACCGACGAACCGTCACCGCTTCGGTGTCTCGAGTGTGCGAGCGTCTACGCCGATCGCTGGCGGTGTCGCTGTGGCGGCGTGCTCGAATACGCCGCCGAGACGCGTCCGGAGTGCCCGCCCCCCGATCCTGCCGCGTTCGACAGTCGCCGGGGGCTTTGGGCGTTCGAGAAGTTCATCCCCGAACGGCCACGCGCGACACTCGGGGAGGGGATGACTCCGCTCGTCAGCGCGCCGGGGTGGGACGCCGCGTTCAAACTGGAGTACGTCTTCCCGACGGGGAGTTTCAAAGACCGGGGAGCGACAACGACGATCTCTCGGGCGGTGCACCTCGACGTCGACACCGTCCTCGAGGACTCCTCGGGGAATGCGGGCGCGGCGATCGCCACGTACGCCGCCCGCGCCGATCTCGACGCGCGGATCTACGTCCCCGCGTCGGCGAAAGAATCGAAGCTTCGGGCGATCGAGCGGGCGGGCGCGACGCCGGTCCGGGTCGAAGGATCGCGGCAGGCAGTCACGGACGCCTGCGTCGAAGCCGTCGAGGCAGGTGAAGGGTGGTATGCGAGTCACGCGTGGAACCCGGCATTCTTCGCCGGCACGGCGACCATGGCCTACGAAATCGCCCTCCAGCGGGACTGGTCGGTCCCCGACGCGGTGGTCACGCCCCTCGGTCACGGGACGCTCTTTCTGGGGGCGTATCTGGGATTCGAGGCCCTCTACGAGGCGGGATGGACCGACTCGGTTCCGCGGCTGCTCGGCGCACAGGCGGCCGGCCACGCCCCGATCGCCGACGCGCTCCACGGAGAGACGCCGGGGCGAAACGACGTCGCCGACGGAATCCAGATCCGCGACCCGACCCGGGAGGCGCAGCTACGCGAGGCGATCGACGCGACCGACGGTGACGCGATCGCCCTCTCCGCGGCGGCCGTTCGACGCGAACTCGACGCGCTGTGGGAAGCTGGCTTCTACACGGAGCCGACGGCTGCGATCGCCCCGACAGCCCTGCGCGAATATCGCGATCGCGGGACGATACAGCCGGACGACGACGTCGTCGTCCCGCTGACCGGAAGTGGCCTGAAGGGGTGAGTTCGGCTCGGCCTCGGATGCCACGGTAGGACCTGTTCGGCGAGGGCGAATCATCCGACGCCGAGACTCGTCACTGAGTCATCCGACGCCGAGACTCGTCACTGAGTCATCCGACGCCGAGACTCGTCACTGAGTCATCCGACGCCGAG
>JBNJFV010000002.1:29770-39707 GCA_051747145.1 Halobacteriota archaeon
TCATCCGACGCCGAGACTCGTCACTGAGTCATCCGACGCCGAGACTCGTCACTGAGTCATCCGACGCCGAGACTCGTCACTGAGTCATCCGACGCCGAGACTCGTCACTGAGTCATCCGACGCCGAGACTCGTCACTGAGTCATCCGACGCCGAGACTCGTCACTGAGTCATCCGACGCCGAGTCGAAACATTCCGAAACGCCGCTCACCGCTCGGGGTGGATCGACGCGTCGAATCCGCCCCGGATCAGCGGCTTCGCGATGTGACGGCGCGCACACGGGGGGACTTCGTACCAACCGACGTCGAGGGCCCGATCGATCGGTCGGTCGACCTTCCCGGGCGCGGCCGTCCCGCAGTCCCGACAGCGATAGCCGGCGTCCCGACCGGCGGATTTCATCCGCCGACCGCAGTCCGGACAGGTCGGCGTTTCGAGCTTCGTCCGGCGGAGGTCGCGGACGGCGAGCTTCTCCAGTTTGATCGTCCCCTCGGTGTACTCACCACAGACGGTCACACGATCGCCAGGGCGAAGCGATCGGACGCGATCGCGGAACCGTTTTGTCGGTTCGAAGGCCGCACACGTGACGGACGCATTCGTCGGCGTCGAACCCCCCTCCGCAAACGGGGGATCCCGATCCGTCGACGTTGTCTTTCGATCCGACGAGGTTGTCTCTCGATCTGTCGATGCGAGTTCTCGATCCGACGAGGTTATCTCTCGAGACCCCGACGCCGTGTCGGGGGCCTCGATCTCGAAAAAGACGTGGCCGCCGCGTCTCGTCTCGACGGGCGTCGCGACGACCCCGTCGACGCGGTAGCCACGACCGGATCGGAGCGACCCGATCGAGCCCGATTCGAGGTGTGCGTCCGTCCCCTGGTTCGTCACGAACGTCGTCGCCCGATCGACGCGTTCGCTTTCGATCCGCGCTGCGACCGCCCGGCACACGTCGGGGTCGTCGCCGCGGATTCCGTGGAGGATCGGCCCCGGCGCGTTCGGCACGCAGACGGCCTGCCCCTCGCCGCGATCGACCGTGTCCCACGCGATCGGATACCCCCAGTCGGCGGCGGCGAACACCGAGTCGATGTCGACACAGCGGGGCGTTCCACAGCGATCGAACGCCCGGTAGGAGATGTGTTCGTACGTCCACTCGTCGAAGGCGGCTCCGGCACCGATCGCCGCGAGCGCTCCGATGCGGCCGCGACCGACCGTGTCACAGCCCGCCGCCGCCCACCCACGATGACGGTAGCCAACCCGGTCGGCGAGATCGATCGCCGCCGACAGCGTGTGAATCTCCCCGAGCGCTCGGGCCGCGAAGGTCGACACTGCGGGGGGGACGTCCGCGACGGTACCGGGTGCGACGACGAGTCCCGGACTCGTCCGGGGATCGGCGTCGATCGCCGTGGTCTCGATCTCCGAGACGGCCAACTCGAACGCTCGATCGACCGAAAGGTCGGTCTCGAGCGCCAGCGCAGCGTTTCCGCGAGTCTTGTGTTTCACCGCTGGGTTGAGCCGAACCAGTCGGCGATCGGAGACGGTGCCGCCCTCGGCCTCGATCGTCTCTGCGAGCCGCGTGAGGAGGTACGTCGTGCACATGCCGCGTTCGCGGGAGTCGGTGTCGTCGAGGCCGACGATCGTCATACGAACTGTTACGTGCGAGGTGAAAAGCGCCTTTCGGGTCGTGATGCGTTTGGACGTCGATCGCACGAGGGCGGCGGTATGTACCGACGCGATCGACACAACGCATATATGTTCGGAGTCGCCTACATACGCGTATGTCACGGTCAGCTCTGGTCGGAAACGTCGCCGCGATGCTCGAGGACGCTGAGTTCCTCGTGAGCGAGCGGTGCGCCGTCCGTCCGAAGAGCTTCGACCTCGCGGCGAGGCGCGGGGAGGATCTCGTGTTGTTGAAGATCCTCGGCAATATCGACGCCCTCAACGCCGAAACTGGGGCGGAGCTCAGACGGCTCGGCGACTACCTGTCGGCGACACCGCTTGTAATCGGCCTCCGGACGCGCGATCAGGAACTCAAACCGGGCGTCGTCTACTTTCGACACGGCGTGCCGGTGTTTCATCCCGAAACGGCGTTCGACCTGTTCGTCGAGGAGGTGCCCCCACTCATCTACGCGGCCCCGGGCGGCCTGTACGTGAGCATCGACGGAGACCTGCTCAGCGACGAGCGCGAACAGCGCGGCTGGAGCCTCGGCCGACTTGCAAGCGAGCTGGGCGTCTCCAGGCGGACCGTCTCGAAGTACGAAGACGGGATGAACGCCTCGATCGAGGTGGCGATCGAGCTGGAGGAGCTGTTCGATCAGCCGTTTTCGAACCCCGTCTCCGTCCTCGACGGGGCCGAAGACGTTCGGGAGGCCGATCCGACGCCCGCCGATCCCGACGTCGACCCGGACGACGAACATGTCATCACGGTCTTGACGCGGGCGGGGTTCGACGTCCACCCAACACTCAGATCGCCGTTCAAGGCGGTCAGCGAGGACAGCGATCGCACCGAGAGCAACGTACTCACCGGCCACTCTTCGTTCACGAAGAGCGCCGAAAAGCGCGCGCGGATCATGTCCTCGATCGGTCGGGTGACCCAGACCAGGTCGGTGTACTTCACGAAAGAGCGATCGAAGCGCGAGTCCGTCGAGGGGACCGCGATCGTCTCCTGTGAGGAGCTGGCTGCGATCGACGATCCGGACACGATCCGCGAGTTGATCCGCGATCGGACGGCCGAACCGGGCGAATCGTAACTCGACGCGGCGTGTCGAAGTCTCGACGCAGCGTGTCGAAGTCTCGACGCCTCGAATCCTACCTCGACGCCTCGATCCGATGACTCAACGCCCCGAACCGAGATCGCCACGTCGGCAGGTACGGAGACGAATCTGAATTTCGCTCAGGCGTCGTCTCCGTAGGTCGCCTCCAGATACGCCACGATGTCGCTGCTTTCTGCCATCCCCTCCACGCCGTGGGCGTCGTCTACGAGCACCGGAACGCCGGTTTGGCCGCTTATTTCTTTCACTTCGGTCCGATCGCGACGCGATCGGGGAACGGTTTTCGTCTCGTAGGCGACCCCGAGTGCATCGAGTTTCGAGGTGACTTTCGCACAGAACGGACAGCCCGGGACTTCGTATACGACCAGCTTCGACATTGCTCGCGTGTACTGGCTCCGCCGGGATGAATCCAGTGGTCACGTGCGTGCGCAACACACAGCCAAACGAATCCAAATCGAGATTTACTCACCGAAAGCTGAACGCGATCGGCTCAAAGCAACATTCCGCTCGTCTGGACGTAGAAGTACACGACGAGCGTACCGGCGAGAATCCACTGGCCGAGGCCGACGTCGTCGGCTTCACCCATGGCTGCTTTGACGATCGGGTAACTGACGATCCCGGCCGCCAGCCCGTCTGCGATCGAATACGTAAGCGGCATCACGGTGATCGTGAGCGCCCCGGAGATCGCCCACGCGGGATGGCTCCAGTCGATGTCGACGACGCCTTTGAACATGATGATCCCGACGACGACGAGCGCCAGGAATGAGGCGTACGACGGGATCACGGGCGCGAGCGCGACGAACGGGACCGAAAGCAAAAACAGCCCGGCGACGACGAGCGCCGTGAGCCCGGTTCGTCCGCCGGCCTCGATACCGGTCGAAGATTCGATGTACGTCGTCACCGTCGAGGTGCCGAGGATCGCACCGGCCGTCGTACCGATCGCGTCGGCCATCAACGGCTTTTCCATCTCGGGGAGTTCGCCGTCTTCGTCGAGGAAGCCGCCGAACTGCGAGACGCCGATGAGCGTCCCGGCGGTGTCGAAAAAGTCGACGAACAGGAAGGTGAGCATCACGAACCCGAAGGTGAGCGGATCGATGTCAGCGAAGCCGGCGACGAACTCGCCGGCAAGCGGCGTGATGTCGTATTGAATCCCGGTGACGAGCGCAAAGAGCCCGCCGAGAACTCCTTCGGCCTGGAACGTCCCGTAGAGACCCGGATCGACGAGCGATTCGGGCGCGACGAGGTTCGTCACGGCCAGAACCCAGCCGGCGATCGCCGTGGTCAGGATGCCGATGATGATCGATCCGGTGACGCCGCGGGCCCACAGAATCAGCGTGAGCGTTAACCCCGCGAGGCCGACCATCGCGGCGGGGTTCGCGCCGATCGAACCGAGAGTAACGAGCGTCGCTGGATCATCGACGACGATGCCGAGTTCCTGCAGACCGATAAAGAGCAAGAAGACGCCGATACCGGCCCCGACGGCGAACTTGACCGGGGCGGGAAAGAGGTTGATGACGTATTTTCGGGCCCCGATCGCCGTGAGCAGGATGAAAAGAACACCCTCGACGAAGACCGCAGCGAGCGCGGTCTGCCAGGGGATTCCCAGCCCGATGACGACGGTGAACGCGAAGAAGGCGTTCAACCCCATCCCGGGGGCGAGTCCGAACGGTCGGTTCGCGTACAGCGCCATGATTACCGTGGCGATCACAGACGAGAGGATCGTCGCGATGGCGATCATCTGGACGACCTGCCCGAAGTCGTAGCCGGGGATTTCGATGGCTTCCGCCAGAATGAACGGGTTCACCACGATGATGTACGCCATTGCGAGGAACGTCGTTACGCCGGCGAGCGCCTCCGTGCGCACGTCAGTGTCGTGTTCGTCGAGTTCGAAGAAGTCGTTTAGGCCCATTGGTGCACGTTCCAGCATATATTACGACAAATATTTAATCGTTTCCATAGATATGTACAAATTCGTGCACACATGTGTAACCGTGCATGCCCGAATTTGAGACTGCCAGATGTAGCGAGCGAGTCGATCGGGACGCAGCAGACGGATCAGTCGAACTGCGCGAGCGATCCCACGGGGGCGTCGGTCAGTTCGCGAGCCCGAGACATGCCCTTGTCGCCGACGGCGATGAGCGTGAACACGCCGACGACGTGGGCGTCCGCCTGCGCCGCGATATCGACCAACAGTTCCTGCGTCTCGCCCGATCGGATCAGGTCGTCGACGACGAGAACCGAATCGCCAGCCGACAGGGCTCGTGCAGGTAAATAGTAGGTCAGTTCGATCCCGGACGCGAGCCGCTGTCGCGCTTCGATGAACTCCTCGACTGCGGTCTCTTTCGACTTTTTCGCGTACGCGACAGTTGCGTCGAAGTAGCTCGCCATGGCCGCACCAAGGGTGATCCCGTCGGTCGCCGCAGTGAGGACCACGTCCGGACGATCGAACTCGAAGCTGTTTGCGGCGACCGGGGCGACGAGGTCGAGAAACGACTGATCGAAGACGACACCGGTGTTGTCGACGTATCCCTCGTCGTCGAACTGGATGCGTGCGTCCAGTTCCGTCGCGAGCGCGTCGTGTCCGACCCCGTTTACGACCTCCCGTGCCCGATCGGATCCCGGCAGGACGTGGCCGTTTACGTACCGGTTCAAATCGCCCGCAGGGAGCCCGGTCACGACCGACAGTTCGTCGTACGTTCGCGTCTCTTTCAACATTCGCAACACGGCGACTGCCTGCAGCTGGAGGGCGGCCTTCTCTGCTCGGTTCATACCGTAGATCTGTGGATTACGCAAGCATGAACACTTCGATATAGAAAATCGACCTGTGTACCCAGAAACGTGTATGTACACGAACGTGCGATTGTCAGCCGATACCGATCGAACCCGACAATGAGAATGCTTGACGTGCGCGTTACAGAACGAATCGAACACCCAAAAGCCGAGTCGAGTACAGCGGCTCAGCGTTCGCGGACGACGACGAACTCCGCGAGATCGCGGAGATATCCGCGCGCGTCCGAATCCGACAGTTGCGCAGTTTCGAGGGCGGACAACGCCTTTCGAGACTGTGCTTTCGCCCGCCCGTTCGCCTCGGCGGCCGAAAGGTCGGTGATCTGGACGAGCGAGGGGCGATCCATGACCTCGTCTTGACCCGTCGGTTTCCCGAGGTCCCTCGCGTCTGCGGTCGCGTCGAGGACGTCGTCGCGGATCTGAAAGGCGATGCCGACGCGTTCTGCGTACTCGCCGAACGCCTCGATCGTGAACGGATCCGCGCCGCCGGCGACCGCGCCGAGTTCGGCCGCCGCACGGAACAACGCCCCGGTCTTCCGGCGGGCCAACGTCATGTACTCGTCCTCGGTCGTTGGTCGGGAGACGAGTTCGGTGGCTTCTCCCTCGCCGAGTTCGACCATCGACTCGGCAACGATCTGCATCGCCTGTTCGTTCGCCGAAAACAGCGAAAACGCCTCCCCGAGCAGGCCGTCGCTCGCGATGATCGCCGGCCCGTAGCCGTACGCTGCCCACGCGCTCGGGGTCCCTCGACGGACCGTCGATCGATCGATGATGTCGTCGATGACGAGCGACGCGTTGTGTACGAGTTCGATACCGACCGCAAAATCGACCGCGTCCTCGGGGTCCCCGCCCAGCGCTTCGCAGGCGAGGATCGTCACGGCAGGTCGGACACGTTTGCCACCGGCGAGTACCACGTGTCCGAGCTCCTCGGAGAGTTCGTCGGGCTCGACGGCGTCGATCACCGACCGCAGGCGATCGTTCACCATCGCGACTCGACACTCCAGATACTCCATCGAACAGTACTAGGCGATCGGCTCCCAAAGTACGTGTCGGAACCCGTTCAGTCGGAAAACTCCTCGATCAGTTCGGGGACCACGTCGAAGAGATCGCCGACAATTCCGTAATCGGCGATGTCGAAGATCGGCGCGTTGGGGTCGGTGTTGATCGCCACGATCGTCTCCGAGCCCTTCATACCGGCGACGTGCTGGACGGCCCCGGAGATCCCCACGGCGAGGTACACCTCCGGGGTCACGACTTTCCCGGATTGGCCGACCTGCCTGTTTTTCGGCAGCCAGCCGTTGTCGACGATCGGCCGCGAGGAGGAAAGCGTCGCCCCGAGCGCGTCGGCCAGTTCCTCGACGAGTTCGAGGTTCTCCTCCTCTTCGATCCCCCGACCCACCGAGACGAGGACGTCCGCATCCGAGATGTCGACGTCGCCGCCGGCGACTTCCTCGAAGCCGGTGATGGTCGCTCGAATCTTCGATTCGTCGATGTCGACGTCGAACGACTCGATCGCCGCGTCGCCGTTGCCCTCCGCCTTCGGCCACTCGCCGCCGCGAATCGTCACGGCGAAGGGCGCTTCGGAGACGGTGAGAGTCGTTTCCACCTTCGACCCGTACATCTCGCGGGTGACGGTGAGGCCGTCGTCGTAATCGAGGGCGACGGCGTCGGTGACGAGCGGCAGGGACTGTTCGTTGGCGACTGCGGGCGCGTAATCCAGCCCGTTGACGCTGTTCGGCATGATGATCGCCGTCGGTTCCAGGTCGTCGAACAGCGCCGTGATCGACTGCGTGTAGACGCCGTGGTTGAACTCCTCGCCGTGATCGACGGTGTAGATCTCGTCGACGCCCTCCCGATTGAGGTCGTCCGCGAACCGATCGACGTCCCCGGAGATCACCGCCACGGCGAGCGACCCGTCAAGGTCGTCTGCGAGCGCGCGACCCGCAGCGAGGAGTTCGTAGCTCACTTCGCGGAGTTCGCCCCGCCGGTGGTCGACGATCGCGAGCACGGCGCTCATTCGGCACCCACCCCCTTCTCGCGGAGGACGTTCGCAAGACTCGCGGCGGTCGAATCGGCGTCACCTTCGAAGATCTCCACGTTCGATTCGCTTTCTGGTTCGTACATGCCGGTGAGTTCGATCGGGCTCTCGACGGTCGACTCCTCCAGCCCGAGGTCCGAGAGTGATTGCACGTCGATCTCCTTGCGTTGGGCCATGCGGATCCCCCGGAGGCTCGCGTACCGGGGCTCGTTGATACCCGTCTGGATCGTAAGAACCGCGGGTAGCTCGACGTCGGTTACTTCCTCGACCCCCCCTTCCAGTTCCCGGCGGACGTGGGCGAGGCCCGCCTCGACATCGAGGTCGAGCGCGTTGACGACGGCCGACCACTCGTAGCCGCACTCGCTGGCGATCGACACCCCGGTCGCGCCGAATGAGTCGTCGTGTGCCTGCACGCCCGTCAGAACGAGGTCGGGGGCTTCCGCCTCGACGACGGCGTCGAAGATAGCCGTCTTCGTTGCCACGTCGAGCAGATCGACACCCTCGATCGCTTCGTCCCAGACCCGAATCGCCCGATCGACCCCCTTCGCAAGCGCCATCCGGATCGTCTCCTCGCTCCGTTCGGGGCCGATCGAGACCGAAACGACCTCGACGTCGTCGTTCGCTTCTGCGAGTCGGACGCCGGCCTCGATCGCGTAATCGTCCCACTCGTTGAGATCGTACTCGAGGTACCGCTCGTCGATCGCGGTCCCATCCAGCTCGAAGTCGTCTTCGACTTCGGCTACCTCCTTGACGGTGACGAGAACCTTCATCATCGACGAATTACTCCGGGCGCTGTAAACAGTTTCGGAACCGGGGTCCACGTTCGATCGGTTTTCTGACGGTGAACGCTCTCACGGTGAAAGCGATGGTCGACGTCTGTACCCAAACCGAGATCGACGTCCGTACCGGATTACGTAGATTCGCTATCGGACGATTCATCCGCGTCGTGTCGCCCATCGAGGTCCGACGCCGGCGATTCGTCCGGCAGCGAGATCAGGTTCTCACGGCCCAATCGAAGCTTCTCGACGCGACCCGCCTCGGCCATCGAAGAGAGAAGCTGGGAGACTTTCGCGTCAGACCACCCGGTTTCGGAGACGATCGCCGCCTGACGCATCCGACCACCTGCCGCCTCGAGCATCCGTTCGACCCGCTCTTCGTCCGACAGCAACGAAAGGTCCTCCGCTCCGGGGTCGGCGGGATCCGGTCGATCGGCGTCGGGGTCGGTTCGATCGGCGTCGGGGTCGGTTCGATCGGCGTCGGGGTTCGACGCCACCTCGTCGACGCCGGTGGACGATCCAGCCTCGGAATCCGCGGGAGGCGACGAATTCGAACGGTCCGGCCGCTCCTCCCCGGTCAGCGTCGAAAGCGACGTCCCTCGACGACGGAGCAGCAACGCTCCCGAGACGATCGACACCGCGATCACGACGCCGAAAAACACCAGTCCCCACGAGTCGAATACACTCGAATTCGGAGTTGAGACGGGAGGTTCGGTCGGCGCTCCCGTCTCCGGTTCGAACGCCATCGAGATGTGGTCCTCCCGGTCGAACCGGTATGGTCCCTCCTGAACGACGGTCTTCTCCTCGAAGGAGACGGTCGAACGGACGATCGAGTAGCCCTCGGGGGCGTGAATCCGCAGCCGTTGATTGTCGCCGAGCGATCGGAGCCACCGATCGTCCTCGCCCAGTTCGAAGACGTCGTCCAGCAAGAGCCGATCGTCCGCCGCGTCGAGGAAGTCGGTCCACACGAACGTGAGCGTAAGCGACCCCTCCGTCCCGTTTACCGACGAGGAACGGGAGATCGATTCGATCGTCATCTCACGGCCGGTCTGTTCGCTC
This sequence comes from Halobacteriota archaeon, assembly GCA_051747145.1. Classification (GTDB taxonomy): domain Archaea; phylum Halobacteriota; class Halobacteria; order Halobacteriales; family Haloferacaceae; genus JBNJFV01. The sequence continues at coordinate 39,191 of JBNJFV010000002.1, forward strand.
GCAAGCGCCGCGAAGTTTTCGAAGACCGACACCTGCGGACCGACGTCGGGATCACCGGCCTCGAAGGCGGCCGCGACATCCTCGAAGGCGGCCACCTCGTGTTCCGTATCGAGGTCGTACGTAACGGTGACAGTCCACGTCGCGTTTCGGTCTGGCTCCAGTTGAATCGTCAGTTCGGTCTCGGAGGATCCATCGGTAGCCAACAGCGATCCGACGGCGTCCTCGGAGGGGCCGATCGCCTCGACGGACGCCGAATCGGCCACCTGAGAGGCCGGTGACGCATCGAGGGCCACGACGCCCCCAGAGAGGGCGAAAAGCGCAAGGAGGGCGATGATGCAGGGAAGACACCGCATGTCTCGCAACTCACATTCGCCCGGCAAAACGCTTTCTATCTCACGGATTTCCCGTTCGATCGGGTGAATTGAAACTGATCGATCGCCCGCAATTTCGATCCGTTCAGGCGAATTGTGGCGGTTGACCCGCCCGAACCGATCGGGATACACCCACAAATCGATCG
>JBNJFV010000002.1:39807-44321 GCA_051747145.1 Halobacteriota archaeon
GAATTGAAACTGATCGATCGCCCGCAATTTCGATCCGTTCAGGCGAATTGTGGCGGTTGACCCGCCCGAACCGATCGGGATACACCCACAAATCGATCGGGATGCCCCCACAAATCGATCGAGGGAACCGCGCGAATCGAGGTAGATGAGTTTTTAGTAGTTCCTCTACAACGACCAAAATAGATGAAATATCTCCCGCTTGCGATCGCCGCCCTCCTCGTCGTCGCAACGGTCGGAACCGGCGTTGTCGCCGCCGGACTCACGGACGACCGCCACGTTGGGACCGATTCACCCCGAGACGCGCTCTCTGTCACCCATACCGAGCTCGGGGGTGCCGAGACAGACTCGACGAGAACGGCGATACCAACTGACCAGTATCTGGTAGAACCAGCCGACGACGCATCACGAACGCGAACGCTCGCTATCGACCCCGAGAACGTCACCCGATCGGCGGTAGCGCGCGAGCACGCTGACCTCGGGCCAGCGATCGCCGGGGACGTCGATTCGACGTCCACCCGACTGGCTCTCGAGACGATCGAACGGCGGCTCGCGTCGGCCGAAACCGCGGGAGAGCGGCAACGTCGCGTACTCGGCGAGCTAAACACGATCGAACAGCAGATAGTGACGCTCGAAGAACGACAAGAGACGGTCATCCAGCGGTACGGGAACGACGAGCTAACGAGCCACGAGTTCGTCGTCGAACTCGTCTCGATACACCGGGATGCTGCGGCGTTACAACACCGACTGGACGTCCTGACCGCCGGTGCCGCCGACGCCGGATACACGATCGACACCAACAGACGGCAGGCGATCGAATCGAATTTACAGCAGTTCTCCGGACCGGTGCGCCAGTACGCTGCCGCGGTGATCCGCGGCGAGGAGGAGCCAGATCGACTCTTCTTGGAAACCGGTGACAACGGGGTTGTGCTGACTGCACTCGACGAGGATACGTACGTCCGGGAGGTACTCAGGATGGATCGACGCGACAGCAGCGGCGGGTCGATCGATCTAGAGGCGGCGGAGGCGATCGTCGAACGCGAGTACCCCGAGATCTGGAACCGAAGCAGCACCGTCCGCGTCGACGGGTCGAACTCGGTCGTCAGAGTTCGGATCAGTTACGACGAAAGCGACGAACTGGACGGAGCCGGCAGCGAAATGGTCGCGTTCGTCGACGGTGCCACAGAGGAGGTGTTCAAAGAACACCGGACCGAACAGGTCGACTCGATCGTGGCGACCACCGATACCGCACGGGTCCAAAGCGGGCTGAACGTCACCGTCCGGCAGACGTCCGCCGGTGGCCCCGTCGAGGTGACAGTGGTCGAACAAACGACCGGTGTGCCGATCGAGGGCGCGATCGTCACCGTCGGCCAGGGAGCCGAAGAGAGCGTCGTCGTCGGCGAGACCGACGCCGATGGAACCCTTCACGCGCTCGAACCACGCGGTTCGTACACAGTGTCGGTGATTCGTGGGACGAACACGGCGTTCGTCGAACTCGAGTCGCTGGAACCGCGACCGCTCGCCGGGTCGCGATAGCCCCCGCCGCGAGACGATCGCAACGGCGGGTCGCAACACGTTTTTGTCCGATTACGGGGCGATCGGGACGCATGTCCCGCGCGATCGCCCCGGTTCTCGGCACCGTCGTACTGGTCGGTATCGTCGTGTTGACCGCCGGTACGCTCGGGCTGTTGGCGGTCGAACTCTCCGAATCGATGCCCGAGACGGTTCCGATCGACGAGGCGGCTCAACGCCAGCCGATCGATCTGACAGTCGACGGCACCCGGCTCGTGTTTACGAACAACGGCTCGGAGCCGATCGACGTTCGTGACCTCAACCTCGCCATCCGCGTCGACGGGAGCGCACTTCGGCACCAACCATCGGTCCCGTTCTTCTCTATCGTCGGCTTCGAACCGGGACCAGTCGGCGCGTTCAACAGCGCGGGGACGTCGACGTGGGAGGTCGGAGAGTCGACGTCGCTGTCGATCGCCTCGACGAACGACCCACTACCGGAACCTGGGTCGAGGATCGTCGTCGAGGTAGCTGTCGACGGGCGACACGTGGCCACGGTCGAAGCAGTCACGTAGTCGGAATACTCGTCGGTGTCAGAGCGGCCGATCGCATAGAAGTCGGTCGATTGCACAGAAGTCGGTCGATCGCATAGAAGTCGGTCGATTGCACAGAAGTCGGTCGATCGCATAGAAGTCGGTCGATCGGTCACTCGCCGAGCGATCGGTCACTCGTCGGGCGCTTTCGCGATCGTCGTGATCGCCTTCGGACTCCCGGGATACGCCTGTTGGATGTGGTGTTCGATGTCGACGAAACCGGCCGCCTCGAACATCCGATCGGCCTCCTCGGCGTCGTAAAAGAGCATGATCGAGTCGGCGACCGCCTGCATCGCAGCCGTCTTCGGGTAGTCCGGACCGACGACGAGGACGTTGTGTCCGGGTTTGACGACCCGGCGGAACTCGACGAGCGCGTCGACGGGGTTCGGCCAGTATTCGATCGATCCCGACGACCAGACGACGTCGAAGGTGTCGTCCGCGAACGGGAGCCGTTCTGCGTCCCCGCGATAAAACCGTACGGGGGCGTCCGGACCGAACTTCGCGAACGCTTTCTGCATCTGGTGGATGCTCTGGTCGAGCCCGTGGACGTCCCCTGAGTAGCCCAACAACCCCTCGGTCGCGAACCCGGTCCCGCAGCCGACGTCGAGAACTCGATCGGTCGGTTGGATGTCGAGGAGTTCGAGCGCCTCATCGCGCATCTCCTCGTTCCAGATGAGCGGATTGATCGTATCGTACACCTTCGAGAGATACTTGTAGAACAGCCGCGCGCGGGCTTTGTCCTCCAGAATACCCATTATCGATGAACGTTTCGGGGCGTCGACTATAACAGTGCGGTTTTCCCCTCGTAATCCGGACGGTTACCGACCCGGACAGTCGAACAGTTCCGCAAACACCTTATACGCCGGTCGTACAATTTCGAAGCGATCAAAGAGTATGGCGAGACCAGAGGTTCTCGAACGGATTAAATCGGCCGAACAGGAGGCCGAAGACATCATCGCGGCGGCGGAGTCCGACCGCGAGGAACGTATCGCCGAGGCCCGGCGGGAAAGCGACGAGATCCGTGCGGCCGCCGAACAGGAGGCCGACGAACTCCAAGCGGATCGTCTCGCGGAGGCTCGAGAGGAGATCGAAGCGCGGAAGCAGGAACTCCTCGAACAGGGGGAGGCCGATCGAAAGGCCCTCGAAGCCGAAGCGAAAGGCCGCATCGACGACGCCGTCGAGTTCGCGCTCGAACGGTTCGAATCGCGGGTACGCGACGAACGATAACCGATGAGTGTACTCAGACCAGAACAGATGAGCAAGATCTCGGTGACGGGCTCCAGCAGGGTCCTAGAGGACGTCATCGGGATCGTCCACGGGTTGAACCTCGTGCACATCCGCGACTACGACGCGTCGTGGGACGGGTTCGAGCCCGGGGATTCCTTGGAGGGCGCAGACGAGACCGCAGATCGGCTCGTGACGATCCGATCGCTCGAAAGCATCCTCGACGTCGACGAAGAGGACGTGAGCGGTCGGTACGCGATCGACGACGAGGACGTACAGGACGAACTCGAGCGGGTTCGAACGCGCGTAAACGACCTCGACGATCGACACACCGAACTCACCGCGGAGATTCGCGAGATCGAAGAGAAGATCGAGGCCGTCCAACCGTTCGCCGAACTCGGGATCGACCTCGACCTGTTGAGCGGCTACGACGCGCTGGACGTCGCGGTCGGACGGGGCAAACGAGCGGACGTCGAGGCGTCGCTCGAAGCGGCCGATTCGATCGACACCTACGAACTGTTCGAGGAGGGGCGCACGATCGCCATCTTCGCCGCCCCCGAAGGAGACGAGACGGACGTCCTCGCGGAGGCGCTCGTTGGCGTCGATTTTACCTCCTACGAGATACCCGACGCGGACGAGAGCCCGACGGCGTACGTACGAGGGCTCGAAAAGCGGAAACGAACCCTCGAATCGCAACGAAATACCGTCGAAAGCGAAATGCAGGAGGTCCGGATCGAGGAGGCCGACTTCCTGCTGGCCGTCGAGGAGGAACTGAGCATCGAGGCGCAAAAGAAGGAAGCTCCGCTGTCGTTCGCGACGACGGAGAACGCGTTCATCGCCGAGGGGTGGATCCCGACGAAACGGTTCGACGAACTCGAACGGGCGCTCGAACGCGAGATCGGCGACAGCGTACTCGTCGAGGAGTTGGAGGTGGCAAGCTTCGGCTCCGACGGCACCCACAAACACACCGAACACGTCGCAGACGGCGGCGAGGCAGTCGCGACTGACGGCGGACACGCGGCGACGGCCGACACCCCGCCTGTCATCCAGAAAGCGCCGAAAGGGGCCGAGTCGTTCAAGCTGTTGACCGAAGCGGTGAGCCGACCGAAGTACAGGGAGTTCGATCCGACGATCCTCGTCTTCCTGACGTTCCCGCTCATGTTCGGCTTCATGATCGGCGACATCGGCTAC
>JBNJFV010000003.1:0-19617 GCA_051747145.1 Halobacteriota archaeon
GCGCGCCATTTCTATCCGGGGGCCGCCGGGGGCGGCGCGGCCTGGGCGGCGATCGCCGCCGAGGATCGACAGTCGTGGCTCGAAGACGTTGCCCACGCGCTCCCTGCCCGTTCCGGCCAGTAGGTGTGTTGGCGGTCGTCGATCGCGTTCGGCCAGTCGTCGATCGACTCCCCCGTCCGCTTTGCTGTGTCGTCAGTCGTCGATCGGCAGCGCCTCGTACTCGACCCTGTCGTCGCCCGCAGCGAGCGCGAGCGGCCGCATACAGACCAGGTTCTTGACCGTCCGCGGACCGAGCACGTGTGGCGAGACGAACCGCGGGGCGTTCTCCGCCGCCTCCGTCCCGTCATCGACGGCGACGAGTCCCCCCTCCAGATCCGCCAGGGGAACGCACGCCAGATCGCCGTCGACTGATTCGAACTGCACGTGGGTCGTCTCGGGCGGCACGTCGGCCTGTTCGAGGAGGTCGAATACGGGAACGCCGGTCCAGTCGTCCTCGAGCCAATCGCCGGAGGCACACTCGACCCCGATCGTCTCGGACCGCACCGACACCCCGATCGACGACGGGTCACCGTCCCAAGGCAGTTCCAGCGGCGTCGCGCCCTCGACTCGGAGCGTCCGTTCGACTCGCCGATCGGAATCGATCGTCATCACGTACTCGATACGCGAGTACGCCAATTACTCTGTCGGCGGTTCCCATCCCACCACGATGGGGATCGAAAATCGGGTGGATTGATACGACGGGCCGTCGATCGATCGACATGGAGATCGTCGTCTTCGGCGCGGGGAGCCTCGGCAGCCTCATCGGCGGGCTGCTGGCTCGTGTCCACGACGTAACGCTCGTCGGCCGAGACCCCCACATGCGGGCGATCGACCGCGACGGCCTTCGGATTCGCGGCGCGATCTGCGACCGGACGCGTCCGGACGCGACGACGGAGCTTGGGGGACTGGATGCGGACGTTGCGATCGTGACCGTCAAAACCTACGACACGGACGCGGCGATCGACGCGCTCGCTGAGGGTACCTACGACGCCGTCCTCTCGCTGCAGAACGGACTCACCGAGGAACGGCTGGCGGCCGGTCTGCGGCCCACTGTTCTCTCGGGCACTGCGACGTACGGCGCTCGACGCACAGCCCCCGGCGTCGTCGAGTGCACCGGGATCGGTCGCGTCGTTCTCGGCGCGTACGGGGGCGGGACGGATCCGCGAGCAGAACGCGTCGGCAAGGCGTTTCGGGACGCGTCGATCGAGACGCTCGTCGCGACGGACATGCCGCGGCGACGCTGGGTGAAGCTGGCGGTCAACGCCGGGATCAATCCGGTGACTGCGCTCGCCCGCGTCGAAAACGGTGCCCTCGCGGCCGAACCGCTCCGATCGGTCGCGCTGTCGGCGGCGAGAGAGACCGCTCGGATCGCCAGGGCCTCGGGGGTCGACCTCTCGAACTCGGAGGCCATCGACGCGATCGAGTCGGTGATCGACGCGACGGCGGCGAACCGATCGTCCATGCTGCAGGACGTCGAAGCCGGCCGCCGAACCGAGATCGACGCGATAAGCGGCGTCGTCGCCGATCGAGCCGACAACTACGGCCTCGACGTACCGACGACGCGGACGCTGCTGTCGCTCGTCCGGGGGGCGGATCGAACCGCCCGTTCTGGGAGGTAAGCGATCGGGCGCTATACGACCGTACCGTAGGCGATCGAAAAGGAACTCTCAAGCCCGTATTGGCGTCGACTCTTCGACGGTCAACACCACTCAGTCAGGACTGGCGCATCAGCCGTTTGAACCGATACCCACGCTTCGTCGCGGGATACGTCCGCGATAATAAGTTTCGGACGGCTGTCGGCTGCGTCTACCGAGGCCATGACCTCGGATTCCATTTCGTCCGAACCTTGTGTGGGTTCCAATGGCATGGTTCTACGTCACACTCTGCACTATTTAAGACCGTCGAAACGGCAGTCAGGTGATAGACACGTTCGGACAACGCGACGACACGATCGTGCACGTTCACCGCGCCGAAAGCGACAGGTTCGGAGTATACAAGAGGCTTGCCAACGGTAGCAAGGGATATGAACGTAGCCGACGCGATGACAACGAGCGAAAAACTGGTGACGGTATCGTTGCCGGGAACTCGTGACGACGTTCTCAGCTATCTGCAAGAGTACGGCTTCTCGTCCGTCCCGGTCGTCAAAGAGACGGACGGAATCGAGGTCTTCCGCGGACTCGTCTCGCGGGACGATCTGATCGAATACCCCGACGAGGATCAACTCGCTCTCTTGATGCGGGACGTGCCGACGATCCCGCCGACGGCTTCCATCCACGATGCCGCACAGCTGATGGTCGCGGAGGGTGCCCGCCGGGTTCCGGTCGTGTCCGACGGAGCCGCTCCGACGCTCGACGGGATCGTCACCGTCACTGACGTCGTGCGCGCGATCGCTCGCGGCAACGTCAACGGTGAAACGACGGCGGGAGCGCTGGCGACCACCGACATCAACTCGACGTACATCGAGACCCCGCTTCCGGTCGTCGGCCAGGAGATCTACTACGCGAACGTCCCGTACGCGATCGTCCTCGACGACGACGCGGAGATGGCCGGCATCGTTACGGAAGTCGACATCCTCGAGGTCGCACGCGTCGTCGAGGGTGAGGACGACACCGGCGACTCGATCGCCGAACAGGACTCCGAGTGGGCCTGGGAGGGGATCAAAGCCGTCGGCGGCAGGTATCTTCCCACTCGAAACGTCGAGATCCCCGCCGAGGCGGTCTCGGTCTTCATGAGCGAGGACGTCGTCACCGTCTCGCGGAGCAAAACCGCAAAGGAGGTCGCCCAGGAGATGATCTCGAACGACGTCGAACAGATCCCCCTCGTCGCAGGTGGTGAACTCGTCGGGATCGTACGAGACATCGACCTCCTGGAGGCAGCCTAGATGTCTGTGCAACGCGACGTCCTGGAGCTTTCGAAACGCCGGGGGTTCTTCTTCGGGTCGAACGAGGTCTACGGCGGCGTCGCGGGGTTTTACACGTTCGGCCCACAGGGTGCGGCGCTGAAACGGAACGTCGAATCCACCTGGCGCGATCAGTTTACCGTCCGGCTCGGCAACGACGAAATCGAAGCGCCGACGATCATGCCCGAAGCCGTCTTCGAGGCGTCCGGCCACCTCGATACCTTCGACGACATGCTAATCGAGTGCGCCGACTGCGGGGAGAGCCACCGTGCGGATCACCTCATCGAAGACGCCGTCGACGCGATCGAGGACGCCGAGGCCATGACGCCAGAAGAGATCGAATCGCTCATCCGAGACCACGAGCTGGCGTGTCCGACCTGCGGGGCCGACCTGACTGGCGAACCGGTCGAGGAGTTCAACCTCATGTTCGAGACGTCGATCGGTCCCGGAACCGGCCAGCCCGGCTACCTTCGGCCTGAAACCGCACAGGGGATCTTCGTCGAGTTCCCCAGGCTCAAAGAGTACGCCCGCGGGAAGCTCCCCTTCGGCGTCACGCAAATCGGCCCCGCGTACCGAAACGAGATCAGTCCGCGCCGCGGCATCATCCGCGTTCGGGAGTTCACGCAGGCGGAGTTAGAGCAGTTCATCGATCCCGAGGACGACGAGCCGCCGCTGGACGTCGTCGCGGACGTCGAGGTCACCCTGTATCCAGTCGCCCAGCAGGAGTCCGACGGCGAGGCGTACGTCGAGACGACGATCGGCGAGGCCGTCGACGACGGGACGATCGCCTCGCCGTGGGTCGCGTACTACCTCGGGCTCGCCCAGGAGTGGTACGAGCGCATCGGCGTCGACGCGGACCGGTTTCGGTTCCGCCAACACCGCTCCGGAGAGATGGCACACTACGCGTCGGATTGCTGGGACGCGGAAGCGAAGCTATCGGGCAACTGGATCGAGATCGCCGGCTTCGCCTACCGGGGCGATTACGACCTCTCGAAACACCAGGCGCACTCGGAAGAGCAGTTCACCGTCTTCAAGCGCTACGACGAACCACGAACCGTCGAACGGGCGGTCGTCGACCCCGACATGTCCGAGTTAGGCCCGCAGTTCGGCGGCGCGGCCGCCGGTATTTCGGAGGCGCTCTCGGCGGTGGCCGAGCGCGATCCCGACGCATTCGACGCCGACGACGTGACGGTCGAGGTCGACGGCGAATCCTACACCGTCGACACCGACGTGGCGAACTTCTCGATCGAGGCGCAAACCGAGACGGGCGAACACGTCGTTCCGCACGTCATCGAACCGTCGTTCGGGATCGGCAGGACGGTGTATACCCTTCTGGAACACGGCTACACGGAGGATGTGATCGACGGCGAGGAACGTACCTACTTATCGCTCGCCCCCGGCGTCGCGCCGACCGACGTGGCCGTCTTCCCGCTCGTCTCTGACGACCAGTTGACCGGTCTCGCCCGTGACGTCGCCCGGACCCTTCGGGAGGCGAGATTGAGCGTCACCTACGACGATTCGGGGTCGATCGGCCGGCGGTATCGACGACAGGACGAGATCGGGACCGCCTTCTGTCTCACGGTCGATCGCGACGGCCTCGAAGGCGACGGCCCCGACACCGTCACGGTCCGCGAACGGGATTCGGCAATTCAGGTCCGCGTGCCGATCGACGCGCTCGCCGCGGAGCTATCGGCGCTTGTAGACGCCGAGACCGATCGGACCTTCGGGGACCTCCGGTCGGAGTACGGCGACGTCGAGACCGACGTGACGACCGAGACGACGTGAGCGATCGACCGTGACGCACGAACTCGGTCGCCGGGCGGTGCACGCAAGCGGGGTCGGCATTCCGCTGGTGTACCTGCTCGGGCTCGCGACGTGGGTGCAGGTCCGGTACCTGCTTTGTTTCGTCACGGCGATCGTGTTCGCCCTCGAGTTCCTGCGGCTCGTCGTCGGATTGAATCACGCAATCTACGATCGGCTCACCCGCGAGTACGAACGCGACTCGATCGCCGGCTACGCGCTGTACATGGTCGGTCTGTCCGCTGTCGGCTTGGTATTCACGCCCACGGTCGCGATCCCCGGCATGTTGATGTTGACGATTGGCGACCCGATTAGCGGGGCGCTCGGATCGAACGGGCCGCACGAGCACAAATCGGCCCGCGTCTGGGTGGCGATGTTCGTCGTCTGTTTCGGATTGGCCGCCCCGATCGTCGTCGGGGCCGTCGGCGGGACGATCGCGATCGTCGCAGCCGCAGCGGGGGCACTCGGCGGGACGATCGCCGACTGCGTCAAGCCGATCGTCGGCGGCGTCGCCATCGACGACAACCTCACGATCCCGACGGCGGCCGCGATCGCCATCGCGTTCGTGTTGTGGTTCGGCGGCGTCGATCCGGGAGTCGATCCGATCTCGATCGGGTTGTAGCCGACGCTGGGACCGTCCGGCCGCGGTCCGCACACCGAAATACCACCCGTCACACGACATCCTTTAGTAGATCGGGGTTTCATACCCAACTAATGACACGGATTCGCCCTCACGGCTCGCTCTTCCTCCGAGAGCGGCGGGTCCGATCGCTGCGAGGCCGACCGCGATCGGTCGGTCCACGACGACGACCGGCCCCTCGGGCCTAACTTCACACACATCCTCTCTGTCGTCCTCGATCGATTCTTCGAAAACCAACGGTTTTCGCCCCCGTAGCCACGGGTCTCCAAATTTATTCCAAACAACAAAACGACGAATTTAATAGCCACAGGCTATGAAACACCAGTAATGACTCAGCGCGTGGCACTGGCGTTCAGTGGCGGACTCGACACAACAGTATGCGTTCCGCTCCTCGAAGAGGAGTACGGCTACGACGAGGTGATCGGTGTCACAGTCGACGTCGGTCAGCCCTCCGAAGAGTTCGACGAGGCCGCAGAAACCGCCGAGGCGTTGGACCTCGAACACTACGTCGTGGACGCGCGAGCGGAGTTCGCACAGCTTTGTCTCGACGGCGTCCGCGCGAACGCCGACTACCAGGGGTACCCGCTCGGTACCGCGCTCGCCCGGCCGGTGATCGCAAAGGCGATCCTCGAGGTCGCCGAGGAACACGACTGTACGGGTATCGCCCACGGCTGTACCGGCAAGGGGAACGATCAGCTCCGGTTTGAGACGGTCTGGCGCGCCAGCGATCTGGACGTGATCGCCCCGGTTCGCGAACTCGGTCTCACGCGCGAGTGGGAACTGGAGTACGCCGAAAACAAAGAGCTCCCGGTGCAGGGCGGCAACGAGGGCGTCTGGTCGATCGACACCAACATCTGGAGCCGCTCGATCGAGGGCGGCAACCTCGAGAATCCAGCGTACGTCCCTCCCGAGGAGATCTACGAGTGGACGACCGCGCCGTCGGGCGAGACCGAAACGATCGAAATCGAGTTCGAAAACGGCTATCCGATCGCGATCGACGGCGAACAGCTCGATCCCGTCGAGATGATCGAGACGCTCAACGAGACCGCCGGCGCTTACGGGGTCGGACGGACCGACATGATGGAAGATCGCATGCTCGGGCTGAAGGTGCGCGAGAACTACGAACACCCCGCGGCGACGACGCTGCTCAACGCCCACGAGGGCCTCGAACAGCTCGTTCTCACCAAAGACGAGCGCGACTTCAAGCGGACCGTCGACGCCGAGTGGTCCCAGAAGGGCTACGAGGGGCTCGTCGACGCACCCCTCGTACAGGCGCTGGAAGCGTTCATCGAGGAGACCCAGACGAAAGTCACCGGGTCCGTGACGGTCAAATTCCAGGGCGGACAAGCCCGCGTCGTGGGTCGAGAGAGCGAGTACGCCGTGTACTCCGAATCGGCCGCCTCGTTCAACACCGAGACGGTCGACGGGATCGAACAGGAGGACGCGACCGGAGTTGCGAAGTACCACGGGTTCCAGAGTCGTCTGGCAAACGAGGTCACGGCGTCGCTTCGCGAATCCCAACTCGACGAGGAGGACGCAGAAGACGACACGAAACTGAAAGCCGACGGCGGAACGGTCGAATAATCCGATGACAGAAGACGCCTCCGAGGAGACGGTGATTCGCCGCGATCGCTTCAGCGGCGGCCCCGCTCGCGGGTTCATGTCGAGCCTTGCGGCCGACGAGCGACTCTTCGAGGCGGATCTCGCGGTCGATCGCGCCCACACGATCATGCTCGCAGAACAGGACATCATCGAGGACGAGGAGGCGGGTGCGATCCTCGCGGCGCTTGCGGACGTCGAGTCCGCCGGCCACGCGTCGCTCCCTGACGGCGAGGACGTCCACGAGGCGATCGAATCGGCCGTCATCTCGATCGTCGGCCCCGATGGCGGGAAGATGCACACCGCCCGGAGTCGCAACGACGAGGTGGCCGCGTGCATCCGCTATCGCCTCCGGGAGGACCTGCGTTCTGCGATCGAGGCGACGATCGCGCTGCGGGAGGCGCTCGTTGAGACGGCGAGCGACCACGTCGAGACGGTCATGCCCGGCTACACCCACCTGCAACCGGCCCAGCCGATCACGGTAGCACATTACCTGCTGTCGTACGAGGCGGCGATCGCTCGCGACACCGCACGGCTTTTCGACGCGTACGATCGGACGAACCGGTCGCCGCTGGGTGCGGCGGCCTTCGCCGGAACGCCGTTCGACGTCGATCGAGAACGGACGGCCGAACTGCTCGGTTTCGATGGCGTACTCGGAAACTCGATGGACGCCGCCTCCTCGCGGGACTTCCTCGCGGAGGCGACCGCGGCGCTTGCGACCCACGCGACGACGCTTTCGGGGCTGGCGGAGGACCTCATCATCTTCTCGAAGGAGGGCTTTCTCGAGCTTTCCGACGACTACTCGTCGACCTCCTCGATCATGCCCCAGAAGAAAAACCCCGACACGCTCGAGTTGACGCGCGCGGTGGCCGGCGACGCGATCGGCGCGGTGACCGGGCTGTTGAGCACGCTCAAGGGTCTCCCGCGGGCGTACAACCGGGACCTCCAGCGGGCGCATCCGCACGCGTTCGAGGCGATCGACGTGTGCACCGAGGCGACCGCGATCGCCGCGGGGGCGGTCTCGACTGCCACGTGGAACGAACAGGTCCTGGCTGACGCGGCGGGGGCGGGCTTTTCGACGGCGACGGGGGTCGCAGACCTCCTTGCGGCGGCTGGACTTCCGTTTCGGACCGCCCACGAAGTCGTCGCACACGCCGCGCAAGCCGCCGAGTCGGCGGTGAGCGCCGCAAATCTTGACGCGGCCGCTGCAGACGTACTGGGCGAGTCACTATACGAGTACGTGACAGCGGAGGCCGTCCACGCCGCGCTCGATCCGACACAGAGCGTCGAGAGCCGAGACTCGACCGGTGGCCCGGCCCCGTCTGCGGTCGCCGAGACGATCGATGCCGCACGCTCTGTGGTCGCTGCAGACGAAACCGTCTTGTCCGATCGGATCGAACACCTCGAACACGCCACCGATGAACTTCGCGCGGAGGTCGATGAATATGTCTGACATGCGACCGCGACGACCGCGACCAGTGGCACCTGTGCCACTGGGACCGCCGTTTCGACGACCGCCGCGACCGGTCGTCGAGGGGCGACCGGTGCCACCGTCCCCGTCCGGGGACACATACACCAACATGAAATTCAGCCGAGAATTTCCACGAACCGTCGAAACGCCCTAAAACGCCGTTAGTTAGGGCTCTACCTATTGTTTGGAGCTTGACAAGTTCGAAGCTTTTATGTATACCACCCCAGTAGAGTCAGGTACACTATGACAGAAGCAGAATGCGTCGAGTGCGGGGCCGAACTGTCCCTGCACGACGATCTTGAGGCCGGAGAGATCATCGACTGTGGCACCTGTGGTGCTGAACTTGAAGTCATCGACGTCGAACCACCAGTCCTCGACCGAGCCCCCGAGCTCGAAGAGGACTGGGGTGAGTGATCGTGAAAGTCGGAATACTGTATTCACGCATCCGCCGCGACGAGAAGCTGTTGCTTTCGGAGCTGCGCGATCGCGGTCACGACGTCGAGAAGATCGACGTTCGCAAAGAGCAGTTCAGCCTCGACGGGACGACGGCACCGATCGACGACCTCGATCTCGTCATCGATCGGTGTCTGGCGACCAGCCGATCGCTGTATGCGACCGAGTTCCTCGACAGCTACGGCGTGACGGTCATCAACAGTCCCGAGACAGCGGCCGTCTGTGCCGACAAGGCGAAAAACAGCCTCGCGCTCGCGAAGGCGGGCGTCCCGACGCCCGACACGACCGTCGCGTTCACCACCGACGCGGCGTTAGAAGCGATCGAATCGTACGGCTACCCGTGTGTGTTGAAACCCGTCGTCGGGTCGTGGGGTCGGCTGATGGCGAAGATCGACTCGCGCACCGCCGCCGAGGCGATTCTCGAACACAAGGCGACGCTCGGCCACTACGAGCACAAGGTGTTCTACGTGCAGGAGTTCGTCGAGAAACCCGGCCGCGACATCCGCGTCCTCGCGACCGACGGCGAGCCGATCGCCGCGATGACGCGTACGTCGGACCACTGGCTCACGAACGCCGCCAAAGGCGGCGAGACGGCCGACTTCCAGCTGGACGAGACGGCGCTCGAACTGGTCGAAACAGCGAGCGCTGCGGTCGGTGACGGCTTGCTCGGCGTCGACCTGATGGAGTTGGGCGGGCCCGAAAGCGGCGAGTACACTGTCCACGAGGTCAACCACACCGTCGAGTTCAAAGCGCTCAACGAGGCCACCGGCGTCGACGTCCCCTCGAAGGTCGTCGACTGGCTCGAAACGAAAGCCGAATCCGAGACCGAAAGCCCGGAGGCACCGCCGGCATGAGCGGGGCCGAACCGCTCACCGCCACCGTTGTCGGCGGGTCGGGATTCACCGGCGGCGAGCTGCTCAGGCTGTTGGCAGGGCATCCGAACTTCGAGATCGCCCAGGCGACGAGCCGCCAGTACGACCGCAAGACGATCGGCTCGGTCCATCCGAACCTCCGTGGCGTCGATCTACGATTTTCCTCCCCCGAGGATCTCCAGTCGGTCGACGTGCTCTTCGCGGCGACGCCTCACGGCGTCTCCATGGAACACATCGACACGTTCACAGCGCACGCCGACACGGTCGTGGACCTGTCTGCGGACTTCCGGTTGGACACCGAAGCGCAGTACGACGAGTGGTACGACGGGCACACCGCCCCGGAGTACCTCGAAAAGAGCGTCTACGCGCTTCCGGAACTGACGCGAGAGCAGTTGCCCGGCGCGGAGTTGATCGCCGGCGGCGGCTGTAACGCCACCGCGACGATCCTGGGATTGAAACCGCTTTTCGACGCGGGGCTCCTCGAGGGCGACGAACGGATCGTCGTCGACGTGAAGGTCGGCTCCTCGGAGGGCGGTGCCGGCGGCGGGGCGGCCTCGAGCCACCCCGAACGATCGGGCATCGTCCGCCCCTACGCGCCGATCAGCCACCGGCACGAAGCCGAGATCGAACAGTTCCTCGGCGTCTCGGTCGCGTTCACCGTACACGCGGTCGACATGAT
Organism: Halobacteriota archaeon; assembly: GCA_051747145.1. Taxonomy (GTDB): domain Archaea; phylum Halobacteriota; class Halobacteria; order Halobacteriales; family Haloferacaceae; genus JBNJFV01. The sequence goes on from JBNJFV010000003.1 coordinate 10,453, forward strand.
TCGCGGCGTGTCCGCAACCGCCCACGTCTTCCCGAACGACCCCGTCTCGAAGGGCGACCTCTGGAAGGCCTACCGCGGAAGCTACGAGGACGAACCGTTCATGCGGCTCGTCTCCGGTGGTGGCGGCGTCTACCGGTATCCCGAGCCGAAAGCGGTCGCCGGGACGAACTACGGCGACGTCGGCTTCGAACTGGACCCCTCGAACGGACGGATCGTCGTCTTCTCGGCGATCGACAACATGATGAAGGGCTCGGCCGGCCAGGCGGTCCACGCGGCGAACGTCGCGCTCGGACTCGAGGAGACCGCCGGTCTGGAATTTACCGGTCTCCACCCGATCGGGGCACCGTGATACAGACCGAACCCACTTTTCGACCCGTTTGATCCGGCGTGACCGAACGCGCGATGCTCCGATTCGAGACGATCGAACCTGACCCGCCACGACCAAACTGATTCGAGACGACTGAACCTGACGCCACACGATCGAACTTGACCCGCCACGACCAAACTGATTCGAGACGACCGAACCTGACGCAACACGATCGAACTGATTCGACACGACTGACCTAACCCGAGACGACCGACCTGATCCGACACGACTGACCTGACCCGAGACGACCGACCTGATCCGACACGACCGAATCTGACCCGATCTGACCTGACCTGACCATGACACCGACACCCGAGACGTGCGAGGATCGCCTCGCCGAACACGACGAGCCCATCGACGCTGATGGGACGAAAGCACAGGCCGCCGCCACGGCGAACCACCTGCGGACAGACGGCGGCGAGCCGCCGATCGTCGTGAAAATCGGCGGCGCGAAGGCCGTCGATCCGGCCGGTGCTGTCGGTGACGTCGCCGATCTCCTCGCGGACGGGCGGCAGGTGGTCGTCGTCCACGGCGGTTCGACGGCGGTCGACGAGACCCTCGAACGGATGGGGATCGACCCGACCTACGTGGAGACGCCCGGCGGCGTGACCGGTCGCTTTACCGACGCGGAAACGATGGAGGTCTTTGCGATGGTGATGGCCGGCAAACTCAACACGGAACTGACCACTGCGTTCCGCAACGCTGGGGTCGACGCGCTCGGGCTCTCGGGCGTCGACGGCGGTCTGTTGACCGGTCGTCGGAAATCCGCCGTCCGCGTGCTCGAAAATGGAAAAAAGAAGATCAAACGCGGCGATCACTCCGGGACGATCACCGACGTCAACGCCGACCTCCTTTCGACCCTCCTGACGGCGGGGTACACGCCGATCGTCTCGGTGCCCATGCTGGGCGAAGAGAAAGACGGCGGTTTCACGGCGGTCAACGCCGATGCCGATCGCTCCGCCGCGGCGATCGCCGGCGCGCTCGGGGCCGAACTCGTCGTGCTCACTGACGTCGCTGGCATCTACGCGGACCCCGACGATCCGGCCACCTTGATCGAGTCGGCGACGACACCGGCGGCGTTCGACGCGGTCGAAGCCGCCGCAGCCGGGTTCATGACGAAGAAGGTCATGGCCGCGCGGGAGGCGATCGAGGGCGGGGCGGTTCGCGTCACCGTCTCCTCGGCGAACGTCTCCGATCCGATCGTCGCCGCGCTCGAGGGGGCAGGAACCACGATCACCGCGAGTGCCATCGTCGACGACGATGCCGACGCTGCGACGACGGGGGTGGACGAATGAGCGGCTTCGTCTTCTCCGAAAAGCCGATCACGATCGAATCCGGCGAGGGGCCGTACCTGTACGACACGTCGGGCACCGAGTACCTCGATTTCGGGGCGAACTACGCGGTGACGCCGCTCGGACACAACCATCCGGTCGTCACGGAGGCGATCCAGACGCAAGCGGAGACGCTCACGTACGTACAAGCGTCGTATCCGGTCGACGTCCGCACGGAACTGTACGATCGACTCGCGAGGCTCGCCCCGGGCGATCTACGGAACGTCTGGCTGTGTAACTCCGGCACCGAGGCCAACGAGGCGGCGATGAAGTTCGCCCGCGCGGCGACGGGCAACTCGAAGATCGTCGCGACGAAACGGGCGTTCCACGGGCGGACGATGGGCGCGCTCGCGATGACCTGGAAGCAAGCGTACAAAGCGCCCTACGAGCCGCTGGCGGGCGACGTCGAGTTCGTCGAGTACGGGGACGCCGAGGCGCTGTCCGAAGTCGTCGACGAGGACACGGCGGCGGTGTTCCTCGAACCGGTACAGGGTGAGGGCGGCGTCCATCCCGCCACCGTCGAGTATCTCGAAACCGCACGCGAGCTGACCGCAGCCGCCGGTGCGGCGCTGGTGTTCGACGAGATCCAAACCGGCATCGGTCGGACAGGCACGCTTTGGGCGTGCGAACAGGCCGGCGTCGTCCCCGACATGCTGACCACGGCGAAAGGGATCGCAAACGGGCTGCCGCTCGGTGCGACCCTCTGTGCGGACTGGATCGCAGACGAACACGGCGACCACGGCTCGACGTTCTCCGGCGGGCCGGTCGTCTGTGCGGCGGCGAACGCGACGCTGGAAACGATCGTCCAAGAGGACCTCCCGTCGCACGCCGGCGATCTCGGGGCCTCGCTCGTCGACTCGATCGACGCTGCCGTGGCCGACCACGACCTCCCGGTGCGGGACGTCCGCGGATCGGGGTTGCTCATCGGTGTCGAGGTCAAACGCGGAGCGAACCGCGTCCTGCGCGACCTCGCGCTCGAAAGCGGCGTGTTGGCGTTGCCGGCGGGCAGAACGGTCGTCCGACTGCTTCCGCCGTTGATCGTCGAGTCCGAACACGCCGAGGCGGTCACCGACGCGCTCGTGGAGGCGCTGTCATGAGCGCGGCGTACGAATCGACGACCGACACCGACACCGTTCCCGAGGCGATCGACACGACAGCACGCAGGCTCCTGTACGACCTCGTGGCGACACCCTCGCCGTCCGGGCAGGAGGCCGACGCGGCCGCCGTCCTCGTCGATTTCTTCGAGGCAAACGACCGGGAGGCATACGTCGACGAGGTCGGCAACGTCCACGCACCCGGCGACGACGGCGTGTTACTCACGTCCCACATCGACACCGTCCCCGGTGAGATCCCCGTCGAGGTCAAAGACGGCGAGGAGGGGCCGCAGCTGTGGGGTCGCGGGAGCGTCGACGCGACCGGCCCGTTGGCTGCGATGGCGGTCGCGGCGATCGAGACGGGCGCGTCTTTCATCGGCGTCGTGGGCGAGGAGACGAACTCCCGCGGCGCACGCCACGTCGTCGACACCCGGGCGGAACCAGACGCGGTGATCAACGGCGAGCCGTCCGGGTGGGACGGGATCACGCTCGGCTACCGCGGGTTCCTCGCGGGGACGTACGTCGTCACGAGCGAGTCCGGTCACACCTCCCGTCCGGAGCCAAACGCGATCCAGCACGCGATCGAGTGGTGGAACCGCGTGGAGGCCGCCTTCGATCCCGACGAGTGGATCCCCGTCTTCGAGCAGGTGACGACCAAACCCGTCGGGTTCGACGGCGGCGTCTCCGCGGACGGACTCTCGATGGAGGCGACGGTGGACGTCCAGCTCAGGGTTCCCCCCGAGCGCACCGCAGACGAGGTTCGCGAACTGGCCGACGCACAGTTACAGACGGGCACGGTCAACTGGAAGGAGCCGATCCCGCCGGTCATGACGAATCCCCGGACGCCGCTGGCGCGGGCGTTCCGCGTGGCGATCCGCACGCAGGATGGGGACGTACGGTTGCTCAGGAAGACCGGCACGAGCGACATGAACCTCTTTGCGGCGACGTGGGAGTGTCCGATGGTCACTTACGGTCCCGGGAACTCGTCGTTGGATCACGCGCCCGACGAACACCTCCTGCTTTCGGAGTTCGATCGATCGATCGACGTGCTGATCGACGTCTGCGACCGGATGGGGGTCGGCCAATGAGTTCGGACGCGACCGACGCGGACGGATCGGGAATCGACCTGGAGCACTTTCTCGACATCGACGACCTCTCGCCGGCGGATCTTTCGAAGATTCTCGATCGGGCAGCGGCGCTGAAATCCGGTGCCGACGGGACGACGCTATCGCGGCAGACGCTCGGGATGCTCTTTGAGAAACCGAGCACCCGGACGCGGATCTCCTTCGAGACGGGGATGACCCAGCTTGGCGGGCACGCGATCTTCCTCGGTCCGGAGGACATCCAGCTTGGACACGGCGAGCCGTTGAAAGACACCGCCCGGGCCGCCTCGCGGTACGTCGACGGGATCATGGCGCGGCTGTTTTCGCATTCGGACATCGAGACGATCGCCGAGTACAGCACCGTGCCCGTCATCAACGGACTCACCGACGATGCCCACCCGTGTCAGACGCTCGCGGATCTGTTAACGATCAGCGAACACTTCTCGGAGGACGTTTCGGTCGCCTGGATCGGCGACGGGAACAACGTCGGCCAGTCGTTCGTGGTCGGCTGCGCGCTGGCGGGGATCGATTTGTCTGTCGCCACGCCACCGGCGTACGCGATGGACGAGGCGGTGCTCGATCGGGCGGCCGAACTCGGCGGCGAACCGGCGGTCACGACCGACCCCGCAGCGATCGTCGGCGACGCAGACGTCGTCTACACCGACGTGTGGGTGAGCATGGGACAGGAAGACCAACGCGCCGACAAACTCGCCGCGTTCGAGGGCTTTCAGCTAAACGAGTCGTTGTTGGCCGGCTCGGACGCGAAGGTGATGCACTGTCTGCCGGCACATCGCGGCGAGGAGATAACCGATGCGGTGCTGGAGAGCGATCGCTCGATCGTGTGGGACCAAGCAGAAAACCGGTTGCACGCACAGAAAGCGCTGTTGGTGGAGCTGTTGGGGTAGCGATGAGCGGTTGCTGGAGTAGCGATCAATCGTCGGTTCGGTAGCGATCGCCTGTCGACCGAAACTCAACGCACAGTATTTCGACCCCCGCACGTCGCGATCGGTCGATCGTCGGGATCGATCACGCGTTCTCGGTGAGTCGCTCGACCTCGTTGTTGATCTCGGTGGCCTGCGAGGTCTGCTGTTCGGTGGCGGAGACGACGTTGTCGATCTCGTCGCGGACCTCCCGGGCCTGATCTGCCGCGTTGTCGACGAGGCTTGCGACTTCTTCGGCACTCACGGCCTGATCGTCGGTCGCGTTCGCGACCTCCTCGATACCGTGGACCGTCTCGTTCACCGCCTGGACGATTTGGTTGAGTCGCTCCATGGCGTCTTCGACCTCTGCCCCGCCGACGTCGATCGCGTCGGTCGTCTCCTCGAGGCTCGCGACCGTCTCCTGGGTGTTCTCTTGGATCTCGTCGATCGTCTGTTCGATCTCGCTTGCCTGCTCTTGGGATTCGGTCGCAAGCTGTTTGACCTCGTCGGCGACGACGGCGAACCCGTCGCCAGCGTCGCCTGCCCGTGCGGCTTCGATCGAGGCGTTCAGCGCGAGCAGGTTCGTCTGATCGGCGATTCGATTAATCACTTCGGTGATCTCGTCGATCTTTTCGATTCGATCGTGGAGCTGGTCGACGTCGTCTGCGACCTCTTCGGCGGCGCGTTCGACCGTCTCCATGGCGTCGATCGCGTTGCCCGCGGAGTTTTGCCCCTCCGCTGCCAGTTCCGACGCGCTGTGACTCGTCGATTTCACCTCTTCGGCCGTCGAGGCGACCTCCTCGATCGTCGCGCTGAGGTTTGCGACCTCCCCGGATACCTCCTCCATGCCGTCCGCCTGGTCGACCGCGATGGTGCTGATCTGTTGGGCTGCCTCTGTAACGCCTGCACACCCGTCCTGAAGTTCGTCTAGGGAGGCTCTGATTTTTTCGGAGACCTCCTTTTGGGTGTCCAGTTCCGACTGCACCTGTTTGTTGTAGGTGTGGATGTAGGTGTCCATCGCGACCTGTTGGTCGAGCGAGAGCAACTTGAGGACCGACAGCGACCGTTCTGCGACCGAATCGAGGACGTATTCGACGGCGTCCATGCCCGATACGTCCGCGTCGTCTGCCAGCTCGATTCGTCCGTCGGATTCGGTGAGCTGTGATTTCACGTCGTCGGAGATCGCTCCCAAAATCCCCTCGTAGTAGATCGTGTACGCGCCGAGGTAGTATTTCGGCCCCAGGTCGAGCATGTTGTGTATCTGACCGATCCGCGCGCGTCGATCGAAGTACTGCTCGTCGTACTCACCACGGCCCAGATCCATCAGGTACTGTTGCTGGGATCGTTTGAGCGCCTCCACCGGTTTCGAAGAGGAGTTCATGATCGCGACCGACCCCGAATACGATTGCAGGTGATCGTAAAACTCCTCGACGAGATCGTCGGCGATCGATTCGAACGTCTCGGACATCGATTCGAGCCGCCGTTTGTCCGATTCGTCGAACCGGGTGAAATCCTCCCGCCAGTTTATCTCTCCCGCGTCGATGCCAAGTTCGTCGGTGAGCTGGGTTCCATCCACTCGCTGCCGCCGCTCGTCCGTTATTTTCAGTTCGTATTGCCCCGACATAGCCTATGGTATGTTACCAATCCACAATAAAAAGCTATCTTTCCGGATATCTGCATTGATAATAGGTCACACGTGCAACGATGTCAACGACCGTCTCCGAATTCGAATCGGGCCCCGCCCGCCCGGCTGTCGGTGACCTCCATCGTCCACGTGTGCGCCTGCGCGATGCGTTCGACGATCGCCAGCCCGAAGCCGGTTCCCTCCTCGGCGGTCGTGTAGGCTCGATTGAAAATCCGATCGCGTTCTGATTCGGGGATGCCGGGGCCGTCGTCGGAGACGTAAAAACCGTCACGGAACGTCAGCGGACCGACGTGGACGGTGACGTCATCGCCGCCGTGTTCGATGCTGTTCCGAAAGAGGTTCGAAAGCAGCTCTCTGAGGCGGTCCGGATCGGCGGTGACCGTCGTTTCCGAAACCACGAACAGCTCCGCGTTCGGCGTCTCGACCTGTCGCCACGCCTCCTCGGCGACGGTCTCGAGGAGGACTTCCTCCGGATGTAACACCAGCTGGCCGTGTCTGGCGAGCGTGAGCAACTCCTCTATCAGCCGCAACATGCGGTCGATGAGCGTCTCCAACTTCTCGGTGGGCTCTGCGATGTCGGCTTGCAGTTCGCCGATCGGCGTGTCCGAATCGGCTTCGAGCACGGTGGTGAGCGCGTGCGTCTGCGCTTGCATCAGGTTCAGCGGGTTCCGCAGGTCGTGAGCCACCATGTTGCTGTAATCTTTCAGCCGATCGTTCTGCGCCTCGAGCTCCCGTTCGTACCGCTTTAGCTCGGTGATGTCCTGGTTTATCGCGACGAACCCCTCCGGTGCGTCGTCTGCGGCCAGGATCGGCGCGATCGTCTGGTCGATGTGGTAGGTGCTGCCGTCTTTGCGTCGGTTGACGATCTCGCCGCGCCAGACGTTGCCATATTTGATCGTCCCCCACAGGTCCTGGTAGAACGCCCTGTCGTGCTCGCCGGATTTCAACATCGCCGGCGTTTCGCCGATGGCCTCCGCCGCCGAGTAGCCGCTCATCTCTTCGAACGCCTCGTTTACGTATTCGATCGTCCCGTCGCGATCGGTCACGATCACGCCGTGGCCGGCGTGTTCGACGGCGCTTCGAAACCGCGTCAGCTCCCGTTCTCGCCGTTTGCGTTCGGTGATGTCCTGGTTGATCGCGACGAACCGATCGGGTTTCTCGCCGCTTTCGCCTCGGATCGGCGCGATCGTCTGATCGATGTAGTACCGCTTGCCGCTTTTGTACTGGTTCGTGATTTCGCCGCGCCACGTCCGGCCGTTGAGAATCGTCCCCCACAGGTCGCTGTAGAACGCTTTGTCGTGTTCGCCGGATTTGAACATCGCCGGGGTGTTACCCAGGACCTCCTCGCGATCGTACCCGGTCACCGTTTCGACGGACGGGTTCGCGTACTCGATCGTCCCGTCGGTGTCGGTTATCAAAATCGCGTGACCCGCCTGTTCGACGGCTTCCCGAAAGCCCTGCAGTTCGATCGTCTTTCGACGCAACTGGACTGCCGTTTCGACGCGCCGGGCCACCAGCTCGAACTGGTCGTCGGTCCCGTCCAATCGAACGTACTCGTCGACGCCTCGATCGAACGCCTCGCGGGCGGTGATCTCGGCGTCCGTATCTGCAAGCAAAACGAACGGGAGGGCGGGGTGATCCCGACTAACTGTATCGAGGACCTCGAGCCCGTTCGTCCCCGTCAGCCGGTATTCGCAGACGATGCAGTCGATCGTCCGGTCCTCAGAGTCCGCGGCGTTGATCTCCTCTACGCAGGCCTCGAGGTCCGGTACGACGCGGGTGTGCATCCCGTACGCGGTAGCGAGCGTCGATGCGGCCGATTCGGTGACCGACGGATCGTCACCGACGATCAACACCGTCGGGTTCGCAGATCGCAGCCGACCGGCTCTGTAGCCGTCCCCCAGTCGACCGTTGGTCGGATTCTCGTTCATGGTGTGCCCGTGTACCGACTGTCGCTGTCAGGTCGCCCGCCCCGTGTGAGTCTACCAGTGCGTTATCAGACCACCCTAATCAATGTACGGTACCGGACGACTATCCCGAAGGCGTACATTCACCAGATGGGTACCTCGCCGTCAGGTCGTGTCCGCACGCGGGATCTCCTCGAGCCGACGGCGCAGTTCTCTCCCGTGTACGGACCGCAAGAGGCCGTGTACGGCGATACACGAGCCGAACGCGATCGTCCCCAGCTTCCCGCCCGGACCGCCGAGATACGGGATCGTATACACGAACACGAGCCCTACGAGCACGCCGGAAAGACCGACCCACCGCTCGTCCGGGAGGCGGGCGGGATCGGACATGCCGGCGAACGAGGCCGAAAACACGGCCGCCGCGATCAAAGCGCCACTCGCCCCGTGGAGGGACGGCAACAGGACGCCACCGATCGCCCCGACGACGCCAGAGGCGAAGACGGGCGTCGGACTGAACCGGGTGTGTATCGCGAACGTGAGAACCGCCCCGACGATCGAGTACCCGACGATCAGCACGATCGTCGCCGTGTTCGGGAGGGCGTCGGTGTGAAACGTCCCCGTGGTCGCCGCAACTGTCGTCGTCGCCCCGACGAACGCGGTCGTGCCGAGCTTCCCCCCGATGCCGTGAAACACCGGTTGTGCGAGCAGAAAGACGACGCTTGCGAGCACGCCCGCGATCAGCCCGTGCCAGTACGTTACGAACAAAAGCGGCGAGGTCATCCCGACGAACGCGCCACA
>JBNJFV010000003.1:19717-35125 GCA_051747145.1 Halobacteriota archaeon
TGCGAGCAGAAAGACGACGCTTGCGAGCACGCCCGCGATCAGCCCGTGCCAGTACGTTACGAACAAAAGCGGCGAGGTCATCCCGACGAACGCGCCACAGTACGCCGGGACGGCATGCGTCGGGACGGCGATCGCGGCCGCCATGCCGACGATCCCGGCGGCGACGATCGGCGACAGCCCGAACTCCGCGTGGCCTGCGAGCGTGAGCACCGTCCCGGCGAGGATCGCGATCCCGTTTTGTACTCCCTCGCTGGCGGTCACCGGCTCCCACTCGGCCACCGTTCGCAGGAGCGTCCACTCGTACCGAATGCCGATTCCGACGCCCCACAGCACGGCGAAAAGACCCACTCCGAGCAGCACCGCCTCGCCGTGGCGTACGGCCCCGAACACGCCGAGCGCGAAGAGGCCGATCGCGTGTGCCGAAAGCAGGCCCAACCCGACGACCGTCCCCGGGAGGCTCGTCACTTCCTGCTGGCGCCGTAGGCGTCTCACGTTGTGGGTGTTTTTCACCCATCTGCAAAAGTTCTCCCGCGTTTCAGTTTCACCGCCCATCCCGAGCGTTTTAGCCGGATGCCGCCTAATTCCCGATCGTGGCAGCCACAGACGACAGCCTTCGGTTCTTCCCCTACGAGGAGCCGTATCCGAACCAGCGGGAGGCGATCGATCGGATCGAAAACTCCCTCGCACGCGGTCAGGACGTGCTGCTCGAAGGGGCACCCGGTACCGGCAAGACGCTCTCGGCGCTCGTCCCCGCGCTGTCGTACGCCCGCGAACACGACAAGACGGTCGTCATCACGACGAACGTGCACCAGCAGATGCGACAGTTCATCGAGGACGCGCGGGCGATCACCCGAACGGAGCCGATCCGGGCGGTCGTCTTCCGCGGCAAGTCGTCGATGTGTCACATCGACGTCGGCTATCAGGAGTGTCAGTCGCTCAGGGACACGACGCGATCGCTCGTCGAAACCGAAGCCGACAGAGCCCAGCTATCCCGGCGCGAACGGGAACTGCTGGACGCCAGCGCGGCGGGTGACGAAAGCGCCGCCGCGGGCCGGACGGCGGTGATCGAGGAACTGGAGTCGATCGAGGAGACGCTCGAGGACATCGCCGAATCGAACGTCTGTGAGTTCTACCACAACAACCTCACCGGCGACACCGACCCGTTCTTCTCGTGGCTCTTCGAGGACGTTCGGACCCCCGACGAGATATTCGACCACGCCGACGCCAACGGGTTCTGTGGGTACGAACTCCTCAAAGAGGGGATGGATTCGGTCGATCTGGTCGTCTGCAACTATCACCACCTGCTCGATCCGATGATTCGAGAGCAGTTCTTTCGGTGGCTCGATCGCGACCCCGCCGACGTCATTACGGTCTTCGACGAGGCGCACAACATCGAGGGGGCCGCACGCGACCACGCGACCCGAACGCTCACGGAGAACACCCTGGAGGCGGCGCTCGAGGAACTCGAGGGGATCGACGACTCCAGGGCCGGTCCGGCCCGGAACGTGATCGGCGCGTTTCGCGACGCGCTCGTGGCGACCTACGAGGAGTCGTTCGGCTTCGGCGACCGGGAGTCGATCGGCGAGCGCTGGGAGGACGTCCCGATCGCGAACGAGGACGCGCGGGACGACCTCACCCTCGCGTTCCTCGATCGGTACGCGGGTCGCGGTATCGGCGTGGAAACCGAACTCGCCACCCAGCTCGGACAGGTACTCGACGAGGAGTACGAACGCGCGTACAAGGAAGGCGAAACGACGACCCGATCGGAGAGTCAAACGCTGGATGCCGCCGCGTTCATCGGCACGTGGATCGACGAGGGTGCCGAACTCGGACAGCACCCGGTGGTCGGCGTCCGGCGAGACGCCGGGACGGGCGACGTCTACGGTCGCGCGGAGTTGTACACCTGCATCCCACGTGCGGTCACGCGCGACCTCTTTGCGGACGTCTACGCGAGCGTGCTCATGAGCGCGACGCTTCGTCCCTTCGACGTGCTCGAAGACGTGCTCGGGCTCGAGAATCCGGCGACGCTGGCGTACGAACTGGCCTATCCGGACGAGAACCGCCGGACGTACGCCGTGGCGACGCCGCCGCTTTTCGCAAGCGAACGCTCCGATCCGGAGACGCAGACGGTCATCACGGATCTGCTATCGGACGCGATCCGGTTCACGCCGGGGTCCGCCCTGCTGTTTTTCCCCTCTTACGCTGAGGCAAAGCGGTACTACGATCGGCTCGATACCGCTGCGGACCTGACCGGGGACGATCTGGGCGAACTCATCCTCGACGAGCCGGACGTGACGACCGAAGACCTCCGTCGGCGCTTCGTCGCGAGCGACTCGGCGGCGCTTTTCACGTCGCTTTGGGGGACCCTCGCGGAAGGGGTGAGCTTCGACGACGACGACGCCCGGACGGTCGTGGTCGTCGGCGTCCCCTATCCGCACCTTTCCGAACGGATGGACGCCGTCCAGGACGCCTACGATCGAATCTACGCCGACAGGCCGGGCGGACGGGACGCGGGGTGGCGGTACGCCGTCGAGATTCCGACGATCCGAAAGACGAGGCAGGCGCTCGGACGGGTGATCCGTTCGCCGGACGATTTCGGCGTTCGAATCCTCGCGGACAAACGGTACACCAGCGCGGACATGGGAAAATACAGCGTCCGAAACACGTTTCCGATCGAGGAACGTCGGGAGGTAACCGACATCGCGCCTGACAAACTGAAATTCGCGATGATGAACTTCTTTTCGGACCACGACGGCTACGACGGCTCGCCACCTGCGCCCTGACTGGTCGCGACACTGGCGATCGGATGCGTGCAGATCGAATCTCCGATCAGATGCGTGCAGATCGAATCTCCGATCAGATGCGTGCAGATCGAATCTCCGATCAGATGCGTGCAGATCGAATCACCGATCGGATGCGTGCAGACCGATTCTCCGATCGAGTCACCCGGCGTCGCTAGTCCAGTCGATCCCGTGCTCCGAGAGGAGCCTCTCGAATTCCTCCGCTGTCAGAACGGTGACGTCGTTCGCCTCGGCGTCCGCACGCTTTCGCTGGCCCGGATTCTCTCCTGCGACGAGGTAGTCGGTGTTGCCGGAGACGCTGCCGGTCGCGTTCGCCCCGTGCCGTTCGACCACGGCCTGTGCCTCGCTTCGCGGCACCGACAACGAGCCGGTGAACACGAACGTGAGCCCGTCGAGTTCGGTCGTCCCGGCGTCGGCGTCGACTGGCTGTGGTCGAACGCCGACTTCGAGCAGGTCGTCGATCGCCGCGTGATTCTCCTCGTTCGCGAAGAAGTCGGCGACCTTCCGTGCGACGATCGGTCCGACGTCGGGGACCGAAGACAGCGCCTCGACGTCCGCCTCGGCGATCGCCTCGAGCGTCCCGAACTCCTCGGCGAGGGAGTCGGCGGTCGCAGATCCGACCTCGGGGATCGAAAGCGCCGTGAGAAACGCCGACAGCGGCGGCTCCGTCGTTGCCTCGATCTCCGAGACGAGGTTGTCCGCGCTCCGGTCGCCCAGCCCCTCGAGTTCGGCGATCGAGTCGCGATCGAGCCGGTACAGATCAGCCAGCGAATCGAGCAGTCCGGCCTCCCGTAACTGTTCGATTCGTTCGGGCCCGAGCCCCTCGATGTCGAGGCCCTCCCGGCTCACGTAGTGTTCGATCGATCGCGCCACCTGCGCCTCGCAGGCGAGCCCGCCGGTACAGAACGCAAGCGGGCCGTCACGCCGGACGTCGCTCCCGCAGACGGGACAGACGTCGGGGAATTCGAACGTCCCGTCGGTGTTCGATTCGACGACCTCGTCGATGTAGGGAATCACGTCGCCCGCCCGCAGCACCCGCACGTCGTCGCCGACGTCGACACCGAGCGATTCGATCTCACCGGGGTTGTGCAGCGTCGCTCGCGACACCGTCACCCCGCCGACCTGAACCGGTTCGAGCAGTGCGACCGGCGTGAGTCGCCCGGTACGACCGACCTGCACCACGATGTCCGTCACCCGGGTAACCTCCGTCCGGGCGGGGAACTTGTAGGCGAACGCCCACCGAACCGATCTCGATTTCGACCCCAGCGCCTCGCAGGCGGCCACGTCGTCGACTTTGATCACCACGCCGTCGATCTCGTAGTCGAGTGCATCTCGTACCTCGGCGATCTCATCGCGGTAGGAAATCGCCCCCTCGATGTCGTCGACCCGTCTCGATCGATCGTTCGTTTTCAGCCCCCACGACTCGAGGGCGGAAAGCTCCTCGACGTGGGTACTCGGCGGTTCGGTCCCGTCCTCGTAGGCCATCACGTCGTAGAAAAAACAATCCAACGGCCGCTCTGCGACGACATCGAGATCGAGCTGTCTGAGCGTGCCCGCGGCGGCGTTTCGGGGGTTGGCGAACGGTTCGTCGCCGCGTTCGATCCGTGTTCGATTGTGCTCGCGGAAGGCCGCCTTCGGCATGTACACCTCCCCGCGGACCGCGAGGCTGTCGGGGTACTCGCCCCGAAGGCGCTGTGGGATCGATCGGATCCGACGCGCCTGGGCGGTGACGTCGTCGCCCTCGTAGCCGTCGCCGCGGGTCGCCGCCCTCCGAAGTCGGCCGCTCTCGAAAACGACCTCCAGCGAGAGGCCGTCGAACTTCGGCTCGCAGACGTAGCCGATCGTCGTCGGATCGAACCCCGCGTTTCGAAGCTCGCGTTCGACCCGCTCGTCGAACTCGCGCACGTCCGCGGCGTCGCCGCTTTGGTCGATCGACAGCATCGGCGCGGTGTGCTCGACGGTGGCGAGTTCGTCGATCGGCTCGCCCCCGACGCGCTGGGTCGGGCTGTCGGGCGTCGCGAGATCGAACGCCGCCTCGAGTTCGGCGAGCCGATCGAAAAGCAGGTCGTAGACGCGATCGGCGATGTGAGGGTCTGCTTGCACGTAGTATCGGTAGTCGTGTTCCCTGATCGCCTCTCTGAGCAGTTCGACCTCCCGGCGGGCCGCCTCTCTTGAAAGCTCCTCGGGCGGTTCGAACGCCGTCGGCGGCTCCGTCAGGTAGGGGTTCTCCCGCTCCGAACGGGGCTCGTCGGTCGTCATTGAACACCGCTTATCCGCGATCGAACAAAAACGACGGTGGTACGACCCGCTGGATCCCGGACCGGCGGTAGGTCGTGGAACACGACCAAAATCCCAAATAATACCAAAATCAAATACATACTGTGTATCTGAATAAACTTCGCTTACTGTCTATCTTTCACGTCGCAACCGGTCGATCGTCGCAACCGATCAATTGTCGATGCAACCGATCAATCGTCGACGCAACCGGTCGATCGTCGACGCAACCGGTCGATCGTCGACGCAACTGGTCGGTCCAACGTATCACGCCGATCCAATACCCGTCCGGTGGTGGCGTCACCGGACGACCACGGCAGGCTCCAAGTGTGGCTTTGCCAATGTCTCAGTCAATAAATATACGCGTACGCTGAACCTCTCGGAGGTACCCGCGTGTACCGTTCGGTCGAGCCTCGGGGATCCCTTCGACGACTCGGAGCAGTTGACACTAATCGACGACTATGTTGCCAGTAACTCATTCTAGAAATCATATAGCACTACGTATTACTCAATTATCTGTGTTGTCAATGGTCGTGTTACTTCGATCTGGTGGGTGAGTACGTCTCACGCGAACGGACGGTACCGCAATCCCTTCGGACCATCTCGGAACGTCGACATCTGGGGGGTCATTAATCGATTTGGGGGCACGAGAATTAATTTATACCACGGGCCGTGAGTACTGATATCGATGGACAAGACGATGGCGCTGTCAGACGCAGTCGATCGTATCGATCCGGGAAGTAGTATCGCCGCGGGGCTCGCGCTCGAACACGCGATCCCGTTCGCGGCGGGACACGAACTCATCCGGCAGGGAACCGATGATCTGACGCTCATCGGGCCGATAAGCGACATCCTGTTCGACCAGTTGATCGGCGCGGGCCTCGTTTCGCGGGTTCGCGCCGCGTGGGTCGGCAACGTCAGCGCCGGTAGCGGGTACAACTTCCGGGCGGCCGTCGAATCGGGCGCGATCGACCTCGAAAATCACTCGAACTTCTCGCTCGCCCTCGCACTTCATGCGGCCGAACTCGGGGTTCCGTACCTCCCGACGCGATCGCTTCTGGGAAGCGACATCGAGGCCGAACCGCAGTTTCGAACGACGACCGACCCATTCGAGGGCGAACGCATCGTTCAGGTGCCCGCTATCGCACCTGACTGGACACTCGTCCACGCCCAGCGGGCCGCACCGACCGGCGACGTCCACCTCTGGGGGAACACCGGCGTGACGTACGAAGCGGTGCGGGCGGCAGATCACGTGCTCGTGACCACAGAAGAGATCGTCGACCCCTCCGTGATTCGGAGCGATCCGAGCCGGACGCGGATCACCCGCGAGCAGGTCGATGCGGTCTGTGAGTGCCCGTTCGGTGCGCATCCGTCGCCGCTGGCGGGGCGGTACAACCGAGACAACGAGTTCTTCCTCTCGTACGCGGAGGCGACTCGCGACGGTGAGTTCGACGCGTGGGCGGACGAGTGGGTCTACGGGCGCACCCCAGAAACGTACCGCGAGCGGGTCCGCGCAGATCTGGCGCTCACAGACCGAACCGTCGCTGCGGAGGTGGAGTATGGCCGGTGAATCGGAGGATGCACCGTCGTCTTCGTATACCGCCCGCGAGTTGATGGTCGCCGCCGCCGCCCGCGAAATTCAGGACGGCGACGTCGCGTTCGTCGGCATGCGGCTCCCGCTGATCGCGTTTCAGGTAGCGGTGAGTACGCACGCGCCGAACGCGATGTCGGTGTTCGAAAGCGGCGTCGTTCGGGACGATCCGGCCGATGGGTTCCTTCACACGATGTGCGACCTGCCAAATCTCGATCGGGCCGTCTCGACGACTGGCATGCTCGACGTGATGGGACGGCTCGCCAGAGGCGACATCGACGTCGGCTTCCTCGGCGGCGCGGAGATCGATCGGTACGGGAACCTCAACACCACCCGCGTTCTGGCCGGTGACAGGCAGATCAAACTCCCAGGCAGCGGCGGAGCCTGTGACATCGCCTGCCTATCGGATCGGACGGTGATTTTGATGGCACACGAACCCCGTCGGTTCGTCGAGCGCGTCGAGTACGTCACAAGTCCCGGCCACGGCGACGGTGGCGACTGGCGGGACGCACAATCGCTTTCCGGCGGCGGTCCAGAGACGCTCGTCACGTCGAAGGCGACGTTCGGCTTCGACGACGGCGAACTCTACCTCAGGTCCGTCCACCCCGGCGAAACCGTCGCGGACGTCGTCGACGCCTTTCCGTGGGAGGTTCGCCTTCGCCCCGACGTCACCGGCGAGCCGATCGGGGAAACGGCTCCCCCGGACGCCGAAACCCTCGCGCTCGTTCGGGAGTTCGATCCGGACGGGTTCTGGACCGGGTGATCCATCGCAATTGGTGCTGTCGGCGATCCCCTCACAACTGGCGTTAGCGGTGATCTCTCACGGATTGACGTAGACGATCGACGCTTCGAATTCGTCTCCCGCACGTAGGAACTACTAAGACCCCTCCACCACCAGTAACTCCGTGTCATGCAGGAACGTATACCAGATGGTGTGTTACCGGACGACGATACGGCACCGGATCTGATCCACGCCGTTCCGGAACTACACTATCCAGAACAGGTAAACACGACGACGGAGCTGGTCGACAGACACGTTCAGGAGGGCCACGGCGACGACGTCGCGATCTACTTCGAAGACGAGACGATATCGTACCGGCAGTTGCAACAGCGGGTCAATCGGTTCGGAAATGGGCTCAAATCGCTGGGGGTCGAACCGGGATCTCGAGTCGTGGTCCGGTTCCCGAATCGACCGGAGGCGATCGTCGCGTGTCTTGCGATCCAGAAGCTCGGTGCCGTCGCGCTCCCGTCGATGAAGCTGCTGCGCGCCAAGGAGTTGACCTACATCTTCAACGATTCGGATGCGACACACTGCGTCGTCTACGACGAGCTGCTCGAGGAAGTCGAACTCGCGATGCCCGACCTGGAGTCGCTGACGGACGTTATCGTCGCCGAACGCGGTGGGGACGTCGACCACGAGTACCACTCGTACGACGAGCTACAGGACGCAGCCGACGACCTGTCGCCCCACGAGACCACTCGAGACGATGTGGCGTTGATGTTGTACACGAGCGGGACTACTGGCCGGCCGAAAGGCGCGGTCCACTCCCACCGACAGGTGCTTGCTACCGCTGACTCGTACGCCCGCTACTGTCTGGAGCCGACCCGATCGGACGTGTTCGGCGGGAACCCGCCGCTGCCGTTCGCGTACGGGTACGGGGACCTGTTGACGTTTCCGCTCAGGTTCGGTGCCAGCGTCAGTCTCGTCGAAGACGCCACCCCCGGCGACCTCCTGGAGGCGATCGACGATCACGGCATCACGGTGCTTTGTTCGATCCCAACCGCGTTCAATCAGCTGTTGTCGGCCCACCCCGATGGGCCCGAGGAGTACGACATCTCCTCGCTTCGCGTGGGGATGAGCGCCGGCGAACCGCTCGCGCCGAGCACGTTCGAACGATTCAAAGACAGGTACGGCATCGAACTGTTGGACGGCATCGGCACGACGGAGATGCTGCACATCTTCGTCAGCCACCGCCACGACGAACCGATCGACCCGTCGGCGACTGGGTATCCGGTCCCCGGGTACGAGTGTAAGGTGGTCGATCCGGACACGAAAGCCGAACTCCCTCGTGGGGAGGCCGGACTCTTGGCCGTCCGGGGACCGACCGGGATCTCCTACTGGGGGCGACCGGAGAAACAGGCGGAGGCAGTCGTCGACGGGTGGAGCTATCCGGGCGACATCTACGTCCACCGTCCGGACGGCCGACTCGAGTACAAAGCCCGTCGCGACGACCTCATCATCTCATCTGGATACAACATTCCGGGTCCAGAAGTAGAAAACGTCCTCCAGGAACTGGATGCCGTCGGCGAGGTGGCCGTCGTCGGCTCCCCGAACGAGGAGCGCGGCCAGATCGTAAAGGCGTTCGTCGTCCTCGAAGACGGCTACACCGCCGGCGAGGACCTCGTCGAAACGCTGCAAACACACGTCAAAAACTCCCTCGCACCGTACAAGTACCCGCGGGACGTCGCGTTCGTCGACGAACTCCCCCGGACAGAAACCGGGAAAATACAGCGCGTGAAACTCCGCGAACGCGAGCGCGAACAGTATCAGTAGCTGGCGTGGACGGTTGTCCAGTTGTCGATCGCACATTGTCGTGGGCGATTGTCCGACTGTCGATCGCACGCTGTCGTGGACGGCGTGTACCTGGACGTGTCGCCTGTTCGGAGTGACCGATCGGGGCCACCTGGCCGATCGCGCGGGGAACTTGGGAACTGTTTTGATCCCGCACGATCCAGTGCTGGCATGGAGATACGGTATTACGAGGACATCGAACCCGGCGTCCGACACGATCTCGGACACACCGAAATCACCGCAGAAGCGATCCTCCGATTCGCCGAACGGTACGATCCCCAACCGTTCCACGTCGACCCCGAGCGGGCTGTCGACTCGCCGTACGGCGGACTGATCGCAAGCGGCTGGCACACGGCGGCGATCTGCATGCGTCGAGTCGCCGACGGCTATCTGAACGACACCGATTCGATGGGTGCGTTCGGACTCGACGAACTCCGGTGGCGAACCCCGGTTCGCCCGGGCGATTCCGTCCACGTGTCGCTCGAAATCGTAGAAAAGCGCCCCTCTTCCAGCAGAGACGATCGCGGATACGTTGTCAACGAGGTCACGGGAACGAACGACGAGGGCGAGGAAGTGCTCTTTTGGCGAGCGACGAACATCATCGGGCGTCGACCGGACTGACGGTCTCCGATACCGACGTACCGCGAACATGATCGGCTTGGTGGACGCTATTTTACGATCGGTTGACTGGATTCCTCGTTTTCACGATCGTTTGCCCTCAATCGCTCGGTCTCACGAGCCGGTGAATTCGGGGTCGCGGTCCTCGCGGAACGCCGCAATCCCTTCGGCGTGATCGTCCGTCTCGATGAGCGTGCTCTGAGCGAGCGATTCCAAAAGGCCCGCGGTCGCGAGATCGCTCGACCGGGATTCGTTGATGACGCGCTTTGCCAGACCCACGGCCTGCAGCGGCTGGGTTAGCAGGTCGCGTGCGTACGCCTCCGCGTCGGTCACCGGCGTCTCGGAGACGTGTTCTACGATCCCAAGCTCGTGGGCGCGATCGCCGTCGACGAGATCTCGGCTGAATACGAGGTCTTTGGCTCTCCCGGGGCCGACGAGATGGACGAGCCGCGAACACCCGCCGAGACCCGGAATGAGCCCGATGTTGTGTTCGGGAAAGCCAAGTGTCGCCTCCGGTTCGACAAATCGGACGTCACAGGCGAGCGCAAGTTCCAGTCCGCCGCCGACACAGGTGCCCCGAATCGCCGCAACGACGGGCGTTTCCATCGTCTCCAGGCCGTCGAATACCTCGCCGAGGACCCGCGAATTTTCGCGGAACTGTTGTGTCGTCCACTCTTGGGCGCGTTCGAAAAGCGAGATGTCAGCTCCCACCGAAAACACTTTCTCGGTCCCCCTGAAGACGATCGCCCGGACGTCGTCCTCGCGAAGCCGGTCCAGTAACTCGTTGAGTTCGTATCGGGCTGCCTGGTCGATCGCGTTGACCGGCGGATTCTCAAGCGTGACGACTGCGAGGCCGTCTTCGATATCGAGTGACAGTGTCTCGAACGACATGTCACGTCACTCTCCGCCATGGAATATAAACGTCGCTGCCTGATCGATCGTTGGAGCGGCGATCGGAGGTGTGCGATGACGGATCGACGAAAACGGAATTGTAAACGGACAACTGCGGCCCGGTTGCTGCAACTTTCGACGCGTCTCGTGCAAACGTTTATGATAATTCACCGGAACCACAAAACGAATCTCCATGCCCCCGACCTACACCACGTCCGAGGAACATCTCCCCGAGAACGCCGACGGGGAGGTGACCCTTCAGGTGGCCGATACGGAGTCCCGTGAGATTTTTCAGACGCGAGCGCGGATCTCGCGGGACCCCGAAAGCCTCGATGACCCGGCGGAGCTAATCGTCGTGAAAGGCCCACACGAGAACATCGAAGAGCAGTGGTACATCGACGTCATCGACGCCGCCGTCGGCCCGATCGACACCGACACGGAACTCCTTCGGGAGTGTGTGACCGACGCTCGCGAGGAGTCGGACCTGTTGAACGCCCGATCGGAGGAACTTCGGGCCATGCTTTTGTACCTCGTTCGCACCGGCGAGTTCGACTCCATCTCGGAGGCTGTCAGGACGCTGCTTTCGGCGCAGTTGTCGCGCGAGTATCCCGAACTGGTAGAGGAGTACGTCGACGTACGAACCGACCTGGAGCGCGAGTCGGTCGCCGCCGCGATCCGGGGTGGAGAGTCGTGAGCGGACCCGACGACGACGATCCGGTGTCGACGCCGAGCCTCCGCGCGTACCTTCGGGACCTCGAGGAGGCCGGCGAGCTCGTCCGCGTGTCGGAGGCAGTATCGTGGGATCTGCACGCAAGTGCGATTGCCATGCTGGCGAGCGAACGTGACGCGGAAATCCCCGTCTTCGAGGCGGTGCAGGACGCGGCCATACCGGGGGCCAGACTCGTTGGAGATCCGTATCGCGGCACACAGCGACGGCCGTGGACCCGCATCGCGAGGGCGCTCGGCATGGCGCCAGACACCGACAGCGCAACGTATTACGAAGAGATGATACGGCGGTTGAGCAATCCGATCGACCCGGTCGTCCTCGATCCGGATCGGCGGACGCCGCCGTGTAAGGAAACCGTCCTGCTGGGAGACGACGTTGACCTGCTTTCGTTCCCGTGGCCCTACATCCACACCGGCGACGGCGGCCGGTACAGCAACCTGCACACGCTCGTCGCGACGGACCCCGACTCGTCGTGGATGGACTACTCGAACCACCGAATGATGCTCCACGACGATCGGCAGGCGAGCGTGTTGCTCCTTGCGGGCGAACAGATTCCGAACCTCTTTTATTACAAGTACGAGCGGCGAAACGAGCCGATGCCGGTCGCCGTCGTGGTGGGTGCAGAGCCAGCCGTGCAGTGTACGTCGGTGATGTGGATACCGACCGGCAGCGACGAGGCTCGGTTCGCCGGGGGGCTTCGCAGGTCGCCCGTCGAACTGGTTCCCTGCGAGACGAACGACCTGTTGGTTCCCGCCTCCGCGGAACTCGTTATCGAGGGACGGCTCGTGCCGAATACGCGACTCGACGAGGGTCCATTCGGGGACTACTTCGGCTACATGCACGGTCCTCGCCGATCGATGCCGGCGCTCGAAGTCGACGCGATCACGCATCGACACGAACCCATCATCCCGTTCTGCGTCGAGGGGGCGGGCGTCGGCTACGCCGAAAACACGACGAGTTCGATGGACGTAAGCTGTGTCGGTCCAGACGCCACGCTCGGGCTCAAGGCGGCCGGATTCGACGTGGTTCGGACCGTGCCGTGGCGGTTCACTCCCCGGACCGTCTACGTGGTCGCCACCGACGAGAACGATCCGGGGGCGCTGCACGAACTGGCGAATTTCATCTTCACCTCCTGGGGAATGCTCCACATCGACTTTTTCATCTTCGTGGACGGCTCCGTCGATCCGCTGGACACTCGGGCCGTTTTCGAGGCGATCGCGCGTCACGCCGACCCGCACACGGACTTCCACCAGTTCGGCGCCGAAACGATGCCGAAAGTCCCGCTGAACATCTACCAGACGCCCGACGAAAAGGGCGACGCCCAGACCGGAACGTCGAAGGCGAAAACAGCGAAGGCGTACATCGACGCGACGACAGACGCCGAAGACAGTTCCGACGTCGTCTCCGGGTCGAGTCGCGAGCGGGCACGGGCTGTGTTGGCGACGGCGGGACTCGTCCCCGACACGCCGACGGTGTCGGAGTGGCCCGAACCTGCCACGCGATCGGAGGAGGGGAGCTGATGGAGTTCCGTGCGACGGTCGACGCCCTCGAAGCAGCGGGCGATCTGCTGACGGTCGAAGCGCGCGTGGCAGATCCGACCGTCCCATTTGCGATCGCCGCCGAGGCCGCACGGGCGAACGGTCCGGCGATCCTGCTGGCGGACGTAC
This sequence comes from Halobacteriota archaeon, assembly GCA_051747145.1. Classification (GTDB taxonomy): domain Archaea; phylum Halobacteriota; class Halobacteria; order Halobacteriales; family Haloferacaceae; genus JBNJFV01. Next base: position 32,859 of record JBNJFV010000003.1, read on the forward strand.
CGGGAACCGGGCGGTTGGCGTGTGGGGTGCGCGGCGGGCCGGACCGGATGGCGCGTCGGGAACGGTATCCATGGAGTCGTCTGGCACGCGGGCTCGGGGTGCCTGCTGACACGACGTACAAGGCGGTGCTCGACGTGCTGTCGAACCCACCCGCTGGTCGGCCCTCGCTCTCGCGGGAATCGGCGATGGCGGATTCGATCGACCCGGACCTGACGGCGCTTTGCCTCCCGTCGATCGAGACGACCGACAGACAACTCGTCTCCACCGGGCTGTTGGCTGTCCAAGTGGACGGCCACCAGCACTGGGTACCCGTCAGGGGTTCGATCCGGGGACGGACCGAACTCCGCCTTCACGTCCCGTCACGACTCGACGCGACGATCGAGGACGCCCCTGTCACGGTTGTGCTCGGCGTCCCGACCGCCGCGCTGATCGCTGCACACCTGATGGGCGCAGACGCGCACCCGTGGCGAACGTGGTCGGCACCGCACATTGCGGCCGCGCTGGACGAGGTACCGGTGACGGCGGCTGCCGGTGGGGTCGTCCCCGCGAGCGCGGAGGTCAGCATCGACGGGACGCTGTCGCCGGCGGCGGAACCGGCGGACACCCCGATCGCGTCGTGGGAGGTCGTAGGGGAGTCGGTCCCCGTGACGGTCGAGGTCGATCAGATTGCAACGCGGCCAGAGCCGATCGTCCCGCTCACCCCGCTTGGACAGCCGTTGAGCGACGACACCCATCTGACGAGTCTGCTGGAAGGCGTCCGTCTGCACGCCCGGGTGAACGACTACTGGGGGGTGTCGCCGGTCAGTTGGATCGGCCTTCCGGTCGAGGCCGAACTCGGAATCTGTCTCGTCGCCAGCGAGATACTCTATGCGGGGTTCGAGTGGCAACTTGCGAACACGCTCTTTTCGTTTGCGAGATCCTTCGACAAAGTCGTCGTACTGGATACGGACACGGCGTTCGAGGATCTCGCCGGTGCGCTCGACGACATCTGGGTGAAGGCACATCCCTCTCACGATTGGGTCTTCAGCGAGCCGGTCGCGCCCGCGGCGAGCGCGCCGGCGTACCGCGAGGATGGACAAGTGGGTCCCAGACTGTACGTCAACGCGGCATGGGATCCACGGTGGGACGAAGAGTACATCGCGCCACCGGTGACCCTCGAGGAGATGTACCCCGCAGACATCCGACGGGCGGTTCGCGACGGGTGGACCGAACTCGGCTTCGAGTCCGAACCGGAGGCGACCCGTGACTGACGTCGTCCGGATCACCGTCGGCGAGGGCTCTCCGGAGGGTGCAAACAGCGCGTATCTCCTTTCTTCCCACGGGACGATCGTCGATCCAGGCCCGCCGGGGGACGATCGGTACGAACGATTGCGCGCTGGCGTCTCGGGTGCGGGCGTCGATATCGAAGCTGTCGACCACGTCGTTCTCACCCACTGGCACGCCGATCACGTCGGACTCGCCGCACGCCTCGCAGCTGACGCGGACGCCACGATTCACATGCACGAACAGGACGCGCCGCTCTTTGCGGACTACGCTGCGGCTCGAGCGCGCCGTCTACAGCGGGACGCGTCGACGTTGACCGCCTGGGGCGTCCCCGCCGATCGGGTGGCCGCCGTTCGTCGGGGTGACGCGCCGTCGCCGTTTCCCGATACGATCCCCGTCGAATGTCACGCCGACGGCGATTCGATCGCCGGCGGCACGCTCGTCCACACCCCCGGTCACACTGCCGGCCACAGCGCCGTTCGCTTCGGCGACGCGCTGTTCGTCGGCGACGCGGTGTTGCCGACGTACACGCCGAACGTCGGCGGAACCGACACGCGGATGGACGACCCGCTTTCGGCGTACGTTCGTTCGATCCGCGACCTGCGTCGCCACACCGGCGACAGCTACCCCGGCCACGGTTCGTCGATCGACGTCCAAAACCGGGTACGGGAGATCCTCGAGCATCATCGAACGCGATCACGGCGGACGATACGGCACCTGGAGGACCGCACTGTCGCAACCCCCTGGGAGATCGCCGGCGACCTGTTCGGATCGATGCGGGGCATCCACGTCAAACTGGGCGCGGGGGAGGCGGCTGCTCATCTCGAATTTTTGTGCACGCAGTCGTACGTCGAGCGCATCGACGATGATCCGCACCGATACCGCGTAATCGATCGTCCGGATGCGGACGCGTCGCATTTCGACGTTCCGGAGTGAACTGACACGCGCCTGCGATCGCCAACGTTCGATGGGGTGGTATCGAGATCGAAGCGAGTGTGATCGAG
>JBNJFV010000003.1:35225-43177 GCA_051747145.1 Halobacteriota archaeon
GATCGAGTGTGATCGAGATTGAAGCGAGCGCGATCGAAATCGACTGGAGTTCGATCGATCGAAGTACTCCGTTGACGGACGGGACTGTCGGTCGCCCCGATAGTGTTTACAAACGCGTTTACAAATACGACGCTCCAGTACTCGAGTCTTTTCCACCTGTTATCTCCGACTGATCGGACTCAAATTAACACGCACTTAGGGTGTGTTATTCTACGACTTCGCCTGTTTAGGTATTGTCGGGTCTCGATCGGCACAACGCGTGCTGTATTCGGTGTTTACAGAACTGTAAACATTGGCCGATCGACGACTCCCGTGACGGTCTCTCGATGCGTCCACGAGTTCGGTGACTGGTGCCGACGTGCCTTCGGGAAGCGTACAGGTCCGAGTGTGCCACCAGGCCGTCAGTGGGGCGACGGCTCGAACTGACCGTTCGAAAAACACGTCTCGACCCGAAACCCATCGCGTCGGTTCTACCGGGCCCGATTCACGGGCCGGAACTCGAATCGAGTCGTAGATCCGATCGGGGACGCGCGATACACGTCAGCACGTATCCGTCGGCCTTCTCGCTGTCGGAAAGGAACATCCCCTCGGTTTGATCGACCTCCCCGTCACCGACGAGACGGGCGCTACAGACCCCGCAGACGCCCATCCGACACTGGTAGGGGAGATCGATCCCCACTTCCTCGGCCACTTCGAGTATGGGTTTGTCGGCGGGCACCTCGATCGTCCGGTCCTCGTTTACGAACTCGACTTCGTAGGTGTCTGTCATTATTTCACTCGGCGTTCGTACACGTGCTCGACCGGAGAGAACCCCATCTGCTGGTACGCCTCGTGTGCGCGGTCGTTCCCTTCGATAACGTCCACCCGACAGAAGGTGATGTCGCGATCCGATTCGTTGAACCACTCGATCGCCGCCTCGATGAGTTGTTCGTCGATGCCACGGTTTCGGTACGGCTCGCGGACGTAGTGGCCGTTGATGTATCCGTGATCCGAAAGCCTGAAAATGGGGTGGCTTCCGGTGAGACGGGCTTCGATCACGCCGATCAGCTCGCCGTCGTGTTCGGCAACGAACACCGCGCCGTACTTCGAATCGACGAGCTGATTTTCGAAGTACTGGAGCCATCGATCGTCGGCGTCAGCTTTGTGCCGATACCGTTCGTCGTACTCCGACAGGTCGTCGGTGAACCCGTGCCACAGGTCGAGCAATACCGGCCCGTCAGCGTCGGTCGCTCGCCGTATTTCAACGTCCATACCCTCCGTTCGAACCGCCCCCTAAAAAAGGTGTGTCGGCGGGGCGTCGTCGATCGTAGCCGGAATGTTCACCCACGAACAGCCGGATAGTTCACCCACGAACAGCCGGATAGTTCACCCGCGTATGACGGGCCAACGCACCCGCGAACGACGATCTGGTCAATGATGCAAACAGTTAACACTCCCCAGCAAATACCTTCATCCGATGCCGACCGAGAAGCGATTAAAGCAACAGCTACAGGACGGGAAGATGATCGAGTCCGAAGCGCAGATGACGGAGGGGTACAAGAAGGCCCTGACGCAGACGCTCCTCGTCTCTGGTGACACGGAACTCATGAGCGCACCGGCGTACTACGAACCGTCGCTGAACGCCCCGAGCGTGAACGCGCGTGCGTCGTGCATAAGCGTCATTCAGGACGAACTCGGTCACGGACACATCGCCTACCGATTGCTCGAAGACCTCGGGTACGATCGCGAGCAGTTGATCTACGGGCGCGAACCGCACGAATTCCGAAACACCTACGGATTCGATCAACCCCTCGAGAACTTCGCCGAACTCGTCACCGCACACGGGCTGTGGGATCGTGCGGGCATCGTCCTTCTCACGGACATCCACGAGAACACGTCCTACGGTCCGTGGAAACGTGCGCTCACGAAAGTCGGCAAGGAAGAGCAGTTCCACCTCCGCCACGGCGAAACGTGGATGCGACGGCTCGCCAACAAAAACGAGGGAACGAAACAGCGGGTCCAGGACGCAGTCGACTGGATGTTTCCCATGGCGATCGAGTGGTTCGGACTCCCCGACGACAAGAAGAAACACAGCGATCAGCTCGACTACGTGATCAAGGGCATGACGAACGACGAACTCCGCCAGGAGTGGCTGAGTACGGCCGTGCCGCTGTGTGACGAACTCGGGATCGACGTTCCGGCACACTACGACGCAGAGGGCGAGGAGTACCGCCTCGAGTACGATCTGCCGGTCGCGTTCGACGCCGAGAACAAAGACTGGCACTTCGACGAACCGATCTCGTGGTCCGACGTCATGGACCGATGGCGGAGTCGCGGGCCAGCAAACGAGAAGTACGTGGGACTCCTTCAGTCGGGGCACATGGATCCGGTGTCCGCATGAGCGTCCAACGACACCCCTCCGACGTCCCGATGGGCCCCGGTGAGGACGCCTCTGCACTCGAGGAGGAAGTATGGGCCAACCTCGACGAGATCCCGGATCCACACATCCCGGTGAGCCTCGTCGAGATGGCGATGATTTACGACGTCGACGTCGAGCGAGACCACGGCGGGGCGACTGTCCGCGTCGAGATGACGTTCCCGTGTATGGGTTGTCCGGCCTACGACATGATCCACAACGATATCCGGGCGTGTCTCCGGGGAATCCGGGACGTCCGGTCCGTGGCGATCGACGTCGTCTGGGATCCGATCTGGGAGAAGAGCATGTTGCGTGCGGACGTTCGAGAGAAGCTCAACGAATCGGGGGTAGCGGTATGAAGTACGAAGTGTTCGCCAGGATTACCGCTGGCGACGAACTTCTCAACGTCGGAACCGTCGACGCGCCAACCGATCGGCTCGCGAAGGTGTACGCGTATCGGACGTACGACGAGGAAGATTGGGATCGGTTGGCCGTGGTCAGCCGAGAGCACATCCTCGATGCGACGAAGATGAACGTCGTCCCAGACGCCCCGGGGGGATCGAAATGAGCGAGTGGCCCGATGGAGCCGGCGACTACGTCCAGTCGATCGCCGACACGAAGCTCGTGTTGTCCCAGCGGTACGCCGAATGGATGCTTTCGGCCCCGGTGCTCGAAGACGACATTGCGGGTGCGAGCGCCGCACAGGACGAACTGGGCCACGTCCGACAGCTATTTCGCCTCCTCGGCGAACAGGGGCGCGAGGACGACTGGTTGGAGGGCAACCGCGACCCGACCGAGTTCGCAAACGTCGCCGCGATCGACTCGACGCCGGCGACCTGGCCCGCGTTCGTCGTCACCGTCGGACTCGCCGAACGTGCCACGTGGTACCTGCTGGATGCGATCGATCACCCGGACTTCGACGGTCTCGGAACCCGGATCGGCCAGGACGAATTCTTCCACCTGGAGTTTCTCGACGGCCGACTGGAGACGCTGATCGAAACGGACCCCGATGCCGTCGTCGATGCGCTGGAGACAGCCTTGCCGCCCGTACTCGCGTATCTCGGTCCGACCGACTACGACGAGGGGAGCGATCCGCTCGTCGAGAGCGGGTTCACCGATCGATCCGCGTCGGCGCTTCGAGACGCGTTCGAAGAACAGTACGCGGCGATCCTGTCGGACACCGACGTCGATCTCGACGCACTCGACGTCGACTGGGACGCACCCGACCTCACAATATGGAACGAAACACGCCGACGAACCGGGGCGGGGAGCATCTCCGAATCGGACGTCGAGGCGCTCAGCGGGGTCCGCAACGCGGAATTCGCCATGGAGTGAGAACCGTGTCAATACCTCGCCCAGCGTGTCCGTTCTGTGGATCGACCGACACCGAACGGCACTCGGCGTTCGGCTCAGAAATTTCAAAAAGTCAACACTACTGCAACGGCTGTCACACCGTCTTCGAACGGATAAAGTACGACGGCGAACTCCCCGAAACGGGTCGGTGACGGTCGTCGAAGCGCCGGACTGCACCGAGATCGCGAATGTGCGACGACGACGAACGCATATGTGTCTTTTCGGAGGTGTCGGAATCTATTTGTAGTAGCCTATGCTTGAAACCGAACGCATGGAGAGCTTTGCAGACCTTAGTCTAGAAAACTTCGAAACGGAGCAGGACGAACACGTGGGGATCGTTCGGTTGGACAAACCGCCGGCGAACGCACACGACGTCGACATGGTTCTGGAGTTCCAGACGATGGTCGAAACCATCCGCTTCGACGAGTCGGTTCGAGCGGCCGTCCTGAGCAGTACCAGCGACACGTTCTTTTCGTCCGGATACGACATCCAGGCGCTACAGGACGAAAGCCCCGAGCACATCGGGTATGCGAGCCAAACGAGCAAGGAGTCCATCCTGAAGATGCGCTCGACGGACACGCTGTTCATTGCGGCCGTCGACGGTCACTGTATGGGCGGCGGCTTAGAGTTCGCGCTCGCGACCGACATCCGCTACGCCGGCGACGACGACAGCTACACCCTCGGCGTCCCCGAGATCAATCTGGGGCTCATCCCCGGGGAGGCGGGAACGCAGCTCCTGCCGCGGTACGTCGGCCGATCGAAAGCGCTCAAAATGATGGTGAACGACGAGCGGCTCACCCCGAGTGAGGCCGCCGACGTCGGGATCGTCGACGAACTGGTCGAACCGGGGACGGTCGAAGCGGAGGCCGTCGCGTTCGCCAAACAGGTCGCCGCCCTGCCGAACAAGGCGGTCGGCCACGTCAAGATCGCCGTCAACGAGGGCATGGAGATGTCGCTGTATGACGCACTCTCACACGAGCGCGAACTCCAAAACCAGCTTTTCGACACCGCCGGCGCGAAAGAGGGCATCGCCGCGTTCCTCGAAAAGCGCGACCCGGACTTCCTCGAAGCGGAACTTGGAGCCGACGCCGCCTCGACCGACGACTGAGCGGGTCTAGATGTCGAGCGTTTCCCGAGCGATCGTCGTTCGTTGAATCTCGGAGGTGCCCCCGATGAGGCTCAGGATTCGTCCGTCCCGATAATACCGTTCCAGCGGGTGGTCCGTCCGGTAGCCCGCCCCGCCGTACACCTGCATCGCGTTGCGTGTGACGAACTCCGCGGCGTCGCTCGCGGCTAACTTCGCGCTGCTCGACAGTCGCGTTTCGGCGCCACCGGTTGCGATCGCGTGGGCTGACGCGTACACCAGGTGTCTCGCCCCTGCGAGTTTTTGGTACATGTCCGCGAGGAGGACCTGTACGGCCTGATACTCCCCGATAACCCGCCCGCCCTGTTCGCGATCGCTGGCGTACTCGACGGCGGCGTCGAACGCGCTGGTTGCGATCCCCGTTCCGATCGCGCCGAGTCCCGTTCGCGCCATGTCGATCGTTCCCATCGCGATCCGAAATCCCTGTCCGACCTCCCCGAGGAGCGCGTCGGCGGGAACCTCGACGGCTTCGAGCGTCGAATCGCCGGTGACGTGTCCGCGCATCCCCATGTACTCGACCCGTTCGAAGGAGAACCCCGCCGTCGACTCGGCGTCGGGTACGAGAAAGACGCTGACTCCGTGGGTGTCATCTGGTTTCGGTCGGCGCCGGGCGACGACGAGGTGGACGTCGGCGACGCCGGCGTTCGTCCCGAAGGCCTTCTCGCCGGAGAGCCGATAGCCGTCGGCCGTCGCCTCCGCGATCGTCGAGAGGTCGGACGGCGAACTCCCGGCGTCGGGTTCGGTCAACAGCATCGCGCCGATAGACTCGCCGGTTGCCATCGGTTCGAGATACGCCTCCCGTTGGCTGTCGGTTCCGAATCGAGCGATCGGGAGGGCCGCAAACGTGTGACCCTGGATCGTCTCTGCGACCGCACCGCTTGCCATCGCGACGCGTTCGATCGCGAGACAGTAGCCGAGAAAATCGGTGGTGAGGTCGCCGTAGCCCTCGGGGAGTAACAGCCCCAACAATCCGCGTTCTCCGGCCGCCTCGACGACGTCCCGGGGAAATTCATCGGTTCGTTCGATTTCCGCTGCGCGCGGGGCGACCACGTCCTCGACGAAGGCGTCGGCCCGATCGCGAACTGCTCGATGCTTTTCAGTACAGGCGGCCTCGATAAGCTCCATGTGCGTGCGGAATCGTTTCGTCGCGCTATAAACGTACGTGTCAGCACCGGCAGATCGCTCGAATGGGGTGCGTTCGGTCACAGTCCGTCCGGGGCGAGTGCGATCACAGTCCGTCCGGGGCGAGTGCGATCACAGTCCGTCCGGGGCGAGTGCGATCACAGTCCGACCGGGGTGCGCTCGATCCCTCGACGACCGATCGCCGTGCTCCCGAGGCGTGCGGACGGAAAGACGTTACTCCGTGGAGGGAGTGGGACGGGTATGGGCTGTAAGGTCGATCGCTCGATCGAGACGTACGGGGTGACTCCCACGGCGGGGTACGACAGCCTCGAAGCGGAACTTCTCGCCCGATGGCGAGGCGAGGGCGGGCGAACGCCGCAGGGGTACCGAACGTTGACGGAGTGGTTCAACAAACGCCTGCTCAAACGCGTCTACGACGCCAACGCCCGCGAGACGGTCGGCACTCGACTCGAAAGCGAGTACGAGGCGCTGGTCGGCGACGACCCGATCCTTCGCGGGGAGGTGCGAGACGACCTCCAGAACGACGGTATCGACGCCGAAGCCGTTCTCGATGCGATGGTGTCTTGGAGCACGATGCGCCATCACATCACGGGGTGTCTCGACGCCGAAAAGGACCCCCGTGAGCCGACCAACTGGGAACCGAAAAGCGTCGACATCGCGATCGATCGAGCCCGGGAGAAACTCGCCGCCGCCGTCCGATCGCTCGACGGAAAAGACCGGCTCGCCGGCGGCGCTGCGGCGTCCGTGTCGATCGAAGCGTACGTGTCCTGTCCCGTCTGCGGCGTCCGTCGCAGGTTCACCGACGCCGTCGATCGAGGGGTCGTTTGCGAAACGCACTACGGCAGCGACGACGCGGCGGCGACGGCGGACGATACCGGGCGCGAGCAATTCTTTGACGGCGCATCGAAGCGATGAGCCGTCCCGTGCAGGTAGACATATAACCGTCGCGTGGTAACGTCGGTCCAATGAGCATTCGGCTGGATATCGAGCACATTGCTGGGATTCTGGAGGGACGAGCGACCCTCCAACCGGGCGTCAACGCCGTCCGGGCGCACAACTGGCAGGGAAAATCCAGTTTCGTCGAGGCGATCGAAACCGCCCTGGGGGTGGCGACGACGCTTACGGAAGGCGAATCCGCCGGGAGCGTCACCCTCTCGCACGACGGGGCGGCGTACACCGTCGAACTCGATCGGAACGACGGCACCGTCCGTCGGCGCGGCACGCCCTACCTCGAGGCGGAGTACGATCGAATCTGTACGCGGCTGTACGCGTGTCTCGACGACGCGAATCCGATTCGGCGGGCCGTCCGGAACGGTGAGAACCTCGAGGCGCATCTCACCCGACCGCTGGAGTTCGAAGACATCGACGCGCAGATCGACGCGCTGAAGGCCGAACAGCGGACCACGGAACGGGACCTCGAGCGGGCCGAAAACGCCGCCCGAACGCTTTCGGACGCGCGGGAGTCGGTGGCCGAACTCGAGGCGGAACTCGAGTCACTCAGACAGCAGCGGGCGGCGCTTCCAGACGACGGTCAGAGAGCCGAGTCGGGCGATCGATCGGGCGATCGACAGGAACTCGGCCAGATACGCGCCCGCCGTTCGCGACTCACCGAACGCATCGAACGCCTGGAGAACACCATCGATCGATCAACGGCCAAACTGGACTCGCTGCGAACACGGCTGGAGGGACTCGACGTGCCGGAGGTCGATCTCGATTCGGAGCTTGCGGCGGCGCGAACGAAACGCGATCGGATCGAGCGCGACGCTGAACTCCTACAGGGGCTGTATTCGGCGAACAAACGCATCCTCGAGGAGGGGCGCGTCGACCTCGTGGCGGACGTCGAACGGAGCGTGCTCGCCGACGAACTCGACTGCTGGGTGTGTGGATCGAACGCGGGGATCGACGATATCAACTCGC
>JBNJFV010000004.1:0-33415 GCA_051747145.1 Halobacteriota archaeon
TTCGGTTACCGACAACACGCCCGAATACGCCGCCACCGAGACCGATCCCGGCACCGCCTACGTTCGCATCGACGTCGAAGACGACGAAACGCGTCGCCGCGTCACCGAGTCACTAGATCGTGCACGTGCGACCGACCCCGACCTGCTCGTCGCCTGGCTGCACTGGGGGCCGAACATGGTCGAATCGCCGCCCGAATCGTTTCGGGCGTTCGCCCGCTGGCTCGTCGACGAGGGCGTCGACGTCGTTCACGGCCACAGCGCCCACGTGTTTCAGGGGATCGAGGTGTACGACGATCGGCCGATTCTCTACGACACGGGCGATTTCGTCGACGATTACGCCGTCGACGATCGGCTTCGGAACGATCGGAGCTTTCTTTTCGTCCTGACTGTGACCGACGATGGAACGCCCGACGAACTCCGGTTGCATCCAACCGAGATACGCGATCTCGCGGTTCACGCGGCGGGGCCGACGGCTGCGGCGTGGAGCCGCGATCGGATGCGAACGCTCTCTGAACCGTTCGAAACGACGTTCGATCGGGACGGTGAGGCGCTCGTGGTTCAGTTCGATCGTCGGTAGCGGCTCGTGGCGTTCAGTTCGATCGTCGTAGCGGATCGATGGTGTTCAGTTCGATCGCCGTTTGGGCGCACGTTTTCACGTCGATCGATGACCGAACGGGAGCAGGTACACCGGCGAAAGCGGCGGCGGCAACTGCAGTGCCGTCGCAAGCGCCGCCTCCGAAAACGCTCCCACCGGACAGCTTGCCAGTCCCGTCGACGCACAGACGAGGTGGACGTTCTCGGCGGCGTGTCCGGCCTCCATGTGGACGTACCGATCGCCGTGGTCGGGGTACTCCCGCCGCGTCTTGTCGTAGTCGGCGGCCAGAAGCATCACCGCTGGTGCGTCGCCGACGACCGACTGCCCCAGGGCCGCGCGCGCGACGTCGTGGTGAACCGCCGAGTCGTGGACCGTCTCGAGGGTGTGATCGTCCTGCGCGTATCGATACACGCCAGCAGTCAGGTCCGTACAGCCCTCAGGTGCCACCTCGAGGAACGCGGTTAGCGGGTACGTCGCTCCGGCGCTCGGGGCGGCCCGCATCGCAATTCCGTCCCGTTCGTGGGTGATCCCCTGTGCGGCCCACAGCACTCGGGCGACGGTATCGAGGCTGACTGGCGTCTCGGCGAACGATCGTCGGCTCGCTCTCGACGCGATCGCCCGCTCGACGGGCGTCCGAGTGGCCGTCTCGAAATCGGGAAGTTCGATCGGTGCCATACGAACGAGCCCACCGCCAGTCGGAAGTAGTTCGGGATCGTCCCAGAATCGTCACCGATCCGACGCTGGCGCTGGGTGTCGTTCGAGCGTCGGTTCCCGCCCGAGGACGGATTTCTCAGGGCACTCCACCGTGTGCGCGCGAGAAATGTCCAGTCACAAGAACGATCACGAGTCCAGTCACAAGAACGATCACTAGTTTCGCTCCAGTCTCCAAAAACTGATAGATGCTCGGTGGTTGACACAACGCGCGAATCTCACACCGTTGGGTGGTTCTGGGTCCCGTCGTCGTGGTTGTTCAGTACCGTTCGTTCGTACAGTCGTGGTCGTACTTACTGTTCGATTTCGCTCGATACGCCGTCTGCGGGTGTCGATCGGTCGATCTCCGACGGGTCGAAATCCCGTCCAAAAAACGTGTTGAGCGCCATTTTCGCGCCGACGTACGAGCCTGCAACGACGATTACGAACGCGATCGCGAGCCCAAGTATACCTTCGAGGACCATATTCCGAAGTCGTATTCGAACGGCAAAAGATGTCGGTTGCGTATCTAGAATTGGCAACCTGATTCATCGGAAAGAAGGGTGAAATGAGAAGGGTCGACGCGACTCCGAATCAGTGTCTGACCCGAACGGTTCCGTCGCTCGTCACGCCGATCGACACGGGTTGTTTGATCTCCCGTCCCTCGACCGCGTCGCCCGCGGCGTCGCTTACGACCTTCATCAGGTCGGGGGCGGTGTAGTTGACTTTCACGCCGGCTTCGTCGCAGGCGTCGTAGACGAGTTTCGGAACGTCGTAGAGGTCGGTCCCGGCGTCGATCGACAGCCGAACGGGTGCCGAAAGCGTCTCCGCGAACGCGATCGTCTCGTGTGCTTTGTCGATGTTCTCGCGGGCGCTGGATTCGATGCTCGAGACGTTCGCTCGCGACGTCCCGAGCCGGCGGGCGATCGTCTGCTGTTTGATGCCCCGCTCTCTGAGGGCGAGCACCTCCGCTTGCCGTTCGGTCAACACGTTCGTCTCCGGATCGAAGCCGATCGCCTCCAACAGCGCCTCGACGTCGAGTTCACCGTCGGCTCCTGTCTCACGTGCTGTCGCGTCGGGACGATCCGCCCTACCGTCTGGCATGTGCTCGGGTACGCGGTACGTCCGGAAAAAGGTGCAGTCTCGACTGTCCGCCCGCCGGGGGTCGCCGTAGGGCGACGTACGTCACTTCCCCCAGAAGTTCTCCCGGCTGCCGAGGCGATCCTCGCGGCCACGCCTGTCGCGCCGTTCGTACTGATTCTCCTCCTCGTCGGCGTCATCGTCTTCTTCCATCGGAAGCCGTTCGATGACCTCCTTTGCGGTCGCGTGGTTCGACTGGACGCGGTGGATTCGGACTTTCGCCCTCGCGTCCGGCAGTACCCCGTCTACCAGAATGATGAAGCCGTCGTCAGTCCGCCCGACGCCAGCACCGCTTTCGTGGATGTCGGTGACGTCGACGATCACTTCCTCCCCCGCTTTCACGGGCTGTTGTTTCAACTCCCTGATGGGCATGTTGTAGTGGTTACACCACTCTGCGCCCCCTCGATCGCCGTAGTGTTGGCACCCCATTCCGTTGATCCGCTCGGAAAAGCTCGGACAGTCATCTGCCAACGGACAGTTTGGCATACTGACCGGTACTCGGGCGGTCGACTTTACGCTTCCGTCTGTCGCGGGCGATCGCGTCGTCGGGTCGTCTGGCGCATGCGATCGACGATACTACGGTCGACGAGTCGCTTCTATCCGCCCCGGACGTGTCCGTCAGATGAAGTCCCGAACGTCCGAATACCACATGTCGTGTTCGTCCACCGCGCCGACGGCGTCCGCGATGTCGACTGCGATCGCGTGCCAGCACCGCTGGGTTGGATCGTCCTGATCGAGATTGTATTCGGCGTCGTGGCAGGTACAACTGCCAGCCTCCACGACGTACTCGTCGCCGAAGCCGACGACGACCGTAAAATCGAGGTAGGATTTCACCCGCGATTCGGAGACGGCTTCGATCGCCTTCCGGCCGCGATCGCCGTGGGTCTCGAGGATCCGCGTCACGATCTCGGGGGTGAGTTCACCGGCGGCTTCGAGATCGCCGATCCACGCGTCACCCCCGGACATACGCTCTCGTTCACGTGGCGGCGGCAAAACAGGTTCGGTGCCGCCGTCCGCCTTCGATCGACGCTGGCCCATGGATTCGTTCGACGCCGACCCATGGATTCGATCGGCCTTGGCGCGTGCCTTCGACAAATTTGCCCCTTGAAGGGGCATGTTCGCCGTCGATCACCGGAACGGAGGGCTTTTCGCGTCAGATCGTCCACGTTCGCGTATGCGAATCTCGGAAGGCGGGCTCGAGATCGACGTCGCCGAAGCCAGGGATGGTGCCAGCGACGGCAGCGGGGACGGGGTGTTTTTCAACCCGACGCAGGAACTCAACCGCGACGTCACCGTCGCCGTGTTACGCGCATACCGCGAGCGGGAGCCGCGCGTGGAGACGTACCTCGACGCGATGGCCGCCTCCGGGATTCGCGGCGTCCGCGCCGCGGCGGCGGGGTACGACGTCACCTGTGCAGACGTGGACCCCGACGCGGTGGCACTGGCCCGCGCGAATCTCGATCGAAACGGACTCGAGGGGGACGTGGTTCACCGGAACGTCAACGCGCTGTTACACGAGGAATACTTCGACGTCGTCGACGTCGATCCGTTCGGTACCCCGATCCCGTTCGCGGACGCGGCCTTTTCGAGCACGCGCGATCTCGTTTGCGTCACGGCGACCGACACCGCGCCGCTGTGTGGGGCCCACCAGCGAAGCGGGATTCGAAAGTACGGGGCTGTTCCACAGAACACCGACTACCACCCCGAAATGGGCCTCCGGACGCTGGTCGGTGCGCTCGTCCGAACGGCTGCTCGGTACGACGTCGCCGCGACGCCGATCCTCTCACACGTCAGTCGCCACTATGTCCGAACGTATCTGCAACTCGATCGACGGGCCACGAGCGCGGACGCCGCACTCGAATCGATCGGTTTCGTCCACCACTGCGAGGACTGTCTGGAGCGCGACCACGAGTTCGGGTTGATTCCCCGATCGGTCCCCGAAACGTGTCCGCACTGTGAGAGTAACCGGGTCCTTACGGCCGGCCCGATCTGGCTGGGCCCGATCGCCGATTCGGCGTTCACCGCGAGCGTCCGCGAATCGATCACCGACGACATGGGCACCGCAAACCGCGCCCGACGGCTGCTGGAGACGATCGAGGCCGAACTCGACACGCCGACGCACTACGACCAACACCGGCTGTGCGAACTGTGGGGCGTCCCCGCAAACAGCATGGACGAGTTCGTCGGCGATCTACGATCGGCCGGCTACGAAGCCAGCAAGGCACACTACAGCGGGACCGCTTTCAAGTGTCCGGCGTCGATCGCGGCGATCCGAGCGGCCGCGTCGCCGCCCCCGGACCGGTGATCGATCCCGTCTGGTCGGGTCCGTCGATCGTACCGGATCGGAGGTGTGGGTACGACGTGCTTACCGGGTTCGAATTCGAATAAAGACCCGGTTGCTTTTCGTCCTCACACCCAAAGCTCGTACCGTGTCACCCGAACGCCGATCGCGTCTCGACGTGCTCAGGGCCGTCGTTGACGCCTCGCGAAACGCGCAGATCACGTTTCTGGCCGCAAGCGTCGCCTACTACGCGTTCGTCTCGCTCGTCCCGTCGTTGTTGTTGCTCGTCGTGCTCGCGACGACTGTGGGCGGGGAGGCGTTCGCAGACCGGATCCTGGTGATCACGCAGGGTTTTCTCACACCGGCCGGTCAGGAGTCGGTCGTCTCCGCCGTCGAGAGCGCGTCGGGTCGCGGTGGCGTGACCGTCGTCAGTCTCGCGGTCCTCCTTTGGGGGGCGCTCAAAGTGTTTCGCGCGCTCGACACCGCGTTTCTCACGGTGTACGGTCAGGCCGAACAGGCGACCTTCGTCGGCCAGTTCCGAGACGCGGTCCTCGCGGCGCTTGCGATCGGCGTCGGGCTCGTCAGTATGGTCGTCGTGGGCGCAGTGATCGCAGCCGTTCCGCTCGGACCGTTCGGCCAACTGGCGGGGGTCGCGGTTCTGCCGGTCGTGCTCGTCGTCGTGTTCGTCCCGATGTATCGGCAGTTTCCGAATCCACCGATCCCGTTCAGCGAGGCGGTTCCGGGGGCGGCGTTCGCGGCGATCGGGTGGACCCTCTTGCAGGCGGGATTCTTGCTGTACGCGGCCAGTGCCGCACAGTATCAGGTGTACGGCGTTCTCGGCGGGATCCTCATGCTCGTCACGTGGCTGTATCTCGCGTCGATCCTGGTGATCTTCGGTGCGGTCGTCAACGCGATCCTGGGAGGTCGTCGGTCGCCCGGCGACTTCCGTTCGCCGGAACCGGGTGCGGACGGACTCACGGGGGATCGGCAACTACAACAGGGACGCCTCCGACGGTCTGACCATATGGCGCGCGAAGGTACCGACCGCGAGTCGCCGACCGGGTCTGCGGACCGATCGACGAACGGGGACGATCGGACGGCCGTCTCCCCGTCGGGCGCACCGGACATCTCCGAGCTTGACGCGGAGCTAGACGAACTCAGGGCGGATCTCGACGCCTTCGAGGCGACGGTGACCGATCGAACCGTCGAGAAGCCGGCCCTGGAAGCTGAACTGAAACGCTACGTCAGAGCGCGGATGCGACGCGGGCACGCCCGCGGGTGGGGTCCGTATCTCGTGTTACTGTACGGGACGGCGATGACGCTTGGGGCGTTTTACTTCTTTCAAAGCGACGCGCTCGCGATCGTCGCGATGCTCGTCATCTTCCTTTCGACGCTTGGGCTGTACGTCCTGTTCGTCATGTTCGGCGTGGGACTCTCGCTGACCGGCGGTCCAAAACGGGCGATCGACTACCTCCGCGATCGTCGAAACTAACGCCACGAACTGACTGATGAGACTGACATGACTCGCAGTATTGCGGCGTTCGACCTGCTTGCTTCAGTGCCCGAGTTCGTCACGGTCAGTTTCGCGTTCGTGACGCTGCTTGGCGACGCAGCCGTGTTGTTTGCGGCCCTGTCGTTGCTGTACTGGATCGGCCCCCGATACGTCCCACACAGTCGCCGAACAGCGCTGGCTGTTGTGGGAATCGCAGTCGCCGGGCTCGCCGTCACGCTGACGGTGAAAAGTCTCGTCGCCGCCCCCCGCCCGCCGTCGTCTCCGGACGTCCCGGTGTGGCTCCCCGAACCGTTCGCCGCCGTCGTTGCGAACGAACTCGCACAGAGCGGATTCGGATTTCCCAGCGGTCACACCGTCAGTTCTGCCGTTTTCTACGGCGGTCTCGCCGCGTTCCTCCGCGTGTGGGACGTCCGAACGCGCTTTCTTCTGGCGGGTGGGATAATCGGTGCAGTGGGTGCCTCTCGCGTGTTTCTGCACGTCCACTACGTGGTGGACGTCCTCGTGGGTGCCGTCCTCGGATTGGCCCTGGTCGCAATCGTGGTGTATACCGGACGCGACTCGGATGGCCGGCCGCTCCCCGATCGGGCGTTCGCGATCGGCGGTTCGATCGCGATCGTCGGCCTGTTGGTTGCGACGTGGTTCGACCACCCGCGGGAGGTCACGCAGGCCGGCGTCGCGATCGGGACGGCGATCGGCGGCATATTCGGCTGGCGCAGCTACGGACCTGCCGCACTCGAGGCACCGCCGATGGGGGCCGGGGCGTCCCTGCTCGCGCTCGCCATCGCGGGCGCGCTGTGGGTATCGGCGTACGAAGTACCGCTTGCGGTCCCGGTCACAATCCTCCTCAGTGCGATCGCCACCGCGTTCATCGTCGCCGCGCCACTACTAGCAGACCGCGTTCGCGAACCGTTCGGTTCCGAATAGTCGATCTGGAGGTCGGTTCGGATCGGTGCGGGTTGTGAACGGCCACGGGTCGGGCGACCGTGGAACGACCGCTGTGTACAACAACTGTTAGAACGTCTCGAGGTACCGATCGAGTTCCCACTCGGAGACCTCGACGATGTACTCTTCGAACTCGTGGGTTTTCGCCTCGACGAACTTCTCGGCGATGTGCGAACCGAGCGCATCGACGATGACCTCGTCTTCCTGCAGGGCGTCGACGGCCTCGCCGAGGTTCGCCGGCAACGTGTCGATGCCGTACTCCTCGCGTTTCGCCTCGTCGAACTCGTAGATGTTCTCTCTGACCGGATCGGGCGCTTCGAGCCCCTTTTCGACCCCGTCGAGGCCGGCGTGGATCATCGCCGCGAGCGCGAGGTAGGCGTTGCAGGATGGGTCGGGCGAGCGAAGCTCGATACGACTTGCGGCGGGCACGCGTGCGGCCGGCTTACGGATGAGCGCAGAGCGGTTCCGGTCGGACCACGCGACGTACACCGGCGCTTCGTAACCGGGAACGAGTCGCTTGTAGCTGTTGACCGTGGGGTTCGCGATCGCGGTGATCGCCGGGGCGTGTTCGAGGACGCCGGCGAGGAACGCGTGGGCGGTCTCGCTGAGGTTGAACTCGTCGTCGTCGTCGTGGAAGGCGTTGGTGCCGTCCTCGTCGAAAAGCGAGATGTGGGTGTGCATTCCCGAGCCGTTGATCCGAGCGATCGGCTTGGGCATGAACGTCGCGTGCAGGTCGTGCTGGGCGGCGATCGCGCGGACGACCGTCCGGAACGTCCCGACGTTGTCGGCCGTCGAGAGGGCGTCGTCGTAGGTGAAGTTGATCTCGTGTTGTCCCTCAGCGACCTCGTGGTGGCTGGCTTCGACCTCGAAGCCCATCGATTCGAGCCCGTAGATGATGTCGCGGCGCACGTCCTGTGCGAGATCCTTCGGCGCGAGATCGAAGTAGCCGCCGGCGTCGTTCGTCTTCGTCGTCGCGCGACCCTCCTCGTCCTCCTCGAAGAGGAAGAACTCAGGTTCGGGCGCGGCGTTGATCGTATACCCCATCTCCGCGGCGCGTGCGATCGCCTGTTTGAGGACGTAGCGTGGGTCGCCCTCGAACGGTTCGCCAGTCGAGGTGTCGATCACGTCACAGATGAGGCGCGCGGCGGCACTGCCCTCTTTTTTCCGCCACGGGAGTATCGCGAACGTATCTGGATCGGGTTTCAAGCGCATGTCGGATTCCTGGATTCGGACGAACCCCTCGATCGACGATCCGTCGAAGTAAATCCCCTCAGAGAACGCTTTCTCGGCCTGCCGAGCGGGTACTGAGACGTTTTTCACCGTACCGAGAATATCCGTAAATTGCAGCCGAAGGAAGTCGACGCCCTCGTTTTCTATTTTGTCAACCACTTCCTGCTCTTTTGCGGACAATCCACCATCAGTTACGACGTTTTCTTCCGTCATGTTCTGAACGATTACGAACAATACTGCCAGTATAAAGACCTTGTCGCTTAGTGCAATTACCCCGCTGTCGCTCTAGAATTGTATATTCGTAAAATTCTAAACCCCCTGGCGAGTTGTGAACTGTAATGACGTATGAAAACCTCGACGCCAAGTTGATCAATGCACTGTTGGGTAACGGTCGGGCGAGCCTTCGCAGTCTCGGCGAGCAACTCGACGTCTCCGTGACGACCGTCTCGAATCACCTCCGCGATCTCGAAGACGAAGGGGTGATAAACGGGTACACGCCGGTCGTCGACTACGGCGCGCTCGGGTACGACGTCACGGCGATCGTCCAGTTGAAGGTCGAAGGGAGTTCACTCCCGGAGATCACCGATCGGCTACAGGAACAAAAGCAGATGATAAGCGTCTACGAGGTCACCGGCGACTACGACGTGATTGCCGTCGGCAAGTTCACCGACACCGACGGAATGAACGATCAGATCAAGGAGCTGCTCACAGACGAGGACATCCGCGAATCCAACACGAGCGTCGTGTTGAACGCCGTCGCAGAGAACCAACAGTTCGAACTGGACATTCACGAGTAGTCCGTTCTCACCGTC
Source organism: Halobacteriota archaeon (assembly GCA_051747145.1). Taxonomy (GTDB): domain Archaea; phylum Halobacteriota; class Halobacteria; order Halobacteriales; family Haloferacaceae; genus JBNJFV01. The sequence continues at coordinate 9,204 of JBNJFV010000004.1, forward strand.
GCAGATTCCGTTCGATTGGACGTTCGGTGATACACCGCTGTCAGAACACTGGATCTGACGGATCGAATTTGCGTTAGGTGGCTCCACCGAGATAATTCTCCGGCGTATCTTTCCCATATAACGCCGCTACCGCACAGTTTTGTACTGTCACCCGCCCACAATAATCGTCGATCATAATAATTATAAACCATGACTGTACAGCAATATCAGAAATATGGCATCTACTGACGAATCAGTTGGCATCGTCGGCAAGAAGATCGGGTTGGTCGGGGCGATCGCCCTCGTCGTCGGAAACGCGATCTCCGTAACGATGTTTCTCCTCCCGGCGCACCTCATGGCCGACGGGGTGGGCCCGAGTATTGCCCCGGCAGTGGTCGTCGCCGCGCTGCCGATGGTGTTCGGCATCGTCGTGATGATACAACTCGGTGCCGCGATTCCCGTCGCTGGCGGCGGCTATCTGTACCCCTCGCGGTTGATCGGCCCTTTCTGGGGCTTTTCGATACCCTGGCTCGTCGTCCCGACAATCTGGTTCGGGCTCGTCTACACCGCCTACGGATTCGCCGAATACGCACGGTTCTTCGTCGACGTTCCGTTGGAGGCGTTGATCGCGGGCGTGTTGATCGCGTTCGTGCTTTTGAACCTGCGCGGGATCAAACTCGTCACTGCCGTCCAGTTCGTTCTCGTCGCGACCATCGTCGGCGGAATGGTGGCGTTCATCGTTCCGGGACTGTTCCACATCGATCCGGGCAACTTCAGCCCGATGTTCCCCGAGGGGTACGGCCCGTTCGTCGTCGCGATCATCTCGCTTTTCATCGGGATGTACGGGTTCAACCTGGCGATCGACATCGGCGAGGAGCTTGAAGACCCCGAACGTAACGTACCGCGCGTGCTCATTTACAGCGCCGCGATCGGGATGACGCTGATGATCGGCGTCGTCGTCGTCGCGGTCGGCGTGATGCACTGGACAGAACTCGCCGGGATGGAAGCGGGGATCGCCATGGTCGCCTTGGAGTTCCTGCCGTGGTGGGGCGGCGCATTCGTCGCGTTAGCGGCGATCGTCGGGGGATTGACGACGGTCAACACCCTCATCGTCACCTACTCGCGTGAAATCATGCGTGCGGCACGAGACGACGTGTTCCCCGCCTCGCTGGCGAAACTGCACCCCGACCACCAAAGCCCCAATCGGGCCGTGTTGTTGCTCGGTGTTCCGGCATTGGTGATCATTCCGTTCACGCCCTCGCCCGCGCTGCTTGCGCCCGGCCTCGGGTTGGTGTTGCTGTACGCGTTCTTCCTCCTGTCGGTCGCGGCGTGGCGGCTGCCGGCGACGTTCCCCGAACGGTATCACAACGCATACGTCCGACTGCCGGTCGGTGCGCTCAAACTGGTCGCGATCGGCGGCGGGGTTTCGACGCTCGTCTTCTGGCTCCTTTTGGTCTCACAACTCCCGATAATGGGTGTACTCATCCTCGGGTGGATCGCGATCGGCTACCCGATCTTCCGGTATCGGACCGCCCGGCTGGAATCGGACGGGATCGACCTCCGATCGCGACTGCGGACGCTGGACCGACACGAACAGCGATCGGAAGCTGCGGCGGACGACTGACGGGCGTTGACCCGTCGGGGTGGCCCCTAGAACCCGTCCTCGAAGACGAACGTCCCGTCGCGCTGGACGACCTCGCCGTCGACTTCGATCGTCGATCCCTCGCTCATGTCGACGATCATGTCGACGTGTTCGGCCGATTCGTTGCGCTCGTTCTCCTCGCCGACCGTTTCCGGATACGCCGATCCGACCGCCATGTGGACGGTGTCGCCCATCTTCTCGTCGAAGAGCATGTTGTAGGTGAACTGGTCGATCGCGCGGTTCATCCCGATCCCGAGTTCGCCCACGTAGCGGGCTCCCTCGTCCGTCTCGAGGATCCCCGAAAGCAGTTCCTCGTTGCGTTCGGCGCTGTGGGAGACGACCCGTCCGTCCTCGAAGCGCAGCCGGACGCCCTCGATTTCCCGGCCGTACCGGTACAGCGGGAGATCGAAGTAGACGGTTCCGTTCACGCTGTCTTTGACCGGCGCGGTGAACACCTCTCCGCCCGGGAGGTTCTTCTTGCCGTCGTCGTTGATCGCCGAGTTGCCCGCGACCGACATCGTGAGGTCGGTCTCCTCGCCGGCGGTAATTCGGATCTCGTCGGCCCGATCGAGAATTTCGACCATGTGCTGTTGGAAGGCGCGCTGTTCGGCCCAGTCGATCGAGACGGCGTCCCACACGAAGTTCTCGTAGCCCTCGGTGCTCATCCCCGCCAGTTGTGCGTGGCCGCTCGTGGGGTACTGTGTGAGACACCAGCGTTTCGAGAGCCGTTCGTTCTGGACGGGTTTCATCGCCCGCCGGTAGGCCGCGTTCGTCTCCGGCGGTACGTCGCTCGATTCGGTGACGTTCGCCCCGCCGCGAGCGATGATGAACGCGTCGGCCGACTCGTAAAAGGCGAGCTGGTGGGCCGGCGTCTCGAGGGATTCGCCGGCTGCAAGTAGCTGTGCGCGATTTGCACGCCCCGATCCGGCGATCCACACCGGGTTCGCACCGATGTCTCCACACTGCTCGAAGAGTGCCACCGCGAGGTCCTCGGCTTCCGGCGGCAGCTGGACGACGACGTCGTCGCCCGCCCGCAGCTCGACAGAGTGCTCGACGATCGTTTCGGCGTGTTCGCGGATGCGTGGATCCATGCAGGGTGTGGCGAATACTGCCGTGAAACGCTTTCGGTGTCGGCGTTCGACGGGCGGATCGTCCCGTGCCGCGATCGCCGACTATTTGCCCTGCGGGGGGTACCACGTTCGTATGATCGATCTTCGAAGCGACACGGTCACGAAACCCGACGACGCAATGCGCGATGCCGCACGTGACGCCGCGGTCGGCGACGACGTCTACCGCGACGATCCGACGGTGAACGAACTCGAACGCCGCGCGGCCGAGGCGGTCGGGATGGCCGAGGCGCTTTTCGTCCCGACCGGAACGATGGGCAACCAGATCGCGATCCGCGTCCACGCCGATCGCGGCGACGAACTGCTGTTGGACGCCGAATCGCACATCTACCGGTGGGAACTTGCGGGCGCCGCCCAGCTGTCGGGCGTCCAGACGCGGATCGTCGACTCCGGCGATCGGTGCGTCCCCACCCCCCAACAGGTTCGTGCAAACTACGTCGAGGAGGATCTCCACCGACCGGGGACCGGCCTCCTGACGCTCGAAAACACCCACAACTACCGCGGCGGGATCGCCGTACCGAAAGCCCACCTGGACGCGGCTGCGGAGGCCGCTCACGACCGCGGCGTTCCCGTCCACCTCGATGGCGCCCGGATCTTCAACGCCGCTGTCGCACTCGACACGCCGGCGGCCGAACTCGTTTCGGAGATGGATTCGGTGATGTTCTGCCTGTCGAAAGGCCTTGGCGCGCCGATCGGGTCGATTCTGGCCGGCTCGGAGGCGTTCGTCGAGTCGGCTCGTCGGGTGCGAAAGCTCTTCGGGGGCGGAATGCGGCAGGTCGGGATCGTCGCCGCGCCGGGCCTCCTTGCGCTCGAAAACGTCGATCGCCTCCGCGAGGATCACGAGAACGCCTCGCGTTTGGCTGTCGGATTGGATGCGATCGACGGGTTGTCGGTCTCGGAGCCGGAGACGAACATCGTCGTCGTCGACAGCGAATCGGCGGGTCTCACCGCCGAGGCGTTCCTCGATCGGTGCCGCGACGAGGGCGTGGCCGGCGGCGCGTTCAGCGAGTACGTCACCCGGTTCTGTACGAACAGGGACGTCTCCGCCGAGGACGTCGACGAGGCGATCGATCGCGTCGCACGCGCGATCGAGTAACTATCTCACTCTTGCCGGTCGGTATCGCTTTCATCGATCGGCTCGGTCGTCACGATGCAGTCCGCCGAGACGACCGCGTCGCTGTTGGGTGGTGGCGTGGCCGTCGTGACGGCGTACATATCCGAAAGCCGCGATTCACACCGGGATCGAAGGGGTTCGTCCGCCAAAAGGCGGACGCGTCGGTTCCGTTTGGCCATTCGATAGATCCTGCTGGGACTGTGGATGTGAGCACTTGATAAAACGGTTTCGCCGGTCGCCATCGAGACGGTGTTCGCATTCGACATGGTGTTCGCCATCGAGACGGTGTTCGCATTCGACATGGTGTTCGCCATCGAGACGGTCGTAGATCTCGCGTTCGTGCACATCCGCCTCGAAAGTTCTTTAGACGGTCGTGAGCGAACAGTGGTGTAATGAGTGATCTTGAGGAGGAGTACCGCCTCGACTACTTCGAAACGGAGGGCTTCGAGCGCAAGGAGTGTTCCTCCTGCGGGGCGCACTTCTGGACGCGGGACCACAGCCGGGAACGCTGTGGTGAACCGCCCTGTGAGGACTACAGTTTCATAGACAACCCGGGGTTCGACGAGGCGTATACACTCTCGGAGATGCGGGAGGCGTTCCTCTCGTACTTCGAGGCGCACGGACACGAGCGAATCGACCCGTATCCGGTTGCCGCAAACCGGTGGCGCGACGACGTCTTGTTGACTCAGGCGTCGATCTACGACTTCCAGCCGCTCGTCACCTCCGGACAGACGCCGCCGCCGGCGAACCCGTTGACCATCTCCCAGCCGTGCATTCGGATGCAGGACATCGACAACGTCGGTAAGACCGGTCGGCACACGATGGCCTTCGAGATGATGGCCCACCACGCGTTCAACACCCGCGAGGACGCCGACGCGGAGTACGCATACGAGGGCGAGGTGTACTGGAAAGACGAGACCGTCGAGTACTGCGACGGTTTCTTCGAGTCGCTCGGCGCGGACCTCTCGGCGATCACCTACATCGAGGATCCGTGGGTCGGCGGGGGGAACGCCGGCCCGGCGATCGAGGTCATCTACCGGGGCGCGGAACTGGCCACGCTCGTTTTCATGTGCATGGAACAGGACCCCGATGGCGACTACGAGATGAAAGACGGCAACACCTACTCGATGATGGACACCTACATCGTCGACACCGGCTACGGCCTGGAGCGGTGGACGTGGATGAGCCAGGGTACCCCGACCGTCTACGAGGCGGTCTATCCGGAGACGATCGCGTTCCTCAAAGACCACGCCGACATCGAACACACCGACGAGGAGGAGGCGCTGATCCACCGGGCGGCCAAACTCGCGGGTCGAATGGACATCGACGAGGCCGAGGACATGGAATCGGCCCGCGGCGACATCGCCGCTAAGCTGGACGTCCCCGTCGCAGAACTCGAAGCGCTCATGGAGCCCCTCGAGGACATCTACGCGATCGCCGACCACTGCCGGACGCTGGCGTACATGTTCGGCGACGGGATCGTCCCCTCGAACGTCGCCACCGGCTACCTGGCGCGGATGGTCCTCCGCCGGACGAAGCGGCTCGTCGACAACGTCGGCGTTGACGCTCCACTCGACGAGCTGGTCGATATGCAGGCGGAACGACTCGGCTACGAGAACCGCGACACGATACGGGACATCGTCCGAACCGAGGAGGCGAAATATCGGAAGACGCTCGAACGCGGCGGCCGGAAGGTCGAACAGCTTGCCGACGAGTACGCCGGGACCGGCGAGGCGATCCCCGTCGAGCAGCTGATCGAGCTGTACGACTCTCACGGTATCCAGCCGGACATGGTCGAAGCGATCGCGACCGAACGCGGGGCGATCGTCGACGTCCCCGACGACTTCTACTCGCTGGTGGCGGCCCGACACGACCAGGCGGCAGGCACAGCCGATCGCGTCGAGCACGACGATCGGCTCGGCGATCTCCCGGAGACGGAGAAGCTCTACTACGACACCCAGGAGCGAACGGAGTTCGAGGCGGTCGTCCTCGACGTGTTCGAGCGGGAGGAGGGGTACGATGTGGTGCTCGATCAGACGATGTTCTACCCCGAAGGCGGCGGGCAGCCGGCAGATCACGGGACGCTTTCGACCGACGACGTGACCGCTGAAGTGTCGGACGTCCAGATACGAGACGGGGTCGTGCTCCACCACGCCGACCGCGATCCGGGAAAAGGCGAGTTCGTCCGCGGGCAGGTCGACGCCGATCGCCGCCGTCGGCTCATGCGCCACCACACCGCGACGCACGTCATCGGCCACGCCGCGCGGACGGTGCTCGGCGAGCACGTCAGACAGGCCGGCGCACAGAAGGGAACGACGAGTTCACGGCTGGACGTGCGCCACTACGAGCGAATCACCCGACAGCAGGAAAAGGAGATCGAACACGTCGCAAACCGCATCGTCACCGAAAACGTCGCCGTCAAAGACGAGTGGCCGCACCGAAACGAAGCCGAACGGGAACACGGCTTCGACCTCTATCAGGGCGGCGTCCCGCCGGGAACGAACATCCGGTTGATCCACGTCGGCGACGACGTCCAGGCCTGCGGCGGCACGCACGTCTCGCGGACCGGTGAGATCGGGACGATCAAGATCCTGAAGACCGAGCCGGTGCAGGACGGCGTCGAGCGGATCGTTTTCGCGGCGGGTGCGGCGGCGATCGACGCGACCCAGCGGACCGAGGACGCGCTGTACGACGCCGCGGAGGTCCTCGACGTCACGCCGCTCGACGTCCCCGAGACGGCCGAGCGATTCTTCACAGAGTGGAAAGAACGCGGCAAGGAGATCGATCGACTCACCGAGGAACTCGCCGAAGCGCGCGCGAAAGCCGGCGGCGAGGAGATCGACATCGATGGCACGCCGGTCGTGATCCAGCGGGTCGACAGCGATCCCGGCGAACTCCGCGCCATGGCGAACGCGCTCGTCGAAGCGGGAACCGTCGCCGTCCTGGGTTCGGGCGTCGGCGGGAGCGCACAGTTCGTCGTTGGGGCCCCCGACGAGTCAGGCGTCAATGCCGGCGAAGTCGTCGGCCAATTAGCCCGGCGCGTCGGCGGCGGCGGTGGCGGCCCCGCTGACTTCGCGCAGGGCGGCGGGCCGGACGTCGACGAACTCGACGACGCGCTCGCTGACGCGCCGGACGTGCTTCGGACGCTGTTGAACGCCTGATCGCGGGTCTGGTTTGTGTGACCCGCCGCACTGCCAGACTCGTCCTCTCGTTTGCGATCGCCCTCGGTGCGGTCATGGGGTGGTGTCTCGGCTCGTTACGCCCGCACGTGTTCGGGGCGAACGCGCAGGTGTACTACTACGCCGCCGAGGCGGCGATTGCGGGCGAGCCGTTCTACGGCGTCACGCCGCCCGGATTTCCGACGTTCGAGTATCTGTACCCGCCGATTACGATTGTCGCGTTCTACCCCGTCGCGGTCTTTCCGGGGTGGGAACCCGGATACGTCCTGCTTTCGATCGGCTCGATCGCCCTCGCGGTCGCTGCGGGGTGGCTGCTCTATCGGTTCATCGAAGCCCACGGCCGCGACCTATCGACGGTCGATTACGCACTCGTGATCGGCTTTCTCGCCGTGTCGGTCCACAGCGTCCCCACGCTGGTGTACGGCAACGTCAACGTCGCGTTGGCGGCCGGAGTGGTGATCGGATTCGTCGCGCTCGAACGCGACCGGCCGATCGACGCCGGGGTCGCCTTCGGGCTCGTCGCGCTGGTGAAGGCGTTCTCCGCTGCGATCGGGCTGTGGCTGCTCCGGTTGCGGGCGTGGCGCTCGATCGCCGCCGCGACCGCCGTCGGCCTCGGGGGCCTCCTGACGGGGCTCGTCGGCTTCGGCGTCGACGCGACCGAGCGGTACCTGTGGGGGGTGTTGCTCGCCGGCGATCGACGCGCCGAGTTCGTCGGCGGACTCGACCCGAACGCTCCGTACGTGACCGTTCGACGGCCGCTTTCGGTGCTCCTGCCCGGGGCGTCACCGACGGTGCTCACGATCGCCGCCGCGATCGTCCTCCTTCCGTGTCTCGCGATACTCCTGTGGCGGGTCGACTCGCCGCTCGATCGGCTGTTCGGCGCGTTCGCGGTCGTCGCGTCGATGCTCGCGTTCTTCCCGTCGTACTTTTTGTACCTCGTCCTCCTTGCGTTCCCGCTCGTGGCGCTGTTGTACCTGTTTCCCCGATCCGTCGGGCGGCGAATCTTTCTGGCGGGGGCACTCGTCTTTTCGATCGCCGTGACCCGTTCGACCTTCGAGACCGTCCTCGTCGCTTCGCCACTGGAACCAGCACTCGTCGTTCTCACCCCCGCGTTGACGATCGGCACCCCGCCGCTGTACGGGATTTCGCTCATGATTGCGGGCTGTGTCCACTATCGATTCGTGTCGCTCCGCCGGGGCGTCGATCTCGACAGCGACAGCGATGCCGTCACCGACACCGACGCCGATCTCGACACCGACACCGACTAACTGCCCGGGCGCGAAGGGTCGATCGTGCCATTCGTACGCCACGACGACGCGGAACTGTACTACGAGGTCGACGGCGAGGGCGCGGAGACGGTCGTCTTTCTCGGCGAGATCGGGTTCGGCGCGTGGGCGTGGGGCTGGCAGTACGCCGCGCTCGCCGGCCCGTACCGGACGATCGTCTTCGACACGCGCGGCTGTGGCCGATCGACAGCGCCGGCGGGGTCGTTCACGATGGCCGATCTCGTCGGCGACCTCGTCTCGGTGTTGCGGGCGACCGACACGGCGTCGGCTCACCTCGTCGGCGTTGGGCTCGGCGGCGCGATCGCAATCGAAGCCGCACGCGAGACGAATCGCGCGAGGACGCTCTCGGTTATCGGAACGGCCGCACGCGGCGTGCAAATGGATCTCGCCGCACTCCGTGCGGCACCCGACGATCGGGCGGCGCTTCGCCGATCGACCGAAACCGCCCTTTCGTCCGCGTTCCTCGAAGACCAACCCGACGTGGTCGATCAGATCGTCGCCTGGCGCGCCGAGGAGGATTCGACGATCGACGCGTGGAATCGCCTGCAGGAGGCGGTTTCGTCGTTCGACGCCGAGCCGCTGTACGAAGTCACGACGCCCTCGCTCGTGGTTCACGGGCGCGATGATTCGATCGTCCCGATAACGGCGGGTCGGGAACTCGCCGAGGAACTGCCGCGCGGCACGTTCGAACCGATCGAGGGGGCGGGGCATCTCGCGAACGTCGAACGATCCCGCGAGGTCAACGACCGATTGGTGGGCGTTCTCGAATCGTACGTCGACTCGTAAGGTAACGGTCGATCGGTCGACACAGCCACCGGCAGAAGCCGTCCCCTGCGCAAGGCACTTGACGAAGTGCGTCGGAGTGTGAGTAATGACACGTCTCAGATTTGCGCTGTTGAACGCCGCCCACGACGGGGCGGACACCAGGCGAAACTTCCGTCGGGAACTGGACGCGGATCTGGTCGAATTTCAGGCAACCGAACGTCAGCTCCCCGACGGATTCGACTACGACGGGATCGTCGTCACCGGTTCGAGGTCCTCGGTTTACTGGGACGAACCGTGGATCGACCCGCTCGTCGAATACGTCGGCGAGGCTGCCGAACGGGGCGTGCCGATTCTCGGGGTCTGTTACGGCCATCAGGTGCTGGCGGAAGCGCTCGGCGGTCGCGTCTCCGGAATGGACGACTTCGAGATCGGCTACAACACGGTCGAACTTGTCACGGACGACGAACTCTTCGGGGGGATCGACGAGTCGTTCACCGTTTTCACTACTCACGGCGACGCAGTCGTCGACCTTCCGCCTGGGGCGACGTTGTTGGCCCGGAACGAATACGGGGTCCACGCGTTTCGATACGGTCACTGCTGGGGCGTGCAGTTCCACCCCGAATACGACATGCGGACGGCTCGTTCCGTGACCGAAGGGAAAACAGAAATGCTCGGTACCGATCGCATCGAGTCGGTGCTTTCGGAGATCACGCCTGCGAAGTACGAGGCCGCCTGCGCGGTCAAAGGGCTCTTCGATAACTTCACCGACTACGCGCGGGACGTTCGAGCTGCGTCGATCGAGTCGGACGACCCTCCAGCGTCGATCGAGTCGGACGTTCGGAACTAACATCGCCTGAGACACGATTTCGACGGCTCCCGGTCGGGGGCGTACCGTAAGTCAAATGCATGGGTACCAGCAGTCGTGTCGCACGAATTTAGTATGCTATATGGCCACAAGGAACACACATTTATACGATGCCGGCAAACGATCGAACGAAGCCAGTATGACCGCACCCGCCCACGGCAGTTCCCTCGCCCTCGAATACTCCACCGAAGAGGCATGGGTGATTCACACGGCCGTCGTCTCGTACGTCGAATCAAAGCTGGATGCCGGAGCCGACCCGGATGTCGCGATCGAACTCCTCGGTCGTATCGAGGCGGGCGAGTATCGATTCGAGGGCGACGAGCTAGAACGTCTCCGCGACGTGCTGGTCGCACATTTGAGCGACGCGCCGCTTCGCGATCGGTCCCCCTCGCGCGAAGTCATCCGCCGGGTGAACGCGACGCTCAGACGACAGTAATCGAGCGGCGCTTTCGACTGGTTCGGGCGCGATCGGTTCGCGTACGGTTACCAGACTTCGATCGCTCCGTTTTCGACGTCTTCGACGCAGCCGCGACAGTCGGGATGGTCTGCGTCGTAACACGCCGGCCGGCCGTCGTCGATCGGAACGGCCCGCCGTTCGGCGTGTCGGCGACAGACGATTTTCGATCGCCCCGCCTCGTCGGTCGGGAGTTCGACGGCTGGATCGGTTCGGTCACGCTCGGTTTTCCCAGCTCGATAGGCGTATCGTGCCTCCTCGTACCGCCTGCCAGCCTGTCGGAGCCGATCGCGGAGGAATCGTCCGATCCGATCGCTCATAGATGCCGTTTGCGTTCGCTCCCTATAGGTCCGTTGGCACGGCGTCGTCGACGTTTCGTGTTCGGCGTTCGGTTTCACTTTCGCCCCGGCTACGGAACTTTTTATATTATCAGGAGCGAACGGACGTATGTCTCCCATCGGAAAACAACGCGGAGGCAGTGAGACTATGACCGAATTGCGGACACACGCAGCCGAGATTGCAGCACAGTTCTCAGAGCACCTGGACGTCTCCGAGGCCGAAGTCGAAACGCGCCTCGAGAACCTCGTCAATCAGTACAAGGTCCCGGTGGACGAGGCTCGCCGGAGCGTCACCAACAGCTACCTCGACGAGGCGGGACTCGATCGCGACGCGATCGGTCGCGGCAGTTCGAGCGACGTCCTCGTCAACGATGTCGACGAGGACGAACAGTGGGTCGATCTCACCGTGAAAGTCGTCGATCTCTGGGAGCCCGGCAGCGACGCGATCGCGCAGGTCGGATTGCTCGGGGACGAATCCGGCACGATCAAGTTCGTCTCCTTTACGACCTCGGAGCTTCCGGAACTGGACGAGGGTGCCGTCTACCGGCTCGAAAACGTCGTCACCGACGAGTACGAGGGCCGATATTCGGTGAAACTGAACCGGACGACCACGATCACCGAACTCGACGAGGAGATCGAGGTCGGCGACAACAGCATCGAGGTCGAGGGTGCGCTCGTCGACATCCAGTCGGGTTCTGGACTGATCAAACGGTGTCCCGAGGAGGGGTGTACGCGCGTCCTGCAGAACGGACGGTGCTCCGAGCACGGCAACGTGGACGGCGAGTTCGATCTACGAATCAAGGGTGTCCTCGACGACGGCACGGAGGTCCAGGAAGTGATCTTCGATCGCGAGCGGACCGAGGCGCTGACCGGGATCGAACTCGAGGACGCCAAGACGATGGCCATGGACGCGCTGGATACGTCGATCGTCGCAGACGAGATGCGCGCGTCGATCCTCGGGCGGTACTACCGGATCCGCGGCCCGATCCTCGGACGGTACGTTCTCGCAAACGAGTTCGAACAGCTCGGTGCCCCGACAGATCCCGACGCGGTGTTGATCAAAGCGAGGTCGATCTAAATGAGCGCGAACGACTCCGTCCCGACGCGCGAGGTCGCCCACCGCGTCTTCGCGAGCGAATTCAACGACGCGGGGTACACGTTCAAAGAGTCCGAGGACGAACGCGCGCCGCTGTATCTGCTGTTGCCGACCGGCGAGCGTGCAAACCGCGTCTTCGTGGTCGGAACGCTCACCGAAACGGAGGACGTCGGCGAGGACAACGAGTACTGGCGCGGTCGGATCGTCGATCCGACGGGGACGTTTTTCGTCTACGCCGGTCAGTACCAGCCGGAAGCTGCGAGCACGCTACGGGAGCTGCAAGCGCCCGCCTACGTCGCGATCGTCGGCAAACCACGAACGTACGAGACCGACGACGGCACGGTCAACGTCGCGCTGCGGCCCGAATCGATCACGGAAGTCGACGTCGAGACGCGCGATCGGTGGGTCACCGAAACTGCCCAGCGGACGATCGATCGGGTCGACGCGGCCGCCGAGGAGTCAAACGAGTACGCCCGGATGGCGGCCGAACAGTACGACACCGATCCGACGGCGTACACTGACGCGGCGATCGCCGCGTTGGAAAGTCTCGACGCCGACGCGTCGACGTCTCCCCCGTCGTCGGCCGACGACACCACGCCGGACGCTGACGACGTCGAGTCGGACGTAGACACCTGAATTGAACTGATGTGAACCGGTCTACTTTGAACTGAATTACATTGAGCTGAACCGAACTGCTGCGATCGAGTCGGTACGATCCGTGTTGTCTCGCCTCGCGTGTCGATCCGCGTTGTCTCGCCTCGCGTGTCGATCCGCGTTGTCTCGCCTCGCGTGTCGATCCACCACCTCGTACTGGCCTGTACGTTGTTACAGGTACGCAGCGTCCCACCGAGTCGGTTTCCGGGTGTTCCCACAGTCGGTACACTGTATTCGCCCCATCGAATCCATCGCGGTCGAAAGCGACTCGCAGTTCCCGCAGAACTGCCCGTAGCGATCGTCTCGCGAGGCGCTCAGGTACACGGTGAAAAAGGGGCCTTTCGAGCCGCGATCGCTCGTCTCGCTGTCGACGAACACCTCTTCGCCATCGGCCGTGCGGTGGACCTCAAGCGGTTCGATGTCGATCGCCGACTCGGCGTACACGTTCTCCGTGTAGGTCTCCGATCCGATCTCGACTGGTCGATCGAACGCCGTTTCGAACCCCCGCCGTTCGTAAAAGCCCCGTCCTTCGGCGTGGTCGGCAAGCACCGCAGCCGTGACGTAGGCGACGCCGCGGTCTTCGAGGGCGTCCATCGTCGCCTCGAACAGCGCGACCCCGCTTCCGCCGCCCCTGTGCTCCGGTAGCACGTGTATCCACTCGATGCGGCCGTCCCGACCGGATTTCAGGATGCGGCTCTGTGCGAACCCGATCGGAGTCCCCTCGATCTCCGCGACGAGGACGAGGACTGACTCGCTTTCGATCGCATCCGTTATCGCGTCCGAATCGTACCACGTGTCGACTGCCGCGTCGATCGTGTCTGTCCCGAGCAACCCGCTGTAGGATTCTACCAGCGATTCGCGGGCTATCTGTCGGATTCGATCGCCCTCGTCTGATCGAAGTGGTCGAACATGCATACGGTAGCGTAACGGTTGGTGAGACTAAACATACTCGGTCAATCCGACCCGGGGGCTGCCGGGTTTTGGAGGGCTGTCAGCCCCGATCGCGTCGGCCCGCGTCTGACGAACGATTAAGTGCGATCGGGGAGGATATGACAGCATCATGGGGAACAAGAACAAGACGATCTCGTTTCGCGTAAATGAGGACACCTTCGAAACCCTGCGCGAGATCGCAGAAGCGCGCGACCTCTCGCTGTCGGCCGTGTTTCGAGACTACGTGGACACGCTCGTCGCCCACGACGGACGGGTCGAGGTCGTCCCAGAGCGCGAGTACGACACTGCAGACGGTCAGGGCCCGGAGGGGTTCCCGCCGACGATCGAAGTTCCGACGAGCTTCACGCGCGAACACGAGCGGCTCGAACTGGAGGCCGAACACCTCCGCGAACAGCTCGAAGAGTACAAAGGCTACGTCAACTACTTGCACGAACAGTTGGAAGACGACGACGAGGACGTGATCTACCTCGAAGAACTCGACGACGAAACGGATACGCCACCGTACCGGATCGGCTGAATCGCCCAGTTTTTCACCCGGTTAGATCGCGTTTTGCGGTTCGAGCCCGATCGGCCATTTCCCGATCGGCTTCGACGTCGGCCAGCGTCTCCACCGCTTCGAGCGTTCGCACCGACTGGTCGAGAAACGAGAGGACGTCCCCGGGATATGCATACAGCATGTAGTCGTCGCCCATCACGTCGACGATCGCGTCTGGGCCGAGCCCCTGTGCGCGCAGTTCGAGGAGGTACTGGATGAACTTTCGCTCCGGGCAGCCGCAGTAGGGATTCGACTGGCACTCACAGTCTAAAAAGTCCTCGGCGAAATCCAACGCCCGATCGCGGCTGGCGCTGTCGAGTTTCTCGAGCCCCTCGCCCGTAAAGAGCACGTCGAGGGTCGCCCCCGCGAAGGCGCTTTTCGGAAAGCTGGTCTCGAGCTGGGAGACGAGTTGGCGGTGATTTTTGACGTATATCTTGTCCGTGATGGCCACGCGTGATCGTTGGTAGTCGATCGGGAGCCAAAAAGGTCGCGCTGTAATCCGATCACGTTAGTTGTGATCCTCAATTGGTGTGGTAACGACGGACAGGGGCAAACGGAGTCGAAATGTATTTGTCTCACAATCGGATAGACTACCATGCGTGTCCGGGTTGGGGTAATGGTTATCCTTCAGCCTTGTGGAGGCTGAGACGTGGGTTCAATTCTCGCACCCGGACTCAATTACTCTCAGTAATATTCCTTCAACTTTTGCCCCAATGGAAAATCTCTAGATTTTGGCATGTTTCCGCATAGGCGTGACATTCGAATGTCCCACTTGCGGCAAGGTGTTTGGTTCCCAACGAGGACGAGCAGTTCATCACACATCGATGCACGGTGAACGGCTACCGAATCGAACTTGTGACATGTGTGGAAAGGAATTCCACAGCGAGTATGAAAAGAAGTACTGCTCCGAGGAGTGTTTGAATACCGTCCCTCGAGAGGGAAAACACGCAGCAAATTACCAAGGTGCGAGTCGTGAAACGTCGTGTGTACTCTGTGGCACCTCATTCGAATACTACCCCTCCAACAAGGAGGGATTGTACTGTTCTAGTTGTGTCGAAAACGAATCGTGGCGAACTATTCCGATTGTCACCGGTTCGGACCATCCACGTTGGAAAGGTGGTAAAACGACTGTCAAATGTGACGTCTGTGACGTTTCTATCGAACGCTACCCGAGTGAACTTCAATCCGAGGTAATCGTCTGCAGTCGAGAATGTCAGGCCGAATATTTCTCGGAAGCCTACACCGGATCGGACCACCCGAACTGGGCCGGCGGATCGACCGGATCGTACGGTCCCGGCTGGGCCCGGGTCAGACGCCAGGCGCTCGAACGTGACGATTACACGTGCCAACACTGCGGTGCGACCGCTGAGGAACTCGATCGAAACCCCGACGTTCACCACATCGTTCCGGTACGAGCATTCATCGAAACCCCAGCAACGACCGTCCAGGACGCTCACTACCTCGAAAATCTGATCTCGCTGTGTATTGCCTGCCACCGGAAGGCCGAATTCGGAAAACTATCCCGATCGGAACTGGAGCGATCGATCGCCTGTTAACTTCGATCGCCCGGTGCATTCGATCGCCTGTTCTGTCCGATCGAATACCAATTTCGATCGCCCGCGGAGTGTCATCGCTGATTCGATCGCGTGCGGTTACCGGATCGTCGGCATCGATCTGTCTGATCGGCCGATCGCGGAGGCAGTACCGCCAGACTGGATGACGTTGAACGCCGTCATGAGGTCGGTTCGTGAGACGATCCCGACCAGGTCGCCGGTTGCATCGATCACCGGCAGCCTGCCGACGTTGTGTTCTTGCATCGTTCTGAGCGCGTCGATCGCGTCCGAATCCGGCGTCACACTCGCGATCTCGCGCGACATGATCTCCTCGACGTAGAAGGCGTCCCGTTCGACATCCCGAACGTTTCGGGCGTCGTCCAGCGCAACCATCCCAACGAGGTCACCGTTTTCGACGACCGGATAGCCGGTGTGTCGATCGCGGAACATCTGGTTCATCAGTTCGGCGACTGACGTGGTCGCCGTCACCGTTTTCAGTTCCGACTGCGGGGTCATGATGTCCCGGACGACGACGTCCTGAAACGCGGCTTTGAGGCTGGACTGTTGGGCCTCCCCGGAGGCGGCCATGTAGATGAACAACGCCAACAGGACCAAAAACAGTTGGAACGTGAACAGCCCGAACATCCCCATCAGGAACGCGAACACCTTCCCGACCTCAGCTGCCTGCTGGGTCGCCTGTGCGTGCGGTCTGTTCCGCGCCAGCAGCGCCCGCAGGACCCGACCGCCGTCCATCGGGAACCCCGGAAGCATGTTGAACATCGCGAGTGCGACGTTCATCACCGCGAGATAGCCGAAGACGAAAAGCAGTTGGTGGGAACTCGCCGGGATGAGGACGAAGCCGGCGTAGGCGGCTGCGCCGACGAGGACGCTAACGATCGGCCCGGCGATGGCGATGTTGAACTCCTGTTTCCAGTCCTCTGGCATCTCCCTGAAACTCGCGACGCCCCCGAGCAGCCAGAGGGTGATCGATTCGATCTCGAAGCCGTATCTGAGCGCGACCAGCGAGTGGCCGAACTCGTGGAGCAAGACGCCGACAAACAGTCCAAGCGCGGCCGCGGTTCCGAGCACCCACGGCGTCAGTCCCTCCGACAAGGTGTCGGTCGCGATCGAGCTGCCGAACGTCAGGTTAACGAGTTCGGTGATCTCGCCGACGCTGCTGCCGATGATCCACGCGAAGATCGGGAGGATCAAAAGGAACGTCCAGTTGAGCTGAATCGGAATCCCGAACGCGCTTCCGATCCGTATCCCACGCATGGGTATCTGTAGATGGCCAACGATAATAAACTCGGGCGTACGTCTAAGGTGATCCGTCCCCAACCGGTGCGTATGACTCCCGACGCACCGACCGCGCGGATCAAACGCAGCGAGTCGATCGACTACGAACCGGTGGGCCCCGCCGACGGGCTCTCGAAGGGCGTCCTCATCGACGAGTCCGACGGCGCGCCGAACTTCGCGATCAGACGGTTCACGCTCGACCCGGGTGCGACCGTTCCGAGACACACGAACCAGGTGGAACACGAACAGTACGTCCTCGAGGGCGAGTACACCGTCGGGATCGAACCCCCGACCGACGAATCGGATGCTGACGACGAGGGGACCGACGTCGATCGGACGGAATCGGCGGGTGAGTACACGGTCGCTGCGGGCGACGCGCTGTTCATTCCGCCCGGAACCGTCCACTGGTATCGGAACGACGGCGACGAGCCGGCGGCGTTCCTCTGTGCGGTCCCCAACGGCGACGACGCGATCGAACTGCTGGAGGCGTGATGGCCGACGGCCCCGCCGATCGGTCGCGTTCGTCGCGTCGCGACGTTCTCCTCGCGCTCGTGTCGATCCTCGGCGTCAACGTCGTCGGCGCGTCCCCGGCGATCGTCGTCGGCTCCGACACCGGCTGGATCGATCGGCCGTGGTTCTTTCCCCCTGAGATCGTCTTCCCGATCGTCTGGACGGCGCTGTTTACGCTCATGGGGATCGCCGTCGCTCTCGTCTGGCGACAGGGGATCGACCGTTCGGCGGTGCGGGTCGCGCTGGCTGCGTTCGGCGTCCAGTTCGCGTTGAACCTCGCGTGGACGCCCGCGTTCTTCGGCCTCCGGCGACCCGATCTCGGCCTCCTCGTGATCGCCGCGCTGTGGCTCGCCATCGTCGGGACGATCGCGGCGTTCGATCGCGTCGATCGACGGGCCGCCGCGTTGCTGGTCCCGTACCTCGCGTGGGCGTCCTTTGCGGCCGTGCTCAACTACGCGATCTACGCCGGGGCGTCGTGACCGAACCGACTCGGGGACGATCGTGAATAACACGCACGCCCTCTGGGAGCCGAACCCCTGAAATACCCCGTACTCGTACGATCGACCGTGTCTCAGCAGGTCGCACAGGTCGGCACGCTCTTTCTGCACGAGTCGGGAGACCGATATCTGGTCTCGGTGATCCGGGACGGCGATCGGGTCTTCTACGGTCACCTCGACGTCAAGGAGACGAGCGCCGGCCCCCGGCCCAGGAAATTCAAAAAGAAACACGGCTCCAGCGAGGAGCCGCGCCGCCCCGAGGAGTTCGTCGAACTCGCCCGGAACGCCTCGCGGATCCGTATCTCCGAGCAGACCTCCCCCGCCGGCCGTGCGGAGTTGCAGTCGCTTCTCGACGGCTACCAGCTCGAAGCGCTCGTGGTTCGAACGTGTCGGTTGTGCGCCCGCAACGGTCGCTACTCGCCGCTCACCGCCGAGACGGCGATCGACACCGACCACGAACAGATCTGTCCCGACTGTGCGAAAATCGAACTCGAACGGGAACTGTCCTACAAGGGGGAGTTCACCGCTGCCGCGCAGGATCGACTCGAAGAGCTCCTCTTCGACGTCAGGGATCTAGAGCGCATCGTCAACCTCCTTCAGGGGCGACTCGATCCGGAACTGACCAAGTTCGACGAGATATCGGCGACCGTCGAGGACGTCGATCCAGTCACCACCAACGAACTCGATCTCCACCCGAAACTACGGGCCCACGTCGAAGGTCGCTTCGATACGCTGTTGCCCGTCCAGAGCCTCTCGGTCAGAAACGGGTTGCTCGAGGGCGACGATCAACTCGTCGTCAGCGCGACGGCGACCGGCAAGACGCTCGTCGGCGAGCTTGCGGGGATCGATCGTGCCCTCGAGGGGAAGGGCAAGCTCCTGTTTTTGGTGCCGCTGGTCGCGCTCGCGAATCAGAAACACGAGGACTTCGAATCGCGTTACGGGCACCTCGGCCTCGACGTGACGCTCCGCGTCGGCGCGAGCCGAATCAGCGGCACTGGGAGTCGGTTCGATCCGACCGCGGACGTGATCGTCGGCACGTACGAAGGGATCGACCACGCCTTGCGAACCGGGACGGATCTCGGCGACGTCGGGACGGTCGTCATCGACGAGGTCCACACGCTCAAAGAGCCAGAGCGGGGCCACCGCCTCGACGGGCTCATCTCGCGGCTGAAGTACTACTGCGATCGGCGGGCCGATCGCCGCGATCGCTACGACGGCGCACAGTGGATCTACCTCTCGGCGACGGTCGGCAACCCCGAGTGGCTGGCCGCGCGGCTCGACGCGACACTGATCGAATTCGAGGAACGGCCGGTTCCGATCGAACGGCACGTCACGTTCGCCGACGCGCTCGAGAAGACCCGTATCGAAAACCGGCTGGTCAAACGGGCGTTCGATCGCGAATCCTCGAAGGGGTATCGCGGACAGACGATCATCTTCACCAATTCTCGGCGGCGGTGTCACGAGATCAGCCGCAAGCTACAGTACAACTCCGCGCCGTATCACGCCGGGCTCGATTACAAGCAGCGAAAGCGCGTCGAACACCAGTTTGCAGACCAGGAGTTGGCCGCGGTCGTCACGACCGCGGCGCTTGCTGCCGGTGTCGACTTTCCCGCCTCGCAGGTGATTTTCGACACGCTTGCGATGGGCATCGAGTGGCTTAGCGTTCAGGAGTTCAGCCAGATGCTCGGTCGGGCCGGACGCCCCGACTATCACGATCGCGGGACGGTCTACATGCTCGTCGAACCCGACGCGGTGTATCACAACTCCATGGAGATGACAGAAGACGAGGTCGCGTTCAAGCTGTTGAAAGGTGAGATGGAGGACGTCCGGAACGTGTACGACGATCGGGCGGCCGCCGAGGAGACGCTCGCGAACATCACCGTCGCCGGCAAACACGCCAAACGGGTGAACGATCGGATGCTCGGAGAGATCGACACGACGCGAGCGGTCGGCAAACTGCTTGCGTGGGCGTTTATCGACGGCCTGGAACCGACGCCGTTGGGGCGCGCCGTCACCCGCCACTTTCTCTCGCCCGACGACGCGTTCCGCCTGCTCGACGGTATCAGAAACGGGCTCGATCCCTACGAGATCGTCGCCGAGCAGGAGTTGGCCGACGACGAGCTGTGAGCCCGCCTGTTCGGTGACGAACGTCTATCGAGTACACTCGCCGGTTCGATCTCGCGATCGCTACTCGACGATTGGTTTCGATAAAATGTCGATCGGAGCTGACGCGAATGCGTCGCGGGCCGACGGTCGAACGCCGATTCGGGGTCTCGGTGCGTGGGATGTGTGTCAGTGACCGACGCTTACATCGCGCCGCCCATGCCACCCATACCGCCCATACCGCCCATGCCGCCGCCCATTCCGCCGCCGGCGGGCATGTCGTCGTCATCGTCGTCCGTCGAGGCGCGCAGGTCGCCCGCGGCGATGACGTCGTCGATCCGGAGGATCATGACGGCCGCCTCGGTGGCTGATTCGATCGCCTGGGTCTTGACGCGGAGCGGCTCGACGACGCCTTCTGCTTCCATGTCGATCACGTCGCCCGTGTAGGCGTCCAGTCCGGCACCGAAGTCGCCGCCGTCGTGGCGCGATCGGAGGTCAACGAGCGAGTCTATGGGGTCGAGCCCGGCGTTCTCGGCGAGCGTGCGCGGGATGACTTCCAGCGCGTCGGCGAACGCCTCGACTGCGAGCTGTTCGCGGCCGCCGACAGAGTCGGCGAAGTCACGCAGCTGCAAGGCGAGTTCGGTCTCGGGTGCGCCGCCGCCCGGCAGCACCTTGCCGTCTTCGAGCGTGGTTCGAACGACGCCGAGGGAGTCCTCGATCGCGCGTTCGACCTCGTCGACGACGTGTTCGGTGCCGCCGCGGACCACGAGGGTGACGCTCTTTGCGTCCTCGACGTCCTCGACGAAGAGCCGCTCGTCGCCGCCGATGTCCTTCTGGGCGACCGAGCCGGCGAATCCGAGGTCGTCCTCGGTCAGGTCGTCGAGGTTCGACGCGATACGAGCCCCGGTCGATCGGGCCAGCGCCTTCATGTCGGAGTCTTTCACGCGACGTGCGGCGATGATGCCCTCTTCTGCGAGGTAGTGTTGGGCCATGTCGTCGATGCCGTCGCCGACGAAGACGACGTTCGCACCGGCGTCGACGAGTTGGTCGACCATCTCGCGCAGCTGCGCTTCCTCCTGGTCGAGGAACTCCTGAAGCTGGCTCGGGTCCGTGACGTTGACTTCCGCGTCGATCTCGGTCTCTTTGACCTCGAGCGCACCGTCGAACAGCGCGACGTTTGCGTCCTCGACGGCAAACGGCATGTTGTCGTGGACGCGCTCTTTGCCGACGACCACGCCTTCGATGAGTTCGGAGGTGTCGATCGAGCCGCCGACGACCTTCTCGACGTTCACGTTCTCGGTGTCGATCTCGTCGTCGTCCTGCACTGCGAGGACGGCGTCGACGACCAGATCGGCAAGCAGGTCTTTCGCACCTTCTGCGCCTTTGCCCGTCATGGCCGTGCGGGCGATTTCGATGAGCGCATCACGATCGTCCGCACCGACGTCGATCGCTTCGGCTTCGACGATCGCTTTGGCCTGCTCTGCGGCCTGGCGGTAGCCCTGTGCGACAGTGGTGGCGTGGATGTCCTGGTCGAGAAGTTCTTCTGCCTGATCGAGGAGTTCACCGGCGACGACGACGGCGGAGGTCGTTCCGTCGCCGACCTCGTCCTCCTGCGTCTCGCTGACCTCGACGATCATGTTCGCCGCGGGGTGGTCGATGTCCATCTCCTTGAGGATGGTGACGCCGTCGTTCGTGACGACGACCGATCCGCCCGAGTCGACGAGCATCTTGTCCATGCCCTTCGGTCCGAGAGTGGTTCGAACCGACTCGGCGACGGCTTTCCCCGCCGAGATGTTCATCGTCTGGGCGTCTTTTCCGGACGTGCGCTGGCTGTCCTCCGAAAGTACGATCATGGGCTGGTTGCCCATGCGCTGTCGCTGAGACATAATCACTCATCGATTGTTTGTCCTTCTATAAAAAAGCACCGTTTCCGTATAGCCGAATCCCGTCACGCCGTCGTGGTGTGACATGACGTGGGCGGGTGATAGTGTATGTCGTGTGTTACCGTGACTGGCGACGGGGGCGTCGGTGTCCTGTCTATTCGGGGCCACGTCGGTATCGCAGGACGGTGGCCACGTCGGTATCGCAGGACGGTGGCCAGCGCAATTACCGTCCGAGGCTCGGTCCACCGGTCAGTTCGTTGTGTTTTCGCTCGAGGAACGAGTAGACCGCCCCGTGTGGCGCCCCGTCGAGGATCATCGAGACGGCCTGACGGACGGCGTCGACCTCCTCGGCTTCGCCGATGATCCCGAGCGTCGAACCGTAGATGACGACCTCCGCACCGGTCAACTCCTCCATGAGCTGTCTCGTCCGGCCGTTTTCGCCGATCAGCCGCCCCTTCTGTCGGCGGAGGTCGTTTTTGTTACGCGTCTGCTCTGAGAGATCGATGAGATCGAACATCCGAAGTTCGCCTTCCAACAACGAGAGGGCGGCTTCGGGCTTGAATCCGCGCCCGATCGCCCGAACGATGTCGGGGCCGGCGAGCCCTTTGACCGGATCGCCGACGGTTTCGACGGCCACGGATCCCGACTCCGAATCGATGTCCAGTCGGACCTCCGCGCGGGATTCGATCTCCCGCATCGTCTCGCCCCCCTCGCCGATGAGGACGCCGATCCGGTCCTGCGGAATCGTCACGTGTTGCATGGGCGTTTTACCCGTCGAACGCGTTTAAGAGTGTCCGTTGTTCGTCGCACTGTGAATCACCAACAGTCGACGACGGCTGGCCGACGTCTTCGATGTCAGTGTCCGTTAGGGCGTCGGTTCCGGATCGGTCACGAACTCGAAGAGCGCCTCCGCCGTGGTTTCAAGCCCCTGTCGGGAGAAAAAGGCGGCGACGTTTCGACAGTCGCGCCGAAGGAACGCTTCCGCGTTCGGGTGGTGAACGGTGACGGCCTGCCCGAGATCGATGACGACCAGTTCACCGTCGTGGACGATCATGTTGTACTCCGAGAGGTCGCCGTGGACGAGCCCGGCCGAGTAGAGCCGTCGCATGTATTCGCGGACGACCTCGTAGGCGGTTTCGGGGTTCTCGACGGTCACCTCCGCGAGCCTGCGGGCCCGATCGTCGGCCTGGCCGACAAGCTCCATGACGAGTACGTTTCGTTGGACGGCGATCGGCTCGGGGACGCGCACGCCCGCTTTCTGCGCCCGTTCGAGGTTCGCAAACTCCTTTTTCGTCCACGCGAGGACGATCTGACTTTTCTTGTTTCCAATCCCCTCGAAGCGCGGATCGCCCTCCAGATACTCGCGCATCTGTCGGAAGTCAGAGGCGCTGATCCGGTAGACCTTGACGGCGATTTCGCGATCGTCCGCGCCCAGCGCCTCGTAGACGTTCGCCTCCTTGCCGGTGGATATCGGGCCGCCGAACGCCGACACGTACCCGTCCTGGACGAGCTTGTAGATCGCCGCGTACGTCGCGTCGTCGAAGACGGACTGTTCGACCTTCAGCCGCTCGTTGTCGGTGATCCGCTTTCGGAACTCGTCGAACGATCGGTCCCGGCGGCGGGCGATGCGATCGGCTTCGGTGTCGGAGACGTCGATCTCCTCCCACTCGTCGCCGAAGCCCTCGGCGGCCTCCGGTTCGATCATTTCGAACTCGTCGGTCATCTACGGTGGCCTACGGGCGCGAAGGGCAAAAAGCGTCGCCGGTCTGCGGCGTCGCGTCGATCGACGCCGATCGCAGTTGCTCGGCGCGGTCGGCGTCGACGGAGAAACGGCCGGCTCACTGGATGTGGCCTTCCCGGCGGAGTTGATCGGCTTCGGACTTCTCGTAGCGCCACGTAATGTCGGCTTTTTCGTCCTGCCAGTCCCACGGTTCGACGAGTACGATGTCGCCTTCGCGAATCCAGACGCGCTTTTGCATTCGTCCCGGGATTCGGGCGGTTCGCTCCGTGCCGTCCGCACAGCGTACCCGTACCCGATTCGCCCCGAGCATGTCCGTGACCTCCGCGAACACCTCGTCGTCGTCGGGCATTCGGAGGTCACGTCGTCCGTCCTTCTCGCTCATGTAGGGGTGAATTCGAGACCCCGATGTTTAAAGACAGGGTATTTTTCGACGCGTCCGCGTGCGAAGCGGTCCCGATCGAGTGCGGTAGGTGGGATCGATCGAGTGCGGTAGGTGGGATCGATCGAGTGCGGTAGGTGGGGTCGATCGAGTGCGGTAGGTGGGGTCGATCGAGTGCGGTAGGTGGGGTCGGCGCGTCGAACGATTCCGATCGCGAACCGACAGCGTTTCCCGGTTGGTATCGGCTCGTACTCGTATGAACGTC
>JBNJFV010000004.1:33515-39976 GCA_051747145.1 Halobacteriota archaeon
TCGATCGAGTGCGGTAGGTGGGGTCGGCGCGTCGAACGATTCCGATCGCGAACCGACAGCGTTTCCCGGTTGGTATCGGCTCGTACTCGTATGAACGTCCTCGAAACGATCGGGTACGCGGGGCTGGCTGGGATCGGATTGATCGTCTTCGGAATCGCGCTCGTCTCCGTCCAGGATCCGATCATCGGTGCGGGAGTTATGCTCGCGATCGCCGGGATCGCGTTGGTCGCACGCGGCGTCGCGACGAGCGTGATGACGCTGTTCGGGATGACGTAACGGTGCACCGAGACGCGATCGTTCGCGTCGTCACAGATCGGATACGATCGCTCGCGTCGTCCCTACGGGGGCGCGATCATGACTGTAGCTGTTCTCGTCCCGGTTCGATGAGCCGATCGAGATACGTCGCCAGTGCGGATTTCGCGTCCATCGGGTGCAGTTCGCCCGACTCGATGTCGGCTTCGAGCGCGTCGTACCCGTCGTATTCGAGGTCGCCGCCGTATTTGTCGGGGCGTTCGACGACAACCGTTTCGAACCGCGGAAAGACGTGATATTCGAAGATCTGCAGGACCGGGTTCTCCCGCTCGTTGCCGTCGCCGTCCGGTTCGGGATCGGCGGTTGGCGGGCAGAACGCGTCGTTGACCTTCGTTTCGATCTCGGCTTTCGTATCCTCCATCGAGATCGTCACGCCCGTGCTCGAAGACATCTTCCCGACGCCCGTTGACAGGTCGGCGATGAGCGGGGTGTGCAGGCAGGTGGGGGCCTTCTCGCCGATGTCCGGCAGCGTGTCGCGCGCGAGCATGTGGACCTTCCGCTGTTCCATGCCGCCGATCGCCAGATCGACGTCCAGGTACACAATGTCCAGCGCCTGCATGAGTGGGTACACAGCCTGGGAAACCTTCACCGCGTCGCCGCTTTTTATCTCGGCCATCGCGCGTTCGGCCCGCGAGAGGGTGGTTTCCAACTCGAGGGCGTGCAGGTCGAGTACGTACTCGCGATCGAACTGGAACGTCGACCCGAGGACGAACTCCGTTTTCTCCTCCTCGAGACCGTAGGCGATGAACTGCTCTTTCATCCGTTCTGCGGTCCGTTCGATCTCCTCGAAGGTTCCTTTGTCGTTGAGGTACGCGTGGACGTCCGCGAGCAACACGGTGACCTCGAAGCCGGCCTCCTGCAGGTCGATCAGCTTCGTCGCGGTCAGCATGTGCCCGATGTGGAGGACGCCGGACGGCTCGTACCCGACGTACGCCCGCTTGCCGTCGGGATCGTCAGCCACCGACCGTACTTCCGCCTCCGTCACGACCTCGGAGGCGTTTCGCGTTATCAACTCGTAGGCGTCCATGCTACCCGTTCGACCTGCGTGGGGCATATGACTTCTGGATGTGTGTCACCCGGCCAGCGGGCACCGGCCGCAAACGGTCATTCAGCCCTGCGATCGCGGCTATTCAGTCTGCGCGATCGTTCAGTCACCGCGCGCTTCTTCGCCGATCGATTCGACCTGCCCGACGCCCGCTCGATTCGACAGCGCTTTGCCCGCGAGGACGGCCCCCACGTAGACGGCGACCGCGACGAGGACGATCGTTCCGCCGGCTGTCGTCTCGTACTGGTACGAGAGGGTAATCCCCGCCAGAACTGCGATCTCAGCGAGGAGGATCGAAAGCAAAAGCGCCTCCCTGAAACTCCGTGCGAGCTGTGCGGCGCCCGCGACCGGCACGACGAGCATCGCCGCGACGAGGATGACGCCCATAATCTGCATCGCGCCGACGACGACCATTGCGGTCAACATCACGGTAATCCGGTTGTACCAGCGGACGTTGAGCCCGGCGACGCGCGCGGCCGTTTCGTCGAATGTCACGTACAGCAGTTGCTTGTAGGTGACGCCAACCACGAGCGCGATCGCGACGAACAGGCCGATCAGGATGATCGCGCTCTGATTGGAGACCGTCGAGAGGTTCCCAAAGAGGTACTGGTTGACACCGACGGCGAGCCCGCCGGCGTTGAGACTTATCAGCACCGCACCGAGCGCGAATCCACTCGACAGGACGATCGCCATCGACACGTCGTTGTACGCGTCGGTCACCTCCGAGATCAGTTCGATCGCCAGCGCGGCCACCATTGCGACGACGACCGCGGTGAGGTACGGTGAGATCCCCGTCCCGAGGATCGCGTTGACGAACAGCCCGACTGCGACGCCGGCGAAGGCGGTGTGTGCGAGCGCGTCGCCGATCAACGCCAGCTGTCTGTGCACGAGGAACGTCCCGATCAGGGGGGCCATCACCGCGATGAGGATCCCGACGAGGAACGCCCGGTGCATGAAGCCGTACTCCAACATTCCGATCCCGAACGCTTCCGCGAGGCCGCCCAACAGGTCGCTCCATCGATCGAGCAGCCACACGAGGCCGTCGTATGGCGTGGTGAGTTGACCGATTGCGCCGATGGGGTGTCCCTTCATCGTTCCTGTCCCGTCATGCTACTTTCACGCCATCTCCCCGGCGAACGTTGGTTCCGTACGCCCGATCGAGCGCGTCGCTGTCTGCGAACTCGCCGGGCGGCCCGTCGAAGTACAACACCCGGTTGAGACAGACCACCCGATCGGCGTGCTCGAGGACCGCACCGATGTCGTGTTCGACGAGCAAAATCGTCATACCCTCCCCGTTGAGATCGTCCAGAAGGTCGAAGAACGCCTCGACCGATTCCGCGTCGACGCCGACGGTCGGTTCGTCGAGGACCAACAGTTCTGCCTCACCTGCGAGCGCGCGGGCGATGTACGCCCGCTGTCGTTGCCCCCCCGAGAGGGCGGTGATCCGCCTGTCGGCGAGGTGTTCGATCCCGACCGTCCGGAGCGCGGTGCGGGTGTGTTCGCGATCGGCGGCGCTGATTCGACCGAATCCCGCGTGCGGAAACCGCCCCATCAGGACGACCTCCTCGACGGTGATCGGCATTGCCTTCGTGTTCTCTGTAACGTCCTGGGCGACGTAACCCACCCGTTCCCGTCCGACGAACTCCCGCGATGGACGGCCGAACAGTCGGACCTCTCCGGCGTCGGGGCTGTGAAGCCCCAAAATCATCCGAAGGAGCGTGCTCTTTCCGGAGCCGTTCGGGCCGATGACGCCGACGTACTCGCCGGCGTCGACCGTCAGGGAGAGGTCCTCTATGACCGGGCTCGCGGTGTAGCCGAACGTGACGCCGTCTACGTCTATGAGTGTCATTTGTGGACTCGTATTATTCGAAGTTCCGCCATTCGGCGTCGAAGTCCGCATCCGGCTTCGCCGCCCCGAGGGCGATTTCGAACGTCTTCATGTTGATGTTGCGGGCGATGTCGAAGTATCCCCAGTTGTTGTCGTCCCACGTTTCGGTGATGCCGGCGTACGGCGTCACCGGATAGTACGCCTCGACTGTCGTCTCTTCGCGGAGTTGCTGTGCCGGTCGACGCGGTTCGAAGACCGCCGCACCGATGTATCGGATGTCGTTGTCCGCGATCGTCTCCTCGGCGCGGCGCATGTCGGCCGGCCGAACGTCGCCGTTGGCTGCGAGGTTGCTGACGAGGGGTTGGATCGTGATCCCGTATCGCTGTCCGACGTACTCGAACGCGTTGTGTGCGGCCAGAAAGGTGACGTCCCGATCGGCGGCCTCGACGATCGCCGCCCACTCGGCGTCGAGGTCGTCGAGTTCCGCTTTGAGTGCGGTTGCGTTCTCGGTGAACGCGGCTTCCTGATCCGGGGCGATCTCTGCAAGCCCCGACACGATGTTGTCGACGGACGCTTCGGCCCGTTCTGGGTCCAACCAGAAGTGGGGGTCCTTCCCGCCTTCGATCTCCTCCTCCTCGTCGACGGTGTCAGCGAGCGCGAGCAGGTCGATCCCCTCTCGGACGTTGATCAGATGTGTGTCAGCCCCGTCGTCGTGGACGGTCTGGATCGCACGATCGGCCCACGGCTGAAACTGTGGACCGACGTGCAAGAACGCGTCGGCGTCGATGATGTCTCTTGTGATCGACGGGTCGGGCTCCCAGCCGTGTCCGTGCAGACCGGTGGGAACGAGGTTCTCGACGGTGACCGGCGTCCCTTCGGCGATAGTTCTCGCGAAGTCGTAGAACGTAAAAAACGATGCGACGGCGACGGGTCCCGCTTCAGTTGCAGTGTCGGATCCCTCTCCGTCGGCTCCGGTACCGTTTCCCTCCCGAGAACTGCCCGTGAGACACCCCGCCAACGCGGCGACTAGACCCCCGCCAGCAGTGGCCAATGCCGATCGACGCGTCGATCGGTACGGTGTCGAATCTGGGCTCATTGCCGTAATTTGGCGTGGCTAAATAAAGTACCTTACGGAACAAGAAAAATAATTAGACTAATCTAATCCTTTGTTTTTGGGACGTTATGGGCCGTGTATCCGGTGAAATCACCTGCTGGGGCTGTCGGCTCGGTGTTCGCTGATGATCTGATCGACCATGTCCGCGTTCCGTTCGCGTTCGCGCGCTTTCGCGCGCTCTTTCCAGTCGTCGATCGCCGCTTCGACGTCGTCCTCGTGGGCCACGGCGAGTTCGTCGATCTCGTTTATCGGGACGTGTTCGAGGGGTGCGACCGGAATCTCCGCCTCGAAGAGACGCTCCTCGGCGATGTCGGACAACCCACCGTCGCGGATGACCACTCGGGGTTTGACGTCCACCAGTCGCTGTGCCGTGCTACGTCCCGCGCCGCTGGCGTCTCTGAGGTAGATGACGTCCCCCTCCGAGAGACCGTACTCCTCGTCGGCGGTTTCGATCCCACCTTTCGTGAACTGTTCGACGACCTTCACCGAGACGAGGTCCCGTCCCGCAGCCACGGCCGAGACGTTCGTGTGATCGAGCTTCCAGAAGCGTTTGAGCTGCTCGAGCTTCTCTGCCATCGTCTCAGCTCGCGCTTTCGCTTCGTCGCGTTCGCGTTCCAACCGATCGGTCTCGCGTTTCAGGCGCGCGACTTCCCTGCGCTCTCTCGCCTCCCTGCGTTCTTCGCGTTTCGCCTCGGAGAGCGCCTCCTCGTACTCGGCGATCGTCTCCTCGCGGTCTTCGAGCGTCGATTTGAGCGTGTCGACGTGTTCTGAAAGCCGATCGACCTGTCGTTCGAGCGCGTTGATCCTGGCCTGTTCTGGGGTCTGTTCGGGTGGGGCACGTTCGGAGGGCTCCGGTTCGGACGCTTCGTCTTCGGTCAACGCCGCCAGCGCCGTCTCGACCGACGCCTCGCCGGCGACGACCCGCGCGATAACCTCCTCGCGGTCGACTTGCGCGGGCGTCTTGTGCGTGATACGCTCGAACTGGTCCTCGTGGGCGTCGTAGGCGTACAACGCCGCGGCCATCGCGTCGCGCTCGTGATCGTTGTCGTACGCGTCGTTCCTTGTCCGGTGGAGCTTCTGATCGACCGGGATGTCGGTCGGTGGGTTCCACCCGGCGGCGTCGAAGCTCCGGCGGAACTTCTCGACAGTTTCGGGCATGGGTGAAACGTCAGCCGCCACGATAACCGGTCGGCCGTGGTCGATGATCCACTCGGTTATGTCGGCGGCGTCGCCAGTTCGCGTCGAGTGGACGTCCAGCACGCGGCCGTCGAGCGAGACGATCGCCACGCCGGTCGTCGTCCCCGGGTCGATCCCGACGATCACGCGATCGCGCCGCTTGACGAGCGGTCGGTATTCGATCCCGTCGAGCCGTTCGCGTTCGATCTCGATCCGCGTGTCTCCCGATCGGTGCGCCGAGACCGGCAGTTCGTCGGGCGTCGCTTCGACGGTGAACACGGCGTTCGCGTAGCCGCCGTACTTCTCGGTCGCATCCATCTCGTAGGCGAGATTCGCGTCGTCCAGTTTCGATCGAACCTCGCGGGCGCGTTTTCTGACGTTGCCGTGGATCCGGCGCGTGTACCGATCCTGGCTCCACCCGCCCTTCCCGGTCGATCGCCCCCGGGAGACTTTCACGGTCGTCGTATTCGTGAATGCGGTCACTTCCGTCCCGACGCCGAGGGCCGCGAGCCGGGCGGCCGCTTCCGCTTCCTTCATCGGCTGTTTGCCGTACGGGACGCCGTGGCGGGAGGCGACCCGCGACAGCGGTTCCGGGCGCTCGGCTCCGGTCACCTGCACGAGCGACGTCGCCGTCGGGAGCGATCGGAGGAAGTACACGAGGGCGTCTTTGTCCGCTGCGAGTTCGTAGACGTTGTCGGTCGCCACGAGCGAGGGTTCTCGATCGTCGATGAGCCGGGCGAGTTTCCGATAGGAGACCACGTCCCGATCGATGCCCTCCTCCTCGAGCGTCACGAGCGCGTACGAGGGCGCGTCACCGCGGATGTCGCCGCTTTGGATGTCGACGCCGAACACGGCGGCGTCGAGCGCGTTCGTCCGGGCGTTCACGGCGGGCGGTAGGCGGTGGGGGTGTAAATACTCCACGCCGGAATGGACGTCGATCGCGATCGGGGTCGGGGTCGATGGGGTCCGAACGACAACCGTCGATC
>JBNJFV010000004.1:40076-41591 GCA_051747145.1 Halobacteriota archaeon
TACTCGGCGTCTGGAAACGGGCGGTCGATCCAGGATTACTCGGCGTCTGGAAACGGGAGGTCGATCCAGAATTACTCGGCGTCTGGAAACGGGAGGTCGATCTGTTTCCCGTCTCGCGCGACGAACGCCTCGCCGTCGAACGCCGATCGGGCGTCCCTGAGGATGGGGTCGGCGTCGCCGCCGTATCGCGAGGAGATGTGCGTGAGCGCCAGGCGTTTCGCCCCCGCCCGCTCGGCGATCTCGCCGGCCTGTCGACCGGTCGAGTGGGCGGTCTGTCTGGCCCGCGTCGCGTTGTCCTCGGCGAACGTCGCGTCGTGAACCAGCAGGTCGGCGTTCGATGCGACCTCGACGGTTCGATCGACGGGCAGCGTGTCGCCGGTGTAGACGAACGTCCGTCCGGGTCGG
Organism: Halobacteriota archaeon; assembly: GCA_051747145.1. GTDB lineage: Archaea > Halobacteriota > Halobacteria > Halobacteriales > Haloferacaceae > JBNJFV01. The sequence continues at coordinate 40,482 of JBNJFV010000004.1, forward strand.
GGATCGCCGACGAGTTCGTCCGGTTCGATCACCCGACCGTCCTCCAGCTCGACGGTCTCCCCGCGGTGGAGTTGTCCGTATGCAGGCCCCGGGGGGATCTCCAGTTCGTGTTCGGCTCGCTCGCGATCGAACCGTCCGGGTCGATCGTCCTCACGAAGGGCGTACCCCTGGGCTTTCGTTCGGTGGTTCGTTTCGAACGCGCGGACCTCGTAGGCTTCCGCACGGAGGGCGACTTCCCCCGGGGCGACCTCGTTGATCCGGATCGGAAAGTCCGGTCGGTGGCCGCCGGCGTGGACGAGGTCGTCGATCTTCCGTCGGGTTCCCGGCGGGGTGTGGATCGAAAGCGTCGCCGATCGATCGTTGAAGTCCCAGCTTTGGACCAGCCCCGGAATCCCGAGGATGTGGTCGCCGTGGAGGTGCGTGACGAACAGGTGCGACACCGCAAACCCGGTTCCGTAGCGCATCATCTGTCGCTGGGTTCCCTCCCCGCAGTCGAAGAGCAACTGATCGCCTTCGCGGTTGAGGAAGATCGCGCTGGGGGCCCGTTCTGTCGTCGGGACGGCCCCGCTGGTCCCCAGAAACGTCACGCGTAGAGACATACACCGACTGGGGGACCGATCGATAAACCGGCTTCGATCGACGCACGGGGCGTCGACAGCTCCGATCGACGTTGCGTGTGGGGACTGCTCACCGCACAGTACGATGGTCCTACTGTACGGTACGGCGTCGTTACCATCGGCGGCGTGGATCGTTGTGGTAAAACCGTCTGCAACCGTCTTCGGGGGTTATTTCGAGGCGGTGCGACGGGTCGATCGACACCGGGCGTCTGTTGATCGTGCGTCGATCGGTGGCGTGCGTCCATCACTGACTGGCGTGCGTCGATCGGTGGCGTGCGTCCATCACTGACTGGCGTGCGTTCGCCACTGACCGTCGACCCCCAGTGCGCGATCGGACGACCGAGTGCGACACAACCCCATGACACGAAACAGAACGCTGACTTCGATACTGCTTGCGTCCCTTTTGGTCTTGTCTGCAGGGACCGGCGTGGCCGGAATCGTATACGCGTTGTCGCCACCGGACCTCGGGAGCGAGACGGCTGCGCTTCCACAC
>JBNJFV010000005.1:0-30818 GCA_051747145.1 Halobacteriota archaeon
CGGGTGGCGATCGACGAACTCGACGGCGTGATGGTGAAAGCGCGATCGGGCGGCTACGACGGGCGCGGGAACGCGCCGGCGATGGAACCGCAAGACGCCGCAGCGGCCCTCGATGCGGTCGGCGGCGACGCGATGGCCGAGGCGTTCGTCCCGTTCGAACGGGAGCTGTCGGTCATCGGCGTCAAGGGGGCCGATTCGATCGCCACCTACCCCGTCACGGAGACGATCCACGAGGCGGAGATCCTCAGAGAGAGCGTCTCACCGGCCCGCGCTGCGCCTGCGGTCCTCGATCGGGCGACCGCCGTCGCCCGCGAGGTGCTCGAGCTACTGGACGGGCGGGGCGTCTACGGGATCGAACTGTTCGAGACGCAGGCCGGCGAGATACTCGTCAACGAGATCGCCCCGCGCCCGCACAATTCCGGCCACTGGACGATCGAAGGGGCCCGGACCTCCCAGTTCGAAAACCACGTCCGCGCCGTGCTCGGGTGGCCGATCGGACCGACCGACCTTCGCGAACCCACGGTGACGGCGAACCTCCTCGGGGACGTCGACGAGACCCGATCGGCGACCCTTCGCGGCGTCGAAACCGTCCTCGAGACGCCCGAAGCCCACATGCACTGGTACGGCAAACACGACGTCCGCCCGCTCCGGAAGATGGGCCACGTCACACTCACGGATCCGACCGCCGATCCCGACGATACTGACGCGGCGACCGACCTGCTGGCTGACGCGCGATCGATCGTCGACGGATTGACCTTCCGAGCTGAGTGACGGTCGACAGTCGACGGATTGACCTTCCGAGCGGAGTGACAGTGTACACATGACACAGCCGACAGAGATCACCGACCTGATCGATCGACTCGAAACCGACGCCGCAGCAACGCGCGATCCGGAGACGACCCCGGACGTCGGGATCATCATGGGATCGGATTCGGACCTCCCGACGATGCGGGGGGCCTACGAGGCGCTTTTCGAACTGGGGTTCGAAGAACAGACCGACTTCGCTGACGCGCCGCAAGCGCGGTTTACGTTCGAAAGCTACGTCGTCTCCGCACACCGGACGCCGGAGCTGATGTACGCCTACGGCGACACCGCCGCCGATCGCGGCCTCGACGTCATAATCGCCGGCGCGGGCGGGAAGTCGGCGGACCTGCCGAACATGACCGCCTCGATCGCCTACCCGATTCCGGTGATCGGCGTCCCCGTCCAGGAGAAATCAGTCGATTCTGTGATCGGGATGCCGACCGGCGCGCCGATCGTCGCCGTCGACGCGGGCAAGTCGTTCAACGCCGCGCTGTCTGCAGTTCAGATCCTCTCGCGCGAGCACGAGACGCTACGCGATCGATTACGCGACTACCACGAGGAGCTGCAGGCGGGCGTCGGGACAGTGTCGAAAGACCTCCACGACCGCGGCGTTGCGGCGTTCGCCGATCGAGACGAGAACTGAGGAGCCGGCACGAACGATTCCGGGCCCACGAGGGCATATTGCGGCCCTGAGAGCCCAGCACGCGTCGAATCCGTGCGGCGGTCAAAAATCAACGCTTATACGGGTGGCTTTCCAACCGCAGTACGTTACGGAGAACCCGGTATGTCATGGATCGCAATCGGTGCACTGGCGGTCGTCGGCGTGGGCATCCCAGTCGGGATGATGGTCGCGTCGGCGCTACTCCGTCCGAGTGTGCCGGAACAAGGAAAAAGCGTCACCTACGAGAGCGGTGAGGTCCCGTCCGGGACGGCGCGCAGCTTCAAGTTCAACATCCAGTACTACATGGTTGCGCTGCTTTTCGTCGTCTTCGACATCGAGACGGTCCTCGTGTTCCCATGGGCGGTTATCTACGGCGACGCGGTCGTCGAAGTCGGTATCGTCCGAGCGCTGGGTCCGATGTTGCTGTTCATCGGAATATTGCTCGTCGGTCTCGTATGGGCGTGGCGGAACGGTGCGGTTCAGTGGACCAAAAGTCCCCGTGCTACCCGTCGTAAGACACAGAGAGGAGACACATGAGCAGCGATCAACCGTTTATCACCGACGACTCGCAAGTACTATCGGAAACGCGCGACGCCCGGTTGACCGGTCAAGACGATCGGTTCAACTCGCGGCTGCGTGAGGCGTTCGGTTCCTCACCGTTCATCTTGACCAAGTTCGACAAGTTCATGAACTGGGTCAGAGGGTCGTCGATGTTCATGCTGCAGTTCGGGATCGCCTGCTGCAGCATCGAAATGATGCACACGTACGCGGTGAAACACGACCTCGATCGGTTCGGATCGGGCGTCCCGCGGGCGTCGCCACGACAGGCGGACGTCATCATCATCCCCGGGACCGTCGTCTCGAAGTTCGCCCCCCGGATGAAACGCGTCTACGACCAGATGCCCGAGCCGAAGTTCGTCATCGGAATGGGTTCGTGTACGATCTCGGGCGGGCCGTTCCAGGAGGGGTACAACGTCGTCAAGGGCGCAGAGGAGGTCATCCCAGTGGACATTCACGTCCCCGGCTGTCCGCCACGCCCCGAGGCGCTCGTCTACGGCGTCGTCAAACTCCAAGAGCGGATCGCCAACGGCGAATCGTCGCCGGTCGTGGTCAAACCATACGAGCTCGAACAGTTCGGCGACCTCGAGCGCGACGAAGTGGTCGAACAGCTCGCAGACCAGATCGACACGGACGACCTGGTGATGCGGTACAACTGGGGTGACTCGCCATGAGCCTCGAGAAACCGACCACACCGACGCTCGAAGCACAGTCGGCCGACGAGCTCGCCGAGCTGCTCGGCGACCTCCTGATCGGTCGGGAAGAACATCGCAACGCGCCGGGATTCGTCATCCGACCGGAGACGGTACAGGACGCGCTCGAACGCCTCCGAGACGAGGCCGGGTTCGATCACCTCTCGTGCGTCACCGCACAGGAGTACGAGGACCGCTACGAGTCGATCTACCACCTCAAGAAGTACGACGACCCGACGCAGGAGGCCAGCGTCGTCGTTCCCGCCGACAAGGAACACCCCGTCAGCCAGTCGGGCGAAGGAGTCTTCCGGACCGCAGATTGGCACGAGCGGGAGGCGTACGACCTCGTCGGGATCGAATACGACGACCATCCCGATCTCCGACGGATCCTGCTGCCGGATACCTGGCAAGGTCACCCGCTGTCGCTGGACTACGACCAGGACAACCCACAGATCGTCACGCTCAGAGAACACGCGAACCCGCTGTTGGAGGACCACCGCGACGAGTCAGAGGGCGACACCATGTTTCTCAACATCGGGCCGCACCACCCGGCGACCCACGGCGTGCTCCACCTGAAGACGACGCTCGCCGGCGAGCAGGTCGTCGACGTCGAATCGGATATCGGGTACCTCCACCGGTGCGAAGAGCAGATGTGCCAGAACGGCACCTACCGCTATCAGATCATGCCGTACCCAGATCGGTGGGACTACATCTCCGCGGGGTTGCTCAACGAGTGGGCGTACGCGCGCGCAGCGGAGGATCTCGCGGACATCGAGGTCCCCGAGTACGCACAAGTCATCCGGACGATGGGCGCGGAACTCTCCAGGATGGCCGCACACTTCCTCGCGCTCGGCACGTACGCACTCGACGTGTACGGCGACTTCACGGCGATCTTCATGTACGCGATCCGCGACCGCGAGGAGGTACAGAACCTGCTCGAGGACCTCACCGGCCAGCGGCTCATGTTCAACTACTTCCGGCTCGGCGGCGTCGTCTGGGACCTCCCGGAGCCCCGCGAGGAGTTCTTCGAGAAGGCCCGCGACTACCTCGAGGAGCTGCCACAGCACCTCGAGGAGTACCACGACCTCGTGACCGGAAACGAGATCCTGCAGCTTCGATCGATCGACACGGGCGTCCTCCCGCCGGAGATCGCCAAAAGCTACGGCGCGACCGGACCGGTCGCACGCGGCTCGGGCATCGATTACGACCTCCGCCGGGACGACCCGTACGGGTACTACGACGAACTCGACTGGGACGTCGTCGTCGAGGACGGCTGTGACAACTACAGCCGCCTGCTCGTTCGCATGCAGGAGGTCGAAGAGTCCGCAAAGATCGTCGAGCAGTGTATCGATCTGTTAGAATCGTGGCCCGAGGAGGATCGAACCATTCAGGCGAACGTCCCGCGGACGCTCCGACCCGACGACGACACGGAGATCTATCGGGCCGTCGAGGCCGCCAAGGGCGAACTCGGCATCTACATCCGTGCGGACGGGACGGAGAAACCCGCCCGGTTTAAGATCCGTAGCCCGTGCTTTTCGAACCTCCAGACGCTGCCGGAGATGGCAAACGGGGAGTACGTCCCCGACCTGATCGCCTCGCTCGGCAGCCTCGACATCGTCCTCGGTGAGGTGGATCGATGACGATCGACGCGCTGGCGCAGACGGACCTGCTGTTGCCCGAACAGATCGCAAACGCCCTCGGCCTCTCCGGTACCGTCGGCGAGATCGTCGGCGGGCTGATCGGGGCGTTCCTGATCGCCAACGTCATGTTGACGATGACGGCGATCGCCGGCCCGTGGGCGAAACGAAAGATTACGGCGGCGTTCACAGACCGGTACGCGGTCAACCGGATCGGCCCGGCGGGGATCCTCATCATCATCCCCGACGCCGTCAGGCTCCTCTCGAAGGAGTTGATCGTCCCCGACGGCGTCGATCGCCCCTCGTGGGACCTCGCGCCGATCGTCCTGCCGGCGTCGGCGCTGCTTGGCTTTGCGGTCATTCCGATGGGCCACCTCGGACCGATCAACGTCCACCTGGCCGATCCGGAAGCCGGGTTGGCGATCGTCTTCGCGTTCGCCTCGATCGCGTCCGTGTCGCTCGTGATGGCCGGCTACGCGTCGAACAACAAGTACTCGCTCATGGGCGGGCTGCGGGCGGTCGCACAGAACATCGCCTACGAGATCCCGCTCATCATCACGGCGCTGTCGGTCGTCCTCTTTGCGGGGACGCTGCAGATGAGCGGCATCGTCGCCGCCCAAAGCGAGGCGTTGTTCACCGTCGCTGGCGTCGCGATCCCGGCGTGGTACGCGTTCGTCAACCCGTTCGCGTTCGTGTTGTTCCTGGCGGCGAACATGGCCGAGATCGGACGGAACCCCTTCGACATTCCGGAGGCACCGACCGAGATCGTCGCCGGCTATCAGACGGAGTACTCTTCGGTGTACTTCGTGTTGTTCTACCTGGGAGAGTTCATCCACGTCTTCCTGGGTGGGGCGATTCTGGCGGTCGTCTTCCTCGGCGGCGCGGCCGCGCCGATCCCGGCGCTGGAAGTGATTCCGGGGTTCATCTGGTTCGTTATCAAGATGTGGGCGTTCTTCCTGTTCACGCAGTGGGCGCGTTCGGCGCTGCCGCGGGTCAGGATCGACCAGCTCATCGAGATCGGATGGAAGGGAATGCTCGTGCTGTCGTTCGCGAATCTGGTGCTCACGGCCGTTATCGTGGGGGTGATCGTCTGATATGATCGGACTACTCAAATCGATGGCAACGACAATGAAACACGCGCTGGACGGCAAGACGTTCACGGTCGAATATCCAGACGTCGCGCCGGAAGTGAGCCCGCGGTTCCGCGGGGTACACAAGTTCAGCCAGGAGCGGTGTATCTGGTGTCGCCAGTGTGAGAACGTCTGTCCGAACGACACGATCCAGATCGTCCAAGACGACATGCGAAACGGCGAACAGTACAACCTCCACATCGGCCAGTGCATCTACTGTCGGCTGTGCGAGGAGGTCTGTCCGGTGGACGCGATCCTGTTGACGCAGAACTTCGAGTTCACCGCCGACGCGAAAAACGAGTTCGTCTACAACAAAGAACAGCTCAAGAACGTACCCTGGTACAAGGGGATCGACCCGCTCAACTCGCGCAACCCCGATCGGAGCGCGTGGGTCGGTGACGGTGACGGCGAAGTGGACTACCAGTGAGGTGATAGGGAAAGGTAGTCTCCGCGTTTCGTGGGTCGGACCGATCGCTCGGTCACGCACCCCCGAAACCGGGCCGTTCACGGATCGTTCTCGAAATCTTCAAAGGGATACCTAAAGGAACGTAACACAATGGTTTATGAGATCATCGCGTTCGCGCTGTTCGCCATCGTCACACTGGGGTGCAGCCTGGGCGTCGTCCTGACACGAGACGTGTTTCACGCCTCGTTGCTTTTGGGCGGTGCCCTGTTGAGCGTCGCGGTGCACTACGTGATGCTGCAAGCGGAATTCCTTGCAGCGATGCAGATCCTCGTCTACGTGGGCGGGGTTCTCATCTTGATCACGTTCGCCGTGATGCTCACGCGAACCGATCCGGAGGTGAGTAACGCATGACAGACGACGAAATCGGACGCGCCGGATCGAGATCGAGCATGATCCCCGGCCTCGCCGCTGTCGGTCTGTTCGTCGTAATGGCAGCCGCGATCGCGTCCTCGGCGTTCGGGACCCCCGTGGGGTTCCCCGAGGGCGAAAGCATCGTCGCACACATCGGCTACGCGCTTTTCGACCTCGATATGGGAACGATCGCGACCGAAGGCTTCCTCGCGGCGTTTCTGATTATCGCGATCGCACTCGACGTCGCCGTCGACGCGGCGATCTTCCTCGCAAAGCGCGAGGAGGAGGGATCGATCGTCACGGCGATCACCGATGGCGGGGTCGAAACCTCCGCCGACGGTCGATCGGCCGACCGCGGAGGTGATCGCTGATGGTACCGGCGACGTATTACCTCCTCCTCGCAGCGGCGGTGTTCTGCATCGGTTTGTTCGGCGTGCTCACGCGACGGAACGCGCTGTACTTTCTGATGTCCGTCGAACTGATGTTGAACGCGGCGAACATCAACCTCGTCGCGTTCTCGCTGTTCTGGGGCAACCTGACCGGCCAGACGTTCGCGCTGTTCGTGATCGCACTGGCGGCCGCGGAGGTCGCCGTCGGAATCGGCATCATCCTCGTACTGTACCGCAACTTCGGCTCCGTCGACGTCACAGACGCAACGACGATGAGGTGGTAACAGATGCCAACAGCATTCGAATACGTCCCGGCGATCGTTCTCCTGCCGTTCGTCTCGTTTTTGATCGCCCTCTTCGCGGGGAAATATCTCCCCAAGAAGGGTGCATTCGGCGGGATCGCAGCGACAGCGGGGTCGTTAGTCCTTTCGATCTGGGTGCTCGTATCGGTCCGCGGTGGGAATCCGCATCACGAAACCATCTACACGTGGGCAACCGGCATCGATGCCCAGCCGTGGGAGCTGACCTTCGGCGTCCTCATCGATCCCCTGTCGGCGCTCATGCTCGTGATCGTGTCGCTTATCGCGATGTTGGTCCACGTGTTCAGCCTCGGCTACATGAACGACGAAGGCGAAACCGGCCTGCCGCGATACTACGCCGGACTCGGCCTGTTCACGGCGAGCATGCTCGGGTTCGTCGTTTCGGACAACCTGCTGATGGCGTTCATGTTCTTCGAGCTTGTGGGCCTGTGTTCGTACCTGCTCATCGGATTCTGGTTCCGCGGTGACGCGCCGCCGTCCGCAGCGAAAAAGGCGTTTCTGGTCACCCGGTTTGGCGATTACTTCTTCCTCGTCGGCGTCGTCGCCGTCTTCGCGACGTTCGGCACGGCGGCCTTCGCGGGAAGCGAGTCGTTCCCCGTCCTCGCCGAAGCGGCACTCGCCGGCGATGCGACAGTGAACACCTTCGGCTTCGAACCGATGACGTGGTTTACGATCATCGGGTTGCTCGTGTTAGGCGGCGTCGTCGGAAAGTCCGCGCAATTCCCCCTGCACACGTGGCTCCCCGACGCGATGGAGGGTCCAACGCCCGTCTCCGCGCTCATTCACGCGGCGACGATGGTTGCAGCGGGCGTCTATCTCGTCGCCCGTATGTACGGCTTCTACGCCGTTTCACCGACCGCGCTCGCGATCATCGCCTTCATCGGCGGGTTCACGGCGCTGTTTGCGGCGACGATGGGGGTCGTCAAACGGGAAATCAAACAGGTCCTGGCGTACTCGACGATCTCACAGTACGGGTACATGATGCTCGCACTCGGTGCGGGCGGATACGTCGCGGCGACGTTCCACCTCATGACGCACGCGTTCTTCAAGGCGCTGTTGTTCTTGGGTGCGGGGTCGGTCATCATCGCGATGCATCACAACGAGAACATGTGGGACATGGGCGGCCTCAAGGACAAGCTTCCGGTCACCTACTGGACGTTCCTCGCCGGATCGCTCGCGCTCGCGGGGATCTTCCCCTTCGCGGGGTTCTGGTCGAAAGACGAAGTCCTCTACGAAGCACTCATCCACGGGCTCGGCGGTAGTCCGCTGCTGTTGGGTGCGTACGCGATGGGACTGTTGGCCGTCCCGGTGACGGCGTTCTACACGTTCCGCATGGTGTATCTCACCTTCCACGGCGAGCCCAGAACGGAGATCGCGAGTGATCCGAATCCGGTTCGCTGGAACGTCAAGGGGCCGCTTTCGGTCCTCGGTGTGCTCGCGGTCGTCGCCGGGTTCGTCAACATGGTCCCGGTACAGAAGGTACTCGGCCTGGAGGGCATAGACTACCTCCACGGGTGGCTCGACAGTGGCTATTCGGAACTGACCGCACATCACTACGCGGATCTACTGCCGTACGCAAGCGGCTACGTCGGCGGCGGCGAGGTGTCGACGGTGCTGATCGGTGCGGGCGTCTCGCTGGGGTTGGCACTGGCCGGCCTGCTCGTTGCGACGCGGCTGTACAACGTTGCCGAGCCGGTCGAGCACACGGCGAAGCTCGGCGGGATCAAAGACGTGCTTTACAACAACTACTATCAGGACGAGTATCAGGTGTGGCTCGCAAACAGGACCCAGGACGTCGCGGCGGTCTCCGACAAGTTCGATCAGGGAGTCATCGACGGGGTCGTCAACGGCGTCTCCTCGGTGAGCCTCTTTTCTGGACGGCGCGTCAAGCGCATCCAGACCGGCGTCGTCAGTAACTACGCCGCGATGCTCACGCTCGGGCTGACGGCGTTACTGCTCGTCTTCGGGTTGCTCGGGGGGTGGTTCGTATGATTATCGAATCGCTCATCGCGTTCACGTTCGCGGCCGCGCTGATCGTCTTCATGCTGCCGGACAGGGACGCCGGCAAGACGGCGTTCGCGTTGAGTCTGGTTCCCGTCGCCGGGAGCCTCTACATGTGGTCGCTGTTCGAATCAGGTGGGAACGCCCTCACGGGCGGGGAGATCGCCTTCGAAACGATCGTCCCGTGGCTCGAACTCGGCGGGATTCAGATCCAGTGGTTCGTCGGTGTCGACGGGATCAGCCTGCCGCTGGTCGTGTTGACGACGTTCCTCACCACGCTTGCGATCGTCAGCGCGTGGACGCCGATCACCGATCGACAAAGCCAGTTCTACGGACTGATGTTGTTCATGGAGGCGAACCTGCTCGGCGTCTTCACGGCGTTAGACTTCTTCCTGTGGTTCATCTTCTGGGAGGCCGTGCTCGTGCCGATGTACTTCCTCATCGGCGTGTGGGGCGGCCCACGCCGCAAGTACGCCGCGATCAAGTTCTTCGTCTACACGAACATCGCCTCGCTCGTGATGTTCATCGGCTTCATGGCGCTCGTCTTTGCGCTGGGCGTCGAGACGTTCGGCCTGCCGGAGATCACGCAAGCGCTGGCGAACGATCAACTGGGTAGCTGGTTCGGCATCGCGCCGGAGGCGCTCAAGCTGATCGCCTTCCTCGCGTTGTTCGCCGGATTCGCGGTCAAGGTGCCTGTCGTTCCAGTCCACACGTGGCTGCCGGACGCCCACGTCGAAGCGCCGACGCCGGTCTCGGTCATGCTGGCCGGGGTGCTTTTGAAGATGGGAACGTACGCACTGCTTCGGTTCAACTTCACGATGCTCCCCGATCAGGCGAGCCTGCTTGCGATCCCGATCGGCGTGATCGCCGTCATCTCGGTCATCTACGGCGCGATGTTGGCGCTGGCCCAGCAGGACCTCAAACGGATCGTCGCGTACTCGTCCGTCTCGTCGATGGGGTATGTGATCCTCGGGCTGATCGCCTTCACCGAGTTCGGCGTCGGCGGCGCGACCTTCCAGATGGTCGCCCACGGGCTCATCTCCGGGCTGATGTTCATGTCGGTCGGCGTGATCTACAACGCGACCCACACGCGGATCGTCACCGACATGTCCGGGATGGCCGATCGGATGCCCGTCGCGGTCGGTATCCTCGTCGCTGGCGCGTTCGGCTACATGGGGCTGCCGCTCATGGCCGGATTCGCAGGCGAGTTCTTCATCTTCGCCGGCTCGTTCGGTTCGACGAACCTCCCGTACGCGCCGATCTTCACGGCGCTTGCGATGTTCGGGATCGTCATCGTCGCCGGCTACCTCCTGCTTGCCATGCAGCGGACGCTGTTCGGCAGCTACCGGCTGGAGACCGACTACGAGGTTTCCCGCGCGCCGCTACAGGACGTCGCGCCGATGGCGGTGTTGCTGCTTGCGATCATCGCACTCGGGGTCGCACCGTGGGTGTTCTTGGACATGATCTTCGACGCAGTTGCGCCTATCCTCGCTAACGGAGGTGGGCTCTGATGGACCTCGTATCGACGTCGGTCGCGCTCCAATCGACCCTGCCGGAGTGGACGGCACTCGGGCCGGTGCTCGTACTCGCGCTGACCGGCTTGCTCTTGCTCACGATCGACGCGATCTGGCCCGGACGCGAGTATAACACGACGTACGCCGTCATCTCCGCTGGCGGCTCGATCGTCGCCCTCGGCGTCACGGTGTGGTACCTCGTCTCCGGAACCGGACAGCCGACCCACGGCGGCGCGATCACCCTACTCAGCGACGCGATCGTCGTCGACGGGATGGCGCTGTTCTTCACGGCGATCTTCACGAGCGTCGCAGCGCTCGTCGTCGTGGCGAGTCACGACTATCTCGAGGGACACGCGAACGCGGCGGAGTTTTACTCGTTGCTCATGTTCGCGACGACGGGGATGGCCCTCATGGCCGTCTCGAACTCCCTCGTGACGGTCTTCGTGAGCCTCGAGATGGCGTCGCTGCCCTCGTATGCGCTCGTTGGCTTCCTGAAGAAAAATCGCGGGAGCGTCGAGGCCAGTCTGAAGTACTTCCTGATCGGCGCGCTCTCCTCTGCGGTGTTCGTCTTCGGCATCAGCCTCGTCTACGCGGTCACCGGCACGTTGTTGCTCGACGAAATCGCCGCGCAGTTCGCCGGCGGCGTCGCCGGGTTCGCAGGGGTCGCGGGCATCGGCGTGTTGATGATCGTCGGCGGGGTCGCCTACAAGACCGCATCCGTGCCGTTCCACTTCTGGGCACCGGATGCATACGAGGGCGCACCCGCGCCCGTGAGCGCGTTCCTCTCGAGCGCCTCGAAGGCGGCCGGGTTCGTCATCGCGTTCCGCGTCTTCGCGGAGGCGTTCATGCCGCTGCTCGATGCGAGCCCGTCGATCGACTGGGCGCTGGCGTTCGCCGTGCTGGCGGTCGTGACGATGCTACTCGGCAACTTCGCCGCCGCGACCCAGGAGAACGTCAAACGGATGTTGGCGTACTCCTCGATCGGACACGCCGGCTACGCGTTGATCGGGCTCGCCGCGCTCACCGCCGGCGGCCCGCACAACGGCGACGTGATGGGGGCTGCGATGGCGCACCTGCTCGTGTACGGCTTCATGAACACGGGGGCGTTCCTGTTCATCGCGATGGCCGAATACTGGGGCATCGGTCGGACGTTCGAAGATTACGCCGGGTTGGCGACGAAAGCGCCCGTTGCGAGCGTCGCGATGGCCGTCTTCATGTTCAGCCTCGCTGGATTGCCGGTCTTCGGCGGCTTCTTCTCGAAGTACGCGCTCTTTGCGGGTGCGATCAGCGCCGGCTTCTGGTGGCTCGCCGCGGTCGGTGCGATCACCAGCGCGCTGTCGCTGTACTACTACAGCCGGGTGGTGAAAGCCATCTGGATCGAAGAGCCAAATGGCAACCTCGACGTGGTCGATTCGACCCCGACGGGCCTGTACGCCGCGATCGTCTTCGCGGCGATCGCGACCGTGTTGCTCCTGCCCGGGTTCCCACTCGTCATCGAGACGGCCGAAGCGGCCGCCAGTGCGTTGTTCGCCTGAGGCGGCCCCTCGGTTCGACCGAAGACGCCGACCTCGACCCGAACGCGGTAGTGTTTTCCGAGTTGACGGGTACCATCAGGTATGCTCCGACGGCTGGTACTCGGTCACAGCCCGATCGCGACGGCGATCGTCGATCGACTCGCCTCACAGCCCGGCGAGCTGTACGTCGTGACCGCCGATCGGGGTCGGATAACCGCGCTCAGAGAGGCCAACGTTCCCGCCGTGGAGGGCGATCCGACCGACTGGACGAACTACCCCTCAGCGATCGACGTGGCCATCGCGGCCGCGTCGGATCCGGCCACCACGCTCGCCGCCGCGAAGGCGTGTCGAAGCAGGTTTCCGGACGCGCTACTCGTCGCTGCGGTCGGGCCGACGACCTCGACGACCCAGCGTGAGGCGCTCGAATCTGCGGCCGACGAACTGCTCGATCTGTCGGCGATGCTCTCGAAACACGTCCTCGATGCGATTTCCGGTTCGGGCGGCCGGACAGTCTCGACACTCCGATCGTCGCTCAGACGGATCGAGGGGCCGCTCGCAGTGATAACCCACGACAACCCCGACCCCGACGCGATCGCGAGCGCGCTGGGGTTTGCCCGCCTTGCGAACACCGCGGGCGTCGAGGCGGGTGCGTACTACTTCGGGGACATCTCCCATCAGGAGAACCGCGCGCTCGTCAACCTGCTGGAGATTCCGATCGAACGCCTCGATCCGGAGACGTTCGACCCCGACGAGTACGGCGCGATCGCGCTGGTCGATCACTCCCGACCGGGCGTCAACGACGGGTTGCCCACAGAGACTCCCGTCCAGTTCGTGATCGACCACCATCCGCCGCGGGTGCCGATCGATCGAGTCGATCGGTTCGTCGACATCCGACCCTCCGCCGGATCGACGTGTACGCTCATCGCAGAGTACTACCGGCGGCTGGGCGTCGATCCGGACGAACAGGTCGCCACCGCGCTCGTGTTCGGCATCCGAACGGACACGAACGATTTTACCCGGGAGGTTTCGGCCGCCGACTACGAGGCGACAGCGTTCCTGTATCCGTACGCCGACGAATCGGTCCTCGAACTCGTCGAACAGCCGAGCGTCGGATCGGAGGTGCTTCGGACGATCGCCGCGGCGATCCGAAACCGCGAGATACGGGCGAACGCGATGGCGACGGGCGTCGGCGAAATACGGGACCGAGACACCCTCGCGCAAGCAGCGGACCTGCTTTTGAACATGGAGGGAATACGGACGGTGATCGTCTACGGCTACCGCGAGGGGGTGATTTACATCTCCGGACGGGCGCGTGGAAGCACTCTCGATCTGGGCGAGACGCTTCGGGAGGCGTTCGGCCAGATCGGCAGCGCCGGCGGACACGCCGGTATGGCCGGCGGCCAACTATCGCTCGGTATCCTCGAGGACGTCGAAGAGGATTCGAAAGACACCCTCGAGACGATCGTTCGCGACATCGTCGCCGGGCGGTTCTTCGAGACGCTCGATACCGCACCCAGCGTGCCGACGCCGTCGACCGACCGACCGGTCGACTTCCCCGAGGATTGACCGTCCCGCCGACTCGATCGGGATTCGTTCGACCCACCAAGCCGATCGAAGAGCCGACCACGAATCGAGCCGACCACGAATCGAGCCGATCGAAGAGCCGAGCGCAGAGCCGAGTGCCGGATCGATCGAGACCAGAGCCGAGAAGGCACACTTTTTCCGTCCCACGTCGTAGGATGGACGATGTCTGGAAAGCCGACGGTGAACGAGTACATGACACAGGACGTCTCCACGGTCTCCCCGACGGATACGGTCCAGGCCGTCATCCGTCGCGTCGTCGAAAGCGACGGACACAACGGCTTTCCGGTGGTCGACGGACGCAAAGTCGAAGGGTTCGTCACCGCGCGCGATTTGCTTGCGGCCGACGACGACGACGCACCGATCTTCACGATCATGACCGAGGATCTCATCGTCGCCCACCCGGAGATGAAAGTAACCGACGCCGCGCGGGTGATCCTCCGATCGGGCATTCGGAAACTCCCTGTCGTCGACGACGCGGGAAACCTCGTGGGGATCATCTCGAACACGGACGTGGTCCGCAGCCAGATCGAACGGGCGACCCCCGGAAAGGTCGGCAAACTCGTCCGGACGCTCGAACAGATTCACGAGGTCGACCTCACAGAAGAGCGTCGCACCGTCCGGCTCGAACAGCTCATCCCGACACAGGGACGGGTGTACGCAGACGAGCTGGAGGGGCGACGATACGAACTCGAACGCGGTCTCGCCGAACCGCTCGTCGTGATCGACAACGGCGGGCAGTTGTATCTGGCCGACGGCCACCACCGCGTGCTCGCGGCCGATCGACTCGGCATCGACGAGATGGACGCGTACGTCGTCGTCACCGACACGCCCGTCGAACTGGGGATGGCCAAAACCGCGAAAAAGGAAGGTCTCGAATCGATCGCCGACATCTCGATCGTCGATTACGCCCGCCATCCCCTCGTCGAGACGACGAAGCGATTTCAATCCTGACGCGGACGCACGCTGATTGGACGATCCGAAGGCACGCTGATTGGACGATCCGAAGGCACGCTGATTGGACGATCCGAAGGCACGCTGATTGGACGATCCGAAGCCACGCTGATTGGGCGATCCGAAGGCACGCTGATTGGACGATCCGAAGGCACACGCGCCCGTCGCTTCAGGGAATGGTCACTCCGCGTCTGGGATTTCGACGTTGCTCTCGACGATCTGGACGACTTCGCCGTCGTCGTCGAAGACGGGTGCGGCGTGAACCTCGAATCGCCGTTTTTCGCCGGCTTCGTCGTAGTGAACGTGTTCGACGACGGCGGGCGCTCCCGATTCGGAAACGTCCGCGATCGGACACGCCCACGTCTCGCCGTCGCCCTCGTCGCAGGGTCGATCGCGTTGATGGGTGACCGCATAGCACGTCTCACCCTCGCTGACGGTCGCCGACTCGTTTGCGTGCGCGACGGCGTAGTCGTCGACGTTGAGGACGTACAGCGGGTGCGGGACAGCGTCGATGACCGCATCGAGCAGGTCCCGTTCGCGTTCGAGCTGGCGTTCGCGTCGTTTCCGGTCGGTGATTTCGGTGCCCGTGATGTACACCCGCGAGTAGTCCTCGGCGTACGCCTCGGGGACGTACAGCTCGAGGATTTCATCCCGCCTGTCGCCGTCGATCGTCATCGACTCCGTTTCGGCCCTGAATCGGGTCTGCCCGTCCGCGATGGCGACCCACATCGATCGAATCGCCGCTCGGCTGTCGGGCGTCATGAGCCGCGGGAGGCTGTCGATCAGCTGCGCTTTCGACGCCGCGCCGTAGTACTCGACGGCGTTTCGGTTGACGTCGAGGACGGTCACGCGCTCGAGTATCCGATCGAGTTCCGCTGGGTCCTCGCGGAGGTGCGCCCCGAGGTCGTCGACGGTCGCGGCGAGTTCGTCCGCGTACGCTTTGGCGGCCGAGAAGTCCTCCTCCCAGATGACGACCGGGTTGTTCTCGAACAGCGATCGGTACCGCTTTTCGGCCTCCTCGCGTTCTCGAACGGATCGATGGTGCTCGACGGATTGGCTGATCGCCTGCGCTAGGACGCCGTATTGGGTCGTCGGATCGCCGCCTTTCTGGACGTAGCGATCCGCACCGAGATTGAGCGCCTCGATCGCCACCGCCTCGCGCCCGTGGCCGGTGAAGATGACGAACGGGAGGTCCAAATCGAGGTCCTCACGGACGCGGCGGAGGAACTCGATACCGTCCACGTGCGGCATCTGGTAGTCGCTGACGATGCAGTCGAACGTCCCCGCCTCGAGTCGATCGAGCCCGGCCGAGGCGCTCGTTTCGGTGACGACCTCGAATCGATCGTCCTCGCGTTCGAGAAACTCGGCTGTCAGTTCGGCGAACCCCGGCTCGTCGTCGACGTGAAGCACCCGGACGGGGATTGTCATTGCGTGTCGGTTGTCGGATAGCCCTCTTAAATTTGTAGTTGCTATCGACCCACTGGTGTGCGGTTGGAGCTTCGAACCGTGGGGACGAAGCGAGACGCCGCACCGATCGCGTTTCGAAGCCCTTAACCCGATCAGACGGGAAGATTCGACAACTCGCTGGCCGACGGGCTACCAGCGGGCACCCGTGAAGAGCGATCGATCGGGACGAAATGTGGGGGCCGAAATCGGCCGCTGAATCGCAAGCGCCCGTGGTGATACGCATGGCACGAAGCTTCTACTCACACATCAAGGAGGCGTGGAAAACCCCCAAGGAGGGGAAACTCGCCGACCTGCAGTGGCAACGAAAACAACAGTGGCGCAAGGAGGGGGCGATAGAGCGCATCGATCGACCGACCCGACTCGACAAGGCCCGCGAACTCGGCTACAAGGCCAAACAGGGCGTCGTCGTCGCCCGCGTCGCGGTCCGCAAAGGCGGGGCGCGCAAACAGCGATTTACGGCCGGCCGACGATCGAAGCGTCAGGGCGTCAACCGAATCGGCCGCCGCAAGTCGATCCAACGGATCGCCGAGGAGCGCGCCGCTCGGAAGTTCCGCAACCTCCGGGTGCTCAACTCCTATTGGGTCGGCGAAGACGGCTCCCAGAAGTGGCACGAGGTCATCCTCGTCGATCCGGCACATCCGGCGATCGAAAACGACGACGACCTCAACTGGATCTGCAACTCCCAGCACACCCGCCGGGCGTTCCGCGGACTCACGAGCGCCGGCACGAAAGGCCGCGGGATGCAGAAACGCGGCAAGGGGACCGAACACGTCCGCCCGAGCATCAGCGCGAACGACAAGCGCGGAAAGTAATCGAGTAGCGATCGGATCCGATCAAATCTTATCCGATTCGAGACGATCGAATCGGATCGGGTCGACCGTTCGAAGCATCTGATTTTTTCGGTGGGGAGATCGACCAGCCCGAGCGCGCCGACGAGCCGTAACCGTCGGAACCCGGCGCTGGCGATCGGTGCGGGGCGTACACCAGTTATCAGCACCCGATAACTGGGGGCGATCGTTTAATAGCCGGACGCAGAATCACCACGCACGGTGAGGCTGGTGTTACAACGATACGAAGCGGCGCTTTGGACCACGATGGAGTGGCTCGGCGTCACAGAATCGATCGAACGGAAGGTGCTCGCAGCGGTGGGAATACAGTTTTGCATCTCCGTGGTGATTTTCTCGTTGCCGATGGTCTTCGCCGGCCAACTGCTCGCGATCGCACAGGCGATATCGTTCGGCGCGGCGATCGTCGCCTTTCTGAACACGGTGTTGATCGTCCGTCGTGATCTCGTCGAGCCCCTGCAGGCCGTCGAATCCGCCGCAAGCGAGATCGCACGCGGTCACGTCGACACCGAGCCAGTCGAAACGACGCAACGCGACGAAGTCGGCGACCTGACGCGCTCGTTCAACGGACTGCAATCGTACCTGTCGACGGTCTCCGCGCAGGCCGACGCGCTCGCGACGCAGTCGTTCGACGACCCCGCCCTGGAGACGCCGGTTCCGGGGCCGTTCGGCGAATCGATCGACAGGATGGCCGAAAACCTCGAAACCCACACCCGCGAGCTGGAGGCCCGATCGGCTCGCCTCGAACAGCTCGTCGACGCGTTCGAGCGATCGACCCGCGCGGCGACCGACGGCGACCTGACCGCGACGATCGACGCCGCGGGGATAGACGACGCGGACGGGACCTACGCGACCGTCGTCGACCGGTACAACGACCTCCTGGGGAGCCTCGCAGCGTCGATCGGGCGAGCCGGATCGTTCGCGACCGCCGTGGCCGAATCGACAGATGCGGTCGCCGCGAGCGCCCGCGAACTCGATCAGGCCGGCTCTGAGATCGCCGAATCGACAGACGACATCGCTGCTGGGGCGGAGGCACAGCGCGAACGGCTCCAGAGTGTCGCCTCCGAGATGAACACCCTCTCTGCGACCGTCGAGGAGATCGCCGCCTCCGCCGAGGAGGCGAGTCGGACGGCGACCGAAGCGAGCGAGGTGGCCGATGTGGGGCGAAACGAGGCGACAGAAACCGTCTCGGAGCTGTCGACGATCGAATCGGGGATCGAAGACGCCGCAGACTCGGTGGAGGCGCTCGTCGAACAGATCGACGAAGTCGACGAGATCGTCACCGTCATCGAAGACATCGCAAAGGAGACGAATCTGCTGGCGCTGAACGCCTCGATCGAGGCCGCGCGGGTCGACGGCGACGGCAGCGGGTTCGCCGTCGTCGCCGACGAGGTGAAATCGCTGGCCGAAGAGACCCGCGAATCCGCCGAGGAGATCGGCGACCTCTTAGGAGAGATCCAGGATCAATCGGACGAAACCGTCGGGGACGTTCGATCCGCACGCGATCGCGTCAGCGGCAGCATCGACGCCGTCGAAGGGTCGCTCGGCCGGTTCGACGAACTGGCGACGGTCGTCAACGAGGTGAGCGACAACGTCCACGAGATCAGCCACGCGACCGATCAACAAGCCAAGTCCGCAGAAGACGTCGCCGCGCTCGTCGACGAAGTTGCCGACATCAGCCACTCAACCGCCGACGACGCCAGTTCGGCCGCCGCCGCGGCCGAAGAGCAGACAAGCTCGCTGTCGACCGTCGCGGGAACGATCGATAAGCTCTCGACGGAAGCCGACGGACTGGCGGATCTACTTTCTGCGTACGACGCGGGTAGCACCGACGAGGGACGCGCCGAGAGCGGATTCGAGTTCGATCACGTCGAGGAGCCGACCGAAGCGTCCAGATCCGACGGCGGGGGAGGCTCACAGACCAAATCCAAACCCGGAACCGGAATCGAAACCGGAACTGGAACCGAATCCAGAACAGAAACGGAAACAGAATTCGAATCCGAATTCGAATTCGAACGCAAACGCCCGATCGCCTCGACGAAGTGACCGGCGCGATCCGACGACATCGACCAGCCTATCACGCGACGTCGACCAGCCTACCTCCCGACGACGACCAGCCTATCACGCGACGTCGACCAGCCTACCTCGCGACGAGGGCTATCCCGTGTGCTGCTCGCAGACGACGAACCCTTATTCTGCTCGCCGACGAACGGCGTGTATGACACTCGCGCTCGATTCGACCCAACTGGATCGATACTCTAGACACATCATCATGGACGAGATCGGCCCGGAGGGCCAGGAGAAACTGCTCTCTGGGTCGGTACTCGTCGTGGGCGCGGGCGGGCTGGGCGCACCCGTGATTCAGTACCTCGCAGCCGCCGGCGTGGGAACGATCGGGATCGCAGACGACGACGTCGTCGAACGATCGAACCTCCAACGACAGGTGATCCACGGGGACGCAGACGTCGGGAGGCCGAAGGTCGAAAGCGCGGCGGCGTTCGTCGAACGGCTCAACCCGGACGTGACAGTCGAACCCTACGAGCGACGGGTGGACCCCGAATCCGTCGAGGAACTGCTTGCGGGATACGACGTGATCGTCGACGCCTCCGACAACTTCGCCACCCGCTATTTGCTGAACGACGCCGCCCGGATGGCCCAGATTCCGATCGCACACGGAGCGATCTACAAGTTCGAAGGGCAACTGACGACGCTCGTTCCCGAGGGACCGTGTTACCGGTGTCTGTTCCGCGAAGCGCCGGAACCCGGAACGGTCCCCGACTGTGCGACGACCGGCGTGCTGGGGGTCCTTCCCGGGACGGTGGGGTGCATCCAGGCGACCGAGGCGATGAAACTGCTGTTGGAGGCCGGCGATCCCCTCGTCGGGCGATTGCTCTTCTACGACGCGATGGACATGACCTTCGAGACCGTCCCGTACGAAAAGGACCCCGACTGCCCTGTCTGTGGGGATAATCCGATCGAGTCGCTCGCCGAAGTCGAGTACGAAGCGACCTGCCGGATCGACGCGGCGTGATCGGAAAACCCATCGACAGGTGTTTCTCGTTCACACAGGAATTTACCGCTGTACGTACAGAGGGGGAGTATGGACGGGTTGACAGAGCTATTGAACGACACGCCGTTCGTCTCCGAGATGGGAATCGAGTTGACCGCCGCCGCCGACGGGAAAGCGACGGGTCGACTCACCCTCCGAGCGCGACACTCCTCGGTTCCGGGCCGGCAGATCGCCCACGGCGGCGTGGCGTACGCGCTCGCCGACACCGTCGGCGGGGCGGCCGTGTTGTCGTTACACGGAAAACCGACCCCGACGATCGACATGCGGATCGACTACCTCGCACCGGCACAGACGGATCTACACGCGCGTGCGGAGGTCGTTCGAGACGGCGGCAGCGTCACCGTCGTCGACGTACACGTTCGGGACACCGAGGGCACACGCGTCGCCGAAGCCCGGGGGGCCTACAAGACGAGCGGCGGGAACGGCGACACCGCGTGGGGAAATCCGACCGCCGAGTCCGGCGAGGCGGCCGACGATCACAAGAACTACTAACACCCACACCCCTCTACCGATAGACATGTGGGACGGGGAGCGGCCGGGGAGCGGTCACCGACAGTCGTCCGACCGCCGATCGAACGACGAGGGGAGACCCCTCGCGTCGATCGGACGGGGGATGGACGACCGCGACGACAGGCTGATCGAGGCGTTACATCGATTTCACGAACTCCGATCGGATCGTGAGCGATCGCTACCCGAAAAGATCGATTCGGTGCTCGAACTCGGCTGTTCGGTGCTGGACGTCCGGTACGGTACCCTCGCACGGGTCGACAACGAGCAGTACGAGGTGATCGCGACCACCCGCGACACAGCGGAACCGCACGGAGAGTCTGCGGTGACGCCGGCAGATTGTCTTCGCGTTGTGGAGGCGAACCGAACGGTACAGTTTTCCGCCGGCGGCGAACGGCCCGACGATACGCAGTCACAGCCGGACGTATCCGGGGGCGCACAACGGTGCTACGTCGGAACACCGGTGTTCCTGGAGGGGACGTTGTCGGGCGTGGTCTGTTTCGCCGCGACCGACGATCGCAGCCGCGAGCTGACGGACGCCGAAGTCGCCTTCGTCGAGCACATCGGCGACTGGATCGGTTTCGAGCTGCAGCGGGAGGTAGACGCCGCAGCCCTTCGCCGACAGCGCGATCGACTCGAACGGTTTGCAGGCATCGTGAGCCACGACCTGCGGAATCCGCTGAACGTGATACGCGGGAACGTCGAACTGCTGGCCGACGAGTACGACGACGATCGGATCGAAGCGATCCGCAACGGGACCGAACGGATGAACGAGATCATCGAGGACGTGCTGACGCTCACGCGAGAGGGCCAAAACGGACTCGATCTGGAGGTCGCGTCGATCGCCGCGATCGCCGCGGACGCGTGGGAGATCACCGTAACGGGCGCGGCGACGCTCGAGGTGATCGACGACGATACCGTCCGTGCGGACGCAGGCCGGCTGCGGACGCTCTTTGAGAACCTCTTTCGGAACGCGGTCGAACACGGATCGACGGCGGCCGACGAATTCGGAGCGGGGTGTGTCGTCACCGTCGGCCCGCTCGAGGACGGGGGATTTTTCGTCGCAGACAACGGCCCCGGGCTGCCCGAGGGCAGCTCCGAACGGCTCTTCGAATACGGCTACACGACGAGCGACACGGGGACCGGACTTGGACTTGCGATCGTCGGCGACGTCGTGGAGGAACACGGATGGACGATATCGGCGACGAACGATCCCGACACCGGCGGCGCGAGGTTCGAGATCGACACCTCGAATGGCGCGGTCGCACAATACTAAACATTAATACCTCAATCACCGTCAGTTAATACATGACCGTCGTCAGCGTGTCGATGCCCGAGGAGCTGCTCGATCGAATCGATTCGTTTGCAGACGAACACGGCTACACCGGTCGAAGCGAGGTCGTCCGTGAGGCGGCGCGAAATCTCCTCGGTGAGTTCGAGGACAAACGGCTGGAGGACAGAGAACTCATCGGGATCGTCACGGTGCTTTTCAACTACGAGACCACGAGCGTCGAAGAGCGTATGATCCACCTGCGACACGAACACGAATCCCTCGTAGTGTCGAACTTCCACAGCCACGTGGGGAACCACTACTGCATGGAACTTTTCGTCCTGGAGGGACAGCTCGCAGACATCTCCACCTTCGTGGGGAAGATTCGTGCGACCCAGGACACGCTGACCGTCGATTACTCGGTGATGCCGGTCGACGACTTCGGCCCGTTCGCCGCCGAAGGGGCGTCGAACCACGGGCACGATCACGATACCCACTGATCGTTCAGGCGTCGCCGCACGGACGCGTCGATCGTTCAGGCGTCGCCGTACGGACGCATCGATCGTTCAGGCGTCGCCGCACGGACGCGTCGATCGCTCGGCGATTAGCTGTCGATCGATCGCTCAGTGACGTACCGACGTGCACCAACTACGGAGACGATCGCGAGGACGACGCCGCCGAGGACGTCGAACAGCCAGTGAATGCCCAGATACATCGTCGACACCACGACGCTGAACGCCAACACGGTGGCGATCACGAACCAGATGGGATACTCCGATCGGGTGTCGTACGCCAGCATGGCGACGGTCACCGAAAGCGAGGTGTGCAGAGAGGGAAAGACGTTCGTGCTCACGTTGACCTCGCGGGTGAGAAACTGAAACTGCGGATACGTGGTGTACAAAAGCGATTCGACGTCGAGGGAGTTTCGGGGTCCGTAGGCGATGAAAACGACGTAACAGAGCACGCCGATAGCGTAGTTGAGCGTGTAAGCGACCACCAACCGTCGCAGGTGCCGCTGTTCGGACAGCGCGGCGTACGCGATGAACGGAAACACGAGCAAGAACACGTAGCCGAAGACGTAGACGTACGAGAAGTACGCCGTCAGAATCGGGGTTTCGAACGACTGCACGACGACGACGAACTCCCCTTCGAATTCCCGGATCAACGACGTGATGTTCCACCCGATCAGCCACGAAAGTTCCTGTGAGGCGTCCCTGACGAAACTGTTGAGAACCAATACGACGATCAACACGGCGAACGCGGGCGCGATGGCGCGGATCCGATCGCGCAACTGCACTTGCAACTCGTAGAGTCGAACCGGTCCGACGAGAGTGACCGCGCCGAATAGACACAGCACCGTGACGACTACGAATATTTCGAAGAGGACGGAGAAAAGAACCATTATTGATCCCGGACGACGAATTCGTCCTCGTTGTTGAACTGAAACCCGTCGGCACGGAACGCTTCGCGTGCGGCCGCCGCGTCGAACTGACCGTCCTCGTCGGCGAAAAACGGGTTGAGGGGGTCTTCACCGTCCCACACGATCGAGCGGTCCATCCACGAGGTCTGTGCGAGCGGACTCGCAGTCGGGACAGCGTAGTTGTCGAAGGTGTTCTCGACGAGGTGGCCTTTGTCGACGAGCCGTGCGAGCGTCTGTCTGAAGTTCGGATTGGCAAGCGGCCCACGGCGCGTGTTGAACCCCAGGTGATAGAACGCGTGCGATCGACTGCTGAGCAGCCGAATGGCCTGCTCTCGGCCGATCCGCGGAACGACGCCCGGGCTGAGGTTCGAAACCGTGACGTCGGCCCCATCGGTCGCGAGCAGTTCGATCGCGCTGCTGTCGGATCCGACGACCTCCATGCGAACGCGATCGAACGCGGGACCGGACGCGTACGGCTCTGGGAGGTTCGACTGTTCGGGGCGGGTGAGAAAGTGATCGGTGTACTGTTCGAAGACGACCGATTCGTTGTCAGTCGCGGTGTCGAATGCGAACGGCCCGCTGCCGATCGGGTCGGCGTTGTTCCAGACGAGCGCGTCGGTGGTTTCGGCGTTGACTTCGATACCGGCGATCGTCGCGGGACCGGTCTGTTCCTCCCAGACGTGTGCCGGCAACAGGGGGACGGTAAGTGCGGTGTTTGCCACTTGCTGGGTGACGGTTCCGAACTCGAAAGTGACTCGATTGGGGGCATCGACGACGACGTCCTCGACGAGCGTCGTTCGACCGCGGTACTTCGGTGCGGGAACCGGGTGATCGGCCCGACCCATCGACGTGTCCTCGAGAAACTGGTAGGTGAACGCGACGTCCTCGGCGGTGAGCGCGGTTCCGTCGTGCCACTGGAGGTTGGGGCGCAACGTCACCCTCGCCGAGAGGCCGCGTTCGGTCTGCCAATCGATCGAGTCGGCGAGCCACGGGATCGACATCGAGCCGTCGAGTCTCACGAGCGGATCGTACAGTAGATCCAACAGCGTCCCGTACTGTCTGAACTCCGCGGCGATCGGATTTCGGTTGACCGTGATGCGTGGATCGGTCGTCGTGAGCCTGAGCGTGTCGACGCTCTCGTCCTTCCGATCGAGCGCGAGGACGCCCAGCGGCGACGTCGTCTGTCGGATCGCCCACCCATCGAACCGGTCGGTTCGAACCGCCGTGAGCTTATCCGGGAACGCGATCGGAACGAACGGCAGCGTCCGTGCGAGATACGTCTGCAGTTCCCAGACGAGTTCCTGGCGTTCCTCCCCAGCGGCAGTCCGTTGTGCCTCCAGCAGGTCCTTCGCTCCCAGATCGGTGAATCCAAACGGGTTCTGCCAGCCAGCTTCCGAATCGAACGTGGGGTGAAGAAACGAATACAGCGCGTCGGGATCGAACGCCGACTGTCTGGGAAACTGGGCGACGTAGATGTCGAAGTCGTGGTTGATCAGGACCTGTCGATACAGCTCTTCTACGTTCATCGGAGTGACCCGTGCGTCGATGCCGATCTCTTCGAGATGCTCGGCGAGGTGGTTTGCGATCTGCATCATGAACGGATCCGTGTCGACGGGGACCGTCTTGATCTCCAAAGAGAGCTGTTCGAGGCGATCTCGACTGAGGATGTTCCGCGTCCGCTTGACACAGCCCGCGGTTGCGAGCGCGCCGACGGCACCGCTCGCTCGGAGCAACGAGCGGCGGGTCCGACAGGTGGAGGGATCTGCGTGCTGCATCGAGGTATCATGGTAACTTAGTTTCGAAGATGTATAACAGTACTGCGGTCTGGGTCGTTCACCCACCGCAGCAAGAACCGATCGATGTGCGATCGGAGCCAACACGACTTTGTATTCTCGCAGTATACCACCCAGTAATGAAACCGTACGCGCCAGTCACACCGCAGGTCGCGTTGACGATCGCCGGGAGCGACTCCGGTGGCGGGGCCGGGATACAGGCGGATCTGAAGACGATGGAAGCCCACGGCGTCTTCGGGACCGCCGCGATCACCGCGATCACCGCCCAGAACACTCGCGGCGTAGCGGGATCGTATCCGCTGTCGGCCGATCAGGTCCGCGCTCAATACGACGCGGTCACCGAGGATTTCGACGTCGCGGCGATCAAGACGGGGATGCTGGCCACCGAAGCGATCGTCGCCGTCGTTGCAGAGTCGGTGGCGACGTTCGATGGGCCGATCGTGGTCGACCCGGTCATGGTCGCGGCGACGGGCGATCCACTGCTCACGGACGCGGCCGAGGTGGCCTACGACGACCTGCTTGCGGAAGCGACGCTCGTGACGCCAAACGCCGACGAAGCGACGGTGCTGACCGGCGTCGACGTCGATTCGCCCGCGGCGGCCGAGGCTGCGGGCAGACAACTGGTCGATCGAGGTGCGGCGGCGGCGCTCGTCAAGGGCGGTCACCTCGGCGGCGATCGGGTCGTCGACACCCTCGTCCTCGACTCGGTCGATGGAGTCACCGTCGAACGCTTCGAACACGAGCGAGTCGACACCGACGCGACCCACGGATCGGGCTGTACGCTGTCGAGTTCGATCGTCGCGCGGCTCGCCCGCGGGGTCGCACTCGTTCCGGCGGTCGAACAGAGCGTCTCGTTCATGCAGCGAGCCGTCCAGTACGGCCTCGACGTCGGCGGGGGCCACGGCCCGGTGCACCACCTGCTCGACCTGCGGAGCAAAGCCGCCCTGGGACGGGTCGATCCGGGCGAATCGGCGGTCGACAGAACACTGACGCCGCCCGACGATCCGCAGGTTTGAGTCCCACGGGGAAACCACCGGTTTGAGTGCCACGGGATGTACCCTCGCGGACGGACCCGTAGCGTTTTACAGCGCGAGACCCCCACATCCGCTATGGCAGACGGAATCGTCGGGGAGTTTCTCTCGTTGAAAGCAGAAAGCGGCGCGGACCTGCTGGCGATGCAGTGTGGCGACTTCTACGAATTTTTCGACGAGGACGCCGAGACCGTCGGTCGCGAACTCGATTTGACGGTCTCGACGAAGGCCTCCCACGGATCGACGTATCCGATGGCCGGCGTCCCAGTGACCGAACTGACGCCGTACCTCAAAGCGCTCGTCGAGCGGGGGTACCGGGTCGCCGTCGCAGACCAGTTCGAAACCGACGACGGCGACATCTATCGGGACGTGACCCGGGTCGTGACGCCGGGAACGCTGCTCGAGACGACCGACGCCGCCGCCCAATACCTCGCCGCAGTCGTCCGCGCGAACCCGATCGAACACGACGCTGGCGACGGCGAGGGGGGCCCCTACGGGCTGGCGTTCGCCGACGTGACGACCGGACGGTTTCTCGTGACCGACGTCCCGACGGCCGGCGACGCACACGCGGAACTGTACCGATTTTCGCCCGTCGAAATCCTTCCGGGACCGGCGATTCGCGCCGACGAATCGTTCATCGAGCGGCTCACGACGGAGCTGGACGCGTCGATCACCCACCACGACGGCGACGCGTTCGCGCCGGGGCGGGCCGCACACGCCATCGCCGAACAGTTCGGCCACGAAACCAAAGCGAGCGTCGGCTTAGATTCGGAGGTGGCGGTGCAGGCGGCGGGCGCGATCGTCTCGTATGTCGAAGAGACCGGCGTCGGAGTGACCGGGTCGATGACCCGCTTGCAGACGTACACCGACAGCGACCAGGTGACGCTGGACGCGACGACCCAACGAAACCTCGAACTCGTCGAGACGATGGGCGGGGAAACTACCGGCTCGCTCATCGAGACGATCGACCACACCGTCACGAGCCCCGGGAGCAGACGCCTCCGGGAGTGGATCACTCGACCCCGACGCGATCGATCAAAGCTGCGGCGGCGACACGACGCTGTCGAGGCGCTTTCGGCTGCGGCACTGACCCGCGATCGGCTCCGGGAGACGCTGGATGGCGCCTACGACCTCGAGCGCCTTGCGAGCCGCGCGAGTAGCGAAAGCGCGGACGCCCAGGAGCTACTCGCGGTCGGGTCCACGCTGGGGCTGTTCGCGGACGTGGCCGAGACGATCGACGAAAGCGAGCTTTCCGACTCGCCGCTTGCGGCCGTCGTCGATCGACCCGATCGCGACGCCGCCGAACGGCTTCGAACCGAGCTACAGGAGGCGATCACAGCGGAGCCGCCGAAGACCGTTCGACAGGGCGGCCTGTTCGCGCGGGGGTACGACGACGAACTCGACGAGCTGATCGATCGCCACGAGACGGCGAAGCGATGGGTCGAGGGGCTTGCCGATCGCGTGAAGGCCGAACACGGATTGGCACACGTGACCGTCGATCGAAACACGACCGACGGCTACTACATCCAGGTTGGGCGATCGAACGCCGACGACGTCCCCGAGCACTTTTCGCACATCAAGACGCTGAAAAACTCCAAACGGTTCGTGACCGACGAACTCGCCGAACGGGAACGCGAGATCTTCCGGCTGGAGGAGGCCCGCGGCGAGCTAGAGTACGAGCTGTTCGAGGCGCTCCGCGAACGGGTGGCCGATCGAGCCGAACTCCTCCAGGACGTGGGGCGGGCGATCGCGGCGATCGACGCATTCGCCTCGCTTGCCACCCACGCGGTGCGTGCCGACTGGGTCCGCCCGACGCTGACGGATGCGGGGGCGATCGAGATCGAGGCGGGTCGCCACCCGGTCGTCGAGGAGACGACCGAGTTCGTCCCGAACGACCTGTACATGGACGACGACAGGCGCTTTCTGATCGTCACGGGGCCGAACATGAGCGGAAAGTCGACGTACATGCGCCAGGCGGCGCTCATAACGCTGCTCGCGCAGGCGGGAAGTTTCGTTCCCGCGCGCGAGGCGACAGTGGGGGTCGTCGACGGCATCTACACCCGCGTTGGCGCGCTGGACGAGCTGGCGCAGGGGCGATCGACGTTCATGGTGGAGATGCAGGAGCTATCGAACATCCTCCACTCTGCGACCGACGAGTCGCTCGTCATCCTCGACGAGGTCGGCCGGGGGACCGCGACGTACGACGGCATCTCGATCGCGTGGGCGGCCACGGAGTATTTGCACAACGAGATCGACGCGAAGACGCTGTTTGCGACGCACTACCACGAGCTGACGGCGCTTGCGGAACACCTCCCGCGGGTGGCGAACGTCCACGTCGCCGCGGACGAACGCGACGGGGACGTGACGTTCGTGAGGACGATCAGGGAGGGGCCGACCGATCGGAGCTACGGGATCCACGTGGCCGATCTCGCGGGCGTCCCGGATCCGGTCGTCGATCGGGCCGCAGACGTCCTCGAAAAACTGCGAGAGGAGAAGGCGATCGAGGCGAAAGGCGGAACCGCGAGCGAACCGGTGCAGGCGGTGTTCGATCTGGACCGCGGGGAGTTCCTCGCAAACGGTGGCGCGTCGGGCGGCGCGTCGGGCCACGAGACGGGCGGCGCGTCGGGCCCCGAGACGGGCGGCGATCGCGACGCCGATCAGTCGCCGGCGGCCAAATCGACCACAACCGACGACACGACGGCGATCGATCCGGAGACCGAGGCGGTGCTCGAGGCGCTTCGGGAAACGAACCTGGCGGAGACGACGCCGATCGACCTGTTGTCGATGGTCCAACAGTGGCAAACCAGGCTCGAATCGGGACCCGACGACGGCTCGTAGCGGGCGCGTTCTCGATCGGTGACGACGATCGCCAGTCGTTAAGTTCCGTCCGTGAGACGGTACAGTAAACCCATGTACGATTCGATACTCGTTCCGACGGACGGAAGCGACACGATCGAGGGGACGCTGTCGCACGCACTCCACCTTGCGGCCACCGACGACGCGACGGTCCACGGGCTGAACGTCGTCGACAAGCGGATCGTCCAGGCGAGTTCGGGCGACCTCCGAGCCGACGTGGAGGCGGACCTCCTCGAACAGGGCGAACACGCGATCGCCGAGATCGAACACGCCGCTGCGGAAGCGGGCGTCGACGTCGAGACCGCGATCCGAACCGGCACCCCCGACAAGGAGATCGTCGAGTACGCCGCGGAGATCGACGCCGACCTGATCGTGATCGGCACGCACGGGAAGACGCCCCGAGAGAAGCTGCAAGCGCTCGGGAGCGTCTCCGAACGCGTCGTCGACGGGTCGACGGTGCCCGTCTTCGTGGTGAAACGCGCCGATTCCGACGAGTGACCGGTCGACAGATCACTCGCGTGTCTCGGGTGCGATCGAGCGGCCGCGAGGGACATAGCTATCCCGCTTCGTGTCCAACGAGCGAACGAATGTACCGTTCGGGCGATCGATCGACGCGACGCGGCTGGGGTCGGGTTCGTCCGACACCCCGATCGACGAGACACCGCCGAGACCGGCCACGGTCGGCCGTCCGAACGACGAACGACGGACAATGAGCGATCGAAACACACACGCAGCCATCGAACCGCTGGACGCCGCGACAGTCGAGCGCATCGCCGCCGGGGAGGTCGTCGAACGGCCCGCCTCAGTCGTCAAAGAACTCGTCGAAAACAGCCTCGACGCCGGAGCCACCCGCATCGGCGTGGCCGTAGAAAACGGCGGGAAAGACGGGATACGCGTCCGCGATAACGGCGCGGGCATCCCCGCCTCGGAGCTGTCGATCGCGGTCGAACCCCACACGACGAGCAAGATCGACGCGATCGACGACCTCGAATCGGGGATCGGGACGCTCGGATTCCGCGGGGAGGCGCTGTCGACGATCGCCGCGGTGTCGAAGCTGACACTCCGATCGAAGCCGCACGACGAATCGGTGGGCGCACAGCTCACCGTCGAGGGTGGGGACGCCGGGGAGGTGCGACCGGCCGGCTGTCCGGCGGGGACGACAGTCGAGGTGTCGGCGTTGTTTTACAACACGCCCGCACGGAAGAAGTTCCTCAAACGAGACGCCACGGAGTTCGATCACGTCAACACGGTCCTCACGCAGTACGCGCTCGCAAACCCCGACGTCGCGGTGTCGC
Source organism: Halobacteriota archaeon (assembly GCA_051747145.1). Taxonomy (GTDB): domain Archaea; phylum Halobacteriota; class Halobacteria; order Halobacteriales; family Haloferacaceae; genus JBNJFV01. Next base: position 30,127 of record JBNJFV010000005.1, read on the forward strand.
TGGAACACAACGATCGCGAGCTGTTTGCGACGAGCGGTTCCGGCGACCTTCGGGCGGCCGTCCTCTCGGTGTACGGTCGGGACGTGGCCGAATCGATGCTCGATCTCGAGGCGACTTTCGAGGAGGGGCCGATCGATCGCATCTACGGGCTGGTGAGCGATCCGGAGACCACTCGGAGCAACCGCCAGTACCTCGCGACGTTCGTCAACGATCGGTACGTGACCGACTCGGTGCTCAGAGACGCCGTGATCGACGCCTACGGGGGACAGTTGGCCGCCGATCGGTACCCCTTCGCCGTGCTCTTCGTGGAGCTACCGCCCGAGACGGTCGACGTGAACGTCCACCCACGGAAACTCGAGGTGCGGTTCGACGACGAACCCGCCGTGGAGCGATCGGTTCGCGACGCCGTCTCGCGGACGCTCGTCGACGAGGGGTTGATCCGATCGTCGGCTCCGCGGGGGCGATCCGCACCGGCGGAGACGCAGATCTCCCCCGAGTGGTCGATCGACGGGTCGAACGGACAACCACGCGACGAATCCAACGCAAAACCGATCGACGAATCCAACGCAAAACCAACCGACGAATCCAACGCGAAACCAACCGACGAATCCAACGCGAAACCAACCGACGAATCCAACGCGAAACCAACCGACGAATCCAACGCGAAACCAACCGACGAATCCAACGCGAAA
>JBNJFV010000005.1:30918-41289 GCA_051747145.1 Halobacteriota archaeon
CCGATCGACCCATCGGCGGCGGAGGCGTGGGCGGTCGACGGGCTCGGGCACTCAGATCGCGATCCAGATGTCGAGGGGGACACGAAGTACGGAGACGGCGCTTTCGAGTCCGATCGCGGCTCCGAACGCGCGATGGGGCTCGACGCGGCGTTCGGAACGGGGACCGAATCCGTAGACGGACCCGACTCCGAACGCGTATCGGGTTCGTCGATCGAATCGACCGAATCGACAGCGTCGATCGACTCCGCAACTGAACCCACGAGCGAACCGTCGATCGGACGAACTACCAACCCGACCGAACAGACTGAATCGACCGAATCGGACGAACCACCGACAGAAGTGACCGAATCGGACGAACCACCGACAGAATCGACCAGCACGTCGATCGTCGATCGGACCGCCCAGCGAACGCTCGCCGGCGAGGACGCGACCGAAGCGCGCGAGTACGACTCGTTGCCGTCGCTGCGGGTCCTCGGACAGCTGTACGACACGTACGTCGTCGCAGAAAGCGATCGGGGGCTGTTGTTGATCGATCAGCACGCCGCCGACGAGCGGGTCAACTACGAGCGGCTCCAGCGGGCCTTCGACGGGGGCACGACCGCCCAGGCGCTCGCCTCGCCCGTCGAACTGGAGTTGACCGCCCGGGAGGCGGCGCTGTTCGACGAGTACGCAGACGAGCTGGCGGCGATCGGCTTCGGGGCCGAACGGATCGACGATCGCTGGATCAGAGTCGGACAGGTCCCGACAGTCTTCGATGCGACCCTCGAACCGTCGTTGGTTCGCGACGTGGTAGTCTCGTTCGTCGAATCCGCCGAGGGCGGCGAGCGGACGATCGGGGGCGTCGCCGACGAGCTGCTGGCGGATCTTGCGTGTTACCCCGCCGTGACCGGCAACACGTCGCTCACCGAGGGGTCCGTTGTCGACCTCCTGGAAGCGCTCGACGAGTGTGCGAACCCCTACGCCTGCCCGCACGGTCGACCGACGATCATCGAGTTCGGCCGCGAAGACATCGAGGACCGCTTCGAGCGGGATTACCCCGGCCACGCCGATCAGCGTCGACGCGAGTAACACACCCGGACCGGCCGCGCTGGCGTGTGCGTCCGACCGGCTTATGCGTCGGCATCCCCCAGAAGCGATATGGACGCGACGACGACCGACCGATACCGGGTGTTGTCTATCGACGAGGCGGCGTCGACGGCCCGACTCGTCGAGCTGGCCGCCGCGACCGCGGCGGTCGACGCACCCGACGACGCGCCACCGGAGCCGTTCGCCCCGATCGCTGTCAGCCTCGACGACGCAGCGATCGATCCGGGGAACGTGATCGAAGCGACGATCGAATGGAGTGGCGACGACGCGTCGATCGCCGAGGCGTCCGTGCTCCGGGCCGATCGATACTACTACGCCAGAGGCGTGAGCGGGCTCTTCCAGGTGGCGATCGACACGTGGCAGACCGCACGGGCAGCCGGCGATCGCGTGGGCGCGTCGGTCACCCGAAACACCGACGGCGATCCGAACGGGGTGTGTTACGTCTTCGCCGATCAGCCCGAGGGACGACCGATCGGGGCGATCGAATCCGGCGGTCGGACGATCGAGGCGACCGAAACCGGCGGTCGGACGGTCGAGGCGACCGAATCCGGCGGGCGGACGTTCGAAGCGATCGAATCCGGCAGCGTTCCGATCGAACCGCTCGTCCTCCGCGCGGAGGCGGATCTAAACGACGATCGCAATCGCGCGGCGTTCGTCCTCGAACCGGCGGCCCGGCCGTTCGTGGTCGTGTACGTCGTCTTCGACGACGAGGGGCTCCTCGCGCGGACGGTTCGGGAGACGTACGGAATCGATCGATGAGTCGGTCCTCCCGCACGGAACCTCGATCGAGGACGGTTCGATGTAGAGTACCCGGCGGAAAACTACTGCTCACTCGATCGTCGGGAGTTTGACGACGAATATCGCGCCCTCGGGGTCGTTGGCTTCGACGCTGACGTCCCCACCGAACGTCCCCACGAGTCGCTGGACGAGATACAGTCCCAGCCCCGTCCCCTCGCTGTCCATCCCTTTCCGTCCCTTGTCGAATATCGCCGCCCTCCGATCCGCGGGGACGCCGGGACCGTTGTCTGCAACGGCTATGGCGACCGCATCCTGCCGATCGGTCACGGAGACGAGTACGTTCGGGACGGGTTTGTCGTTGTGCTGGAGGGCGTTTTTCAGGAGGTTCCGAAACACCGAATGCAACATCTCGTTGGCCAGAACCGTCACGTCCGGGATCGATCGGTCGATCGTGACGACGGCGTCCGAATGCGTCGATCGGACGGCATTCACCTCGGCTTCCAGTACCGATCGGAGCCGAATCGGCCTGCGGTCGTCTGCGGGTGTCAACATCACGTCGGAAATCTCTCGAGCCGTTTCCGTCAGGTCGACCGCGTGCGTTGCGCTTTCGCGCACCGTCTCGAGGTATTCCCGCTCGGGTCCCTCGACGTGTGGGTCCAGCAGTTCGGCGTAGGAGGTCACGAGCTGGAGATCGTTTCTGATGTCGTGGCGGACGACCTGATTCAACACTTCGAGGTTGTCGCGCTGGTCTTTCAGCCGACGTTCGTACTCGACGTGGACGGTCCGATCGCGACCGATCCCCGCGAGCACCGCCTCGCCGTCTGGGCGTTCGAACGCGTTCGCCAGAAACTCGTAGGGAATCGTCGCGCCGTGTTTCGTCGCGAACTCCACTTCCAGACGCGTTCGACCGGTTTCGAACGCCTCGGAGATCGCCCGCTTGGCCGTCGTCTCGTCGCCGCCCTCGAAGAAGTCGACGGCGTTCATCGAGTCGATCTCGTCGCCTGTGTATCCGGAGACGGTCTCGAACGCCTGGATCCCGCTCATCGGCCCGATCATCGCGCTGGTCGTGTGGGTCGGGGTCATCAAGTGGCGGTATCCCGGCGGCTGGGTGAAGGCAGGCATCATCGGCGGCGTGGCGTGGATCGCTGCCCTCATCATTCTCTTTGTCGTGAACTCTGTTTTCCGGCTCGGCGTCGGGGCGTTTGGGGTCCCCGGGGTATAGACGCTCGGCGGCAGAAGGGGCCGAACAACTGGCCTTGTTACAGTTTCTCGGCGTCTTTCGCTTGGTCGCTTCGACGGCTAGCCTGATCGAGGCGGTTGCTTGTGGCCCGAGTGAGGCTCCCCGGGAGCGAGCCTTTTGCCTCTTCCAGTCTTGTTGCGACGCGGTCCAGCCGTTCGGTCACCACGTCGAGGTTCTGGTCAGCTTGCCCCCTGTCCCCGGCGTCTGCGGCTTCAGCCGCACGCTTCGCAGCTTCCGCAACTGCGTCTAGAGCGTTTGCAAGCCCGGTTACGGCGTTCTCCCGGCCGCCACCATTCTGACGTTCGTCGGCCTCGTCGTCACTGTCCCCTTCGACGGCCGCCACCTCGTCTCGGGTCTCCGCTGCGACCTCTGCGAGGTACTCGGCGAGCGGGGATTTCCCAGTGCGTGGATTGTCCACCCGCACGCGTTCTTCCTCGCCAGGGTTGACGCGGAACGCGCCGATCTCGTCATCGTTGTCTCTAACTTCCGCCGTGTACGCCCCGCCGTTGTGGACATAGACGGCATCTGGGCCGGAAAGCGGCGCGTCGTACATGCGCCCCGCGAAATCGTCCTCGACTGCGAGATCGCTCAACTCGCTGTCTGCCTCGCTCGGGTCGATTTCCATCTTCACGGCGTTCGCTCGGGCCACGACGGGAATTTCGCCCCCGACGCCGGCCGGCGTCACCGCGTCGTCCTCGGCAACGGTCACGGTCTCCGAGTGGGGTGCGACGCCTGCGCCGTTGATCGTCAGTTTGTGGTCGCCCGCAGGAACGTCCTGGACGACGGCGACGCCGTTGAACGTCGGGACGGCCTCGGGGTCGCTCTGCAACAGTGCGAACATCTCAAGCGGCGACGAGACGGTCGTCAATCCCTCGTTCTCTGGAGCATCCTCGTCGGAGACGGCGTTCGTCACGCCGGCGATGACCTGCCCGACAGGGGAGGGCTCGCCGATGGCGTCGTAGCGGTCGGCCAGCGCCTGCCGGTGTTTCGGCTCGCTGATGTCGGAAGCGGGGTTCTCATAGCGCGGGTCCTTCCACGGCACGCCCGCGGTTGTGATGTGGCCGGCGACGGCGTTCTCCGCGAATTCCGGAATGGAGAACTCGAAGCTCAACTGCGGCCCGACAAAGTCGTCGATATGTTCGAGGTCGGCACTCGGGCGCAAGTCGTAGGGCACGTCGGTCTCGTCGTCTTGGGCATCGTGATAGTCGAATCGGTAGCCAGTCTCCCGTTCCGAGAGGTCCGGCGGCGATTGCAGCTCGTCGAACGAGTGGATCGTCAGCTCCTCGGGGATAAGGTTCGAGGCGTCCACGGACGGCAGGCGGTCGTGTTCGTAGAACAGTTCTCCGTCGAGTTCGGGGACCGCATACGGGAGCGCAAAGCCTTCGTCCCGCGGAAGACCGTACGCCAGCGGGATGGCTGCAACGGCATCGATGCCGTCGATGACGCTGTTGGTGATGTCGGCGACGCTGCCGTCCAGCGGTAGTCGTTGGAAATGCTCGGCGTCGTCGTTGATCGAGAGGCCGCTGGAGTGTGATCCGAGTTCGGAGAGGAGCCGCGGTCTGGTTCGCTCGGGGTCGAGGAACTCGTTGTTCGGGACTTTCCGTGAGTGCGAACTCGCCACGTGGAGTTGTGGCTCGTCGGTGTCGGTGTCCACGAACACCTGCAGGAGTTCCCAGTCGTGCCAGTGGAAGTTTGCCGTGAACTGGTCGAACACCGAGTAGAACCAAAACTGGATGACGACCAGTGGTGACTCCTCGTACTCCACCACGTTGTAGAAACTGGTTGGAGCAGGCGGGTCGTCGGCACCACCCTGATCGACGTAGCCATCAAGGGCGTCGAAGCCGTCGACGATCGTGTCACCGTCGAGTTCGCTCTCGTACGCTCGGGGATCTGTCGGGAACCACCGTTCGTTCAAATCAAAGTACAGCGTCGGGGCGAACTGTTCGGCGAGTTCCCGCGCTCGGCTATCGTCGACGGTCGAAACTTCGCTATCCGCACCGGTGTCCAACAGCGAACAACCGGCAAGCGAAGCAGTCCCGGCCCCGGCAATCGACGCGAGGTACGCCCGTCGGTCGATAGCGGGTGGGTTCTCAACCGGCATTCTATCGCTCACCTACTCCGGGTGAAGGGAGACTCGATTGGTTCTGTTGGGAGATATATAAGTTCATCGGATTATGCCGCCTGCTCGCTTTCCTGGAATGTGACCGTCGTGTCGTCGGATTCGACGGTCGTGAGGATGGTAATCCATCCGTTTTCCTGATCGATCTTTCGGGCGTCTTGAAGCGATAATTCAACACGCTCGGTTGTTGTGTGGTCCTCGCCAGCTGCTACGGTGCCGGCGTCTTCGGTTCCTTCCCAGGCAATGTCGTCTGTCTCAGTGTTGTCCTGTCCAGCGAAGATACGGATGTATTCGGTGACGTTGGTCGCGGCCTCATCTTGGTTATTATCGAGCGTTGCAGTGACATCCCGGCAGATTTCTCCACACTCCTCGATGTCGCCTATCACGAACGAGAACGGATCCGTCTCGTCAGGCGATGTCGTGTCCGAATCTTCCCCGGTATCAGCGTCGTCTGCGGTCAAGAAGTCCTCGATCTCGTCGCCCGAGTCCCTGCCAGGAGCCGGACCTGCACCGGTATAGAGGGCCGCTCCAAGATCGACAGCGACAACGAGAACAACAACTGCGCCGCCGATCAAATACGTTCGATTCATTGACCTGTATTATCCCTCTTCGTAACTGACTTTGATCCCGTCCGGAACGGGCTGAAGGACGTACTGCTCCGTCTGGCCACGCTTGACAAGTGTGAAGTCAGCAGTGAACACCGTTCAACCGTCCTCGTGGCCTTCGAACTGCTGATTGGTCCGTATACCAAATGCCTCTTTCCGAAACGGACTACTGATCTAGGTTGAGTATTCGTTCTGTAGTTCATGAGAGTTTGTGATCTGTTTGTGACTCTTGATCGTTGGTCCAGCTAGCCGAGCCCAGGCGGAGTGATGCCGAGCCCGCCGGTCCCGATCGCACCGACAAGCCACAGCACCAACAAGACTATCGCACTGATCACGACAAGCATCCAGGCGAGACCGATTACGACGCGGGCGATCACGAGCACCAGAACAATTAATAGCAGGACACCGACGAGGTACGTACTCGGTCCGAGGAACAACGGCGTCATTGTAGTCATTCCCGAAATCATTCTTCATCTTCGTATTCGACGGTGATTCCCTGCGCGACCGGCTGGAGTATATAGCTGCCGACCTGGCCACGCTGGACAGGCGTGAAGTCCCCAGTGAAGACCGTGCGGGTCTCCTCTCGGATCTCGAAGGACTGGTTGGACGTCAGCGATGCCTCGCCCGGCACTTCAACGGTCGCGTCGGAGCCATCTTCGATCGTCGCGTCGACACCATCGATGTCCAGTTGCAGGAACTCGTAGGTCGCCACATCAAACTCACGTTCGTCGACGAGTTGGGTGGCTGCATCCTGTAACTCTACTAGGTCTGCCTCTTGGGGTTCGTCGTACTCGTAGTACTCGCGGTCGGTTGGCTCTTCACCGTCTTCCGTACTATCCATCCAGAGGAGCAGCCAGCCATCGTGATCGTCGTTGATGACAGCGCCTACTGTGTCTGTTCGTTGTTGGACTACAGGGGGATGGCTGCGGCGACATCTGCGGCGACGACGGCGACCTCGGCCGGATTCGCACTGGAAGCGGTTTCACTGATTGCCTCACCCAGACCCGCCACGTCCGCAGTGATAGTTTCGAGGATGTTGCTGACGAAGTCCGGAACTACGTCCGGAAGGTCGGTAGGCGGTCCCTGATTTGCGGCGTCGGTTCCTACGTTCTGTGCGGCGTCGTTCGCGTTTTCAGTTGGTGCCATTGCATCTGACGAAACAGGGTCGATACGGATATAGGGAGGATACCATCACATCGAGTTACCCCGAATCTGATCGCATTTTACCCGAATTATCCCAATTTTCGCCGGTCAAACAACCGATCATGACTTACGGGCTCACGTTCGGCAATATGTTTCTGAGTTCATCCTCGCACGCGGTCCGGCATGGTTGTATGACCGATCATCAGGCCCGATATTCCACACGCTTGGATCGGACGGAGAGTGCTGTAACGCTCGCGCGCTTTATTCAGCATAGCCACTAAGATCTATCACTGAGGGAGAATTTCAACAGAGCTGCTTTGCTGTAATCTTTCATTCTTGTCAATAACTGCGTGCTGCATAGAGGTGCAACTTCATCAGGCATCCAGCATCATCTGGTCTGTTGCTTGGCGACGCTGAGATTATCGTTACGGGCACGGACAAGCGTCTCAATAGCAATCTTCGATCCAACGAGAATGACCGTGATCGATGAGCAACCCGACTGGGCCGAATAACACCAGTCCGCCGAACACACCGACGACGATGACCCCTGAATTCAACGCCCCACTCTGTCCAATGATAATCGATCGTGTAGTGAGCGGCAGCCTCGGAATGATTTGAGTCGTCGGTCACCGCGCCTATAGTTACGCGTGCACGAGTTTCACCCCGTGAGTGGCTACTGTCGGCGTCTGATCGCCAACAGCGAAATCACGAGAAATGCGAGGACGCCGGTCACGACGCCGAATCCAACGGCATCTTCCGTATCGTCCTCGTCAGGAACGTCGTCAGTCTCGCCGTCATCCGCTTCGGCGACAACATCGAAGCCATCGAGTGAGGCTCCGGCACTCCACGTTGCGGATTCGCTGTCACTACTCGATGGGTCTGGCGTTGCCGAAAGTATTTCATAACCGTCTGGAGCCACGACAGAAAACGGCTGATCGGGGTCGAATCCAGAGTCGAACGGCTCAGTTACCGTCACTTGGTCGTCGTTAACCGATGCGAGATTCGACCAGGTCAGCGATAGGGTGACGAGACCAACATCACCGTCACGCTGGAGTTCGATACTCGCATCGCTCACTGACATCTCCCGATCGATCGCCGCACTCGAATCCTCGGCAACGGCCGTCATCCTGTTTTCGAAGCGCTCGGACAACTCCGCCTGTGCGGTCTCGTTGTCCTGGAGTTCTTCGAACGCTGCCTGTTGGGTGTCACTATCTAGGTCGTACGCGAAGGTCACCGACACGTCGGCGTCACCGTCCGCATCAAGTTCCACGAGAAACTGTTCCTCGTCCGTCTGGGCTGCGGCCGGGGCCGCCGCCATCGACGACATTATCGAAACAAAGAGAATCAGACCGATAATTCGAATCGTAAGCCGTCTCATGTTGAATACATTAGTGTCTCAGTCAAGTTGTAGTTAGTATTCGATGTTACTGGTTATCGGCATCGTCACTGCCGCCGTTACTACCAGCGTCGCTGCCGTTCCCGGGGTCGGAATCGTCGTCGGTTTCATCGTCAGTATCATCCTGCTGCTCATCGGTACCTGTTTCAGTCTCTTGTTCTTGATCCTGTTCGTCGTCGCGGTCATCGGCATCGCTGCTCTCGTCAGTATCGCGATCGTCCTGTCGTTGTTCATCGCGCTCCTCGGTGCCGTTTCGGTCTTCGCCAGGCCGGTCAACGGCGCCACTGCGATCACCGGCGATACTGCGGGCGATCTCGGAAACTTCGCCGCCGCTCAGCTCGTTGGCGTTATTCATTAGCGTCCCGATAGCCGTCACGTTCACACCGTTCTCTTCAAGTGTCTCCTCGGGGAGTTCGGACGCAGTCACATTACTCTGGTTGAGCTGTTGTTTTTGCGTCTCGACTTCGGTCGCCATCTTCGCCGTCTGGGCGCGGTACTGACCCTCGGTTATGTCACCGTTTGCGCGCTGTTCGTCGAGTTCGGCTTTTCGCTCGTCGAGTTCAGACAGGCGTGCTTCGGTTTCGTTGAGCTTTTCGGCGATGTGGCTGGCTTTCGTTGCGTTGTCATCCGCGCGTTCGAGCGCGATGGTGAACGCATTTCGCTCGATTTCGCCGTCGAGCTCAGCCTGTTGGACACCCACGACACCGGAGAGTCGTTCACCGGGACTCGTCTCATCCACGTCGTTTTCGGTTTCGGTTTCGCTGTTTTGTTGTGCAACTGCGCCGACCGCCGGGACAGCAACCATCCCGACGACGACCATCAGCGCCACGAGTATGCTGGTTCGCTTCATTACACTCACCCCTTGCCACGATAGCAGTATATAAACCACCAGTAGTAACACCGAATCCATACCGATCAACCACGATTAAACCGAATTAAAACGCAAGACTGCGATAGATCATATAGATACACTGCTCAGCATGTCTTATAAAATAAAAATGTTTGAATAGTACTATTTTCAGAAATCTCAACGGGTGATTGATTTTCTCTTAGACGCCCGGTGTTGAATCCACGAATCGCAAGCCGGCAAACACCCCCGACACGAATCGTGATGAACTCTCTTGGCGATTAAATATAAAAGACCAGCCGCTATCTGGCGATTGGATTTATAAATGGACTCGCTGGGATTTGAACCCAGGGCCTCTTCCTTGCGAAGGAAGCGATCTACCACTGATCTACGAGCCCGCGTCTTATCGAAGACGATGTCCGTATTTGTACCTTCTGTTTCACTGCGCGTATGCGCCCGCCTCACGCGATCGGCCCTCCACGTCCAACACCCCGAGTCGACCGGCGAGCAACCCGATGATTGCCCCGGTGAAGTGTGCGACGAGCGCCACGCCCGGTCGGCCGGTCGCAATCGTCAGCCCGATCGCCACGAGCAAAAACACCACGAGCTGCGATCGGCCGCGAAGTTGGATCGATCGAAACAGCGCCGCCGAGACGGCGTTCCCCGCCAAAAGATACCCCAACAGACCGAATAGCGCCCCGCTCGCGCCCACGACCGCCACCTGCTGGCCGTACAGCCCGGCGACCGTCACCTCCGAGACGCCAGCGACGATACCCACGAGCAGGAAGAACGCGTGAAACCGCCACGGCGTGGTCCGTCGTTCGAGGAGCCATCCGAACAGAACGAGCGCGATCATGTTCGCCACGAAGTGCCCGAGCGAGGCGTGCGCGTAGATGCTCGTGACGAGCGTCCACGGCTGTGCGGCGACGGGTGCCGACAGGGCGAACAGACCGGTCGCGATCGGGACAGAAACCAACCCCACGATCGACTGGGCGAGAAAAACGACAGTACAGATCGCGAGCACTTCGAGCGTCGGGCTACGCGCCATACCGCCCCTACCACGTCGAACGGTAAAAACCGCGTCTCCGACACCGGAGTGGACCCCGATCCGTCGGCGTCGCTACGCGATCGAAAAAGATGAAACAAATCGAGTGGGCCGCGAGTACGCCTTAGCGCCGCGAACGGGCCGGCAGTCGG
>JBNJFV010000006.1:0-4528 GCA_051747145.1 Halobacteriota archaeon
CGGGCCCACATCGCACCGACCTGGGTCCGTCACGGGTGAAGGTATCCATGCAGGGGTCCCACACGCACGCGCCATCGGGGCTCTTTCACCGGGTGCGATACCGATCGGGGAGACGAGACATGACAGGGTTAACGTGTCGACCGTGCGTTGGTCGACTATGGTGCTCGATAGGTTCGCTACCACAGCAGGTGATCTCGTCCCAGCCGAGGGCGAGATCGACACCGCGGAACTGGTCGTTCGAGACGACGTGCTCGTCAAAGTGTTCGCGCTAGGCCCGGGTGCGGAACTCGACGCCCACGAACACGCCGACAGCACGAACGTCTTTCACGTCCTTTCGGGAACGGTAACCGTCCTTCAGGGCGACGGTCCCGACGCGACCGCCGAGGCCGTTTCGGCACCCGGCGTCGCGCTGCACGATCGGGGCGTCGTCCACGGGGCGCGAAACGACACCGACGAGGTCGTCGTCTTCACGGCGAGCCTCTGTCCGCTCCCGTCCTGACGCGATCGCTCAGTCGGACGGACGGTCCGGACAATCCACTGTGAGGGATGCCGTCCGTTCGGGGGGAATGTGCGTGTCACTCTCGTCACTCCTTCCGTTTCCGCTGCAAATCGATTCGACCAGCCGATCGCAGGTTTCGGTTCGATCGTCGGCGTTCGGATCAGCCGGTGTTTTTCATGCCCGCTGCGATCCCGTTTACCGTCAGCCTGAGCGTTCGTTCCTCGGCCGCGGTCCGATGCGTTTGATCCAGCAGGTGCGTCTGGAGCAGATTGAGTGGGTCGACGTAGGGGTTTCGACGGCGCAGGCTCTTTCGGAGCCACTCGCGTTTCAAGAGGGTCTCGCGGCCTGTTATCGTGAGGGTCCGATCGACTGCCGCCTCGTACTCGGCTTTGACCCGTGGGAAGAACGTCTCGAAGAGTTCCTCGTCGGCGAGAGCGCCGTACTCGGCTGCGATCTCTAGATCCGTCCGCGCGAGCGACTGGGCGGCGTTGTCCAGCGTCGTTCGGAAGAACGGCCACTCGTCGTACATCTCCTGGAGCGTCTGCATGTCACCGCCCCCCTCGAGGTACGCGTCGATGCCCGACGAGAGCGAGTACCAGCCGGGAAGGATACAGCGCGTCTGCGTCCAAGAGAACACCCACGGGATCGCCCGGAGGTCCTCGACGGTTCGTTCGCCCGATCGGGAGGCCGGCCGCGAGCCGAGATTCAGATCTTCGATGACGGCGATCGGCGTCGCCTGCTCGAAATACCTGAGGAACCCCGGGCGTTCGAGGAGGTCCCGATACGCCGTACGGGCGGCACTGGCCATCGTCGCCATCGCGTCGGTCCACTCGTCGGGCACCGTCTCGGTCGGTTTCCGTAGCGCCCGGTGTCTCGCCCGAATCTGCGCGTCGAGCATCTGTTCGACGTTCCGGGCTGCGATCTTCGGGTTGCCGTACTTTTCGCCGATCGCCTCGCCCTGTTCTGTGAACTTGATCTGACCGGTGACCGTCTCGTTCGGCAGCGCCATCATCGCCTCGTTCATCGGCCCGCCGCCGCGGGAGATCGATCCACCGCGCCCGTGGAACAGCCGCATCGTCACGTCGTACTCGGCCGTGATCGCCGCCAGCTCCGTTTGATTCGTAAAGAGGTCCCAGTTTGCGGCAAGAAAGCCGTTTTCCTTGTTCGAATCGGAGTACCCGAGCATGATCTCCTGGGTGTCCTCGCGGGCGGTGAGGACCTGTTCGTACGCCTCGTTCTCGAAGAGCGTCCCCATGATACGCCTGGCCCCGTTGAGCGCGTATTCGGTCTCTAAAAGCGGAACGACGTCGAGCCCGCTGTGACCGGGCAGCGAGATCACGCCGACCTGATCGGCGAGAAAGACCACTTCGAGGACGTGACTCGGCTCTTCTGTCATCGAGATGCAGTAGGTGTCGATCGCGTCCGCGCCAAACTCGCGTTGCCAGTCGGCGAGGCGATCGAACCGGTCGATGATGCGCGTGGCGTCCGCACCGACGGCACCCAGGTCGTCGAGATCGACGAGCGGTTCCTCCTGCAGGATCGCCTCGGTCAAAAGCGCCACCCGATCTGGCTCCTCGAGCGATCGGTAGTCGATCCCCTCGGTTTCGAGGGCCGCCGCGATCGCTTCGGTGTGTTTTTCGCGGTGATCGCGAAGATCCAGGCTCGCAAGCGAGAACCCGAACGTCGCCACCTGTCTTTGGAGCGGTTCGACGAACGTTTCCGCGAGCGATCCACCGCCGTGCGCGCGGAGGCTCTCGTCGATCGTTCGGAGATCGGCCGCAAGCGCCGCCGACCGCTCGTAGCCGTTCGGACGCACGTCACCGACCCGATCGAGCCGTTCGCGCATCAACCGCAGCTTCTGCCGATACGGTTCCTGCGGGTAGCGATCTGCCGCGGCCGCCGCAAGCTGTGGAAACCGATCGGCGTCGGCTTCCAGCGACGACTTGAACGCGTCTGTCGTCGCGTACCGATCGCCGTCCTGACTGAGAACGGCCGACAGCCGCTTGAGTTCCGTCCGGTACTTCGAGAGGACCACCTCGCGTTGCCGTTCGAGCGTCGCTTCCGTCACGTCGGCGGTGACGTATGGGTTGCCGTCGCGGTCCGCCCCCGCCCACGAGCGGAATTCGAAGAGCTTCGGCACGTCGATCGATTCGAACTCCGATCGGAGGACCGACTCGAACTCACTGTAGACCACACCGACGACGTCGAACAGCGTCTGTTCTAAATACCACTGGACGTTTCGCGCCTCGTCTGTCGGTTCGGGCTGTCGGTTTCTGACCTGACGCGTGCCCCACAGACTCGTCACTTCCGCGTCGATCTGCCGAAAGATGCGGTCGGTTTCTCGATCGGTGAGGTTCCGTTCGTCCAGCGTTTCAAGGTGCTCGGCGATCGATTTGAGCTTCGCTTTGACGGTTCCGCGACGGGCCTCGGTGGGGTGGGCGGTGAACGTCGGTTCGATGAGTACGTCCTCGAGTATCGATTGCACGGTCGCCGCGTCCGCGTCGGCGTCTGTGAGCGCCTGTACCGTTTGATCGAGGCTGTCCGGAAGGCTCCGTTGCTGTGATCCCTCCCGAACGGCGCGGACGCGTTCGCGTTCTTCGGCGAGGTTGATGAGTTCGAAGTAGGTCGTAAACGCCCGGGCGACGACGCTTTCGGCTTCGGTCGGGAGTCGATCGAAGATCGAATGGAGTCGTCCTCGAGATCCGATATCCCCCTCTCGATACGCGATCGACGCCCGTCTGAGCGATTCGACGGTCTCGAACGACGACGTAGAGGTTTGCTCTGCGAGGACGTCGCCGAGCAACGCCCCGAGTTCGCGGACGTCCCTGCGAACGCTACGGTTGTGGAGCGACATATGGTGTGTTACAGTTGCACATACGTAAATACCCTGACGTTAGGTGTTACACCGTTAATTATCGGACCGTGGTTCGAAATCCGCTCTTGCGAAGCCCCTCCCGCGCCGCGAACTGAAGCGCTACAGATTCGAGACGTGTACCCGAAGCGCTATCAGTCACCCCGTTTGGATCCGACTGGGCACTTCGTCATGCTTTTTATCAGTGACTCCAAGTTGATGGTATGAGTGCAAACGACGACAAGTACCCCGCGGAATCCGGGCGACGTCGATTCGTCAAAGGCGTTGTCGGCGGTGCAACGCTCGCCGGACTCGGCGTCGGCGGAACTGTCTCGGTCCAGTCGTTGACTACCGCGTCCGGTATCGGCGGCGGCCCGGTCGAGGCAATGACGATCGAACTCGTCGGCGGCCCCGCCCCGTTCGGTATGCCACAGATCCCGATCGAGATCGACGACGAGGGGTTCATAAGCGGCGTCTGGCCGGAAATACAGACCGAGACGGTCGAGGGCATCGAGGTCGAAGTCGCCCGCGAGGAACTTGGCGGCGTCACGTACTCCCAGGAGTGGTTCCAATACTGCGGCCAGCAGTCCTACGATGGGATGGACCCCGGGTTCGACTCGGACAACTACTTCAAATCAGATCAGGGAGCGTACGACTGGCAATCGGAGGCGAAAGACGAGGGCGATCGGTTCAACATCGACGACTTCGCCGACTACCAGGAGTGGGGGACCGGTATCGGAGCCGACGGCGTCGGCAAGGCCGCGAGCGCGACGTGGCGTTCGGAGGGCGCAGAGAGCATCATCCCGGTGACGATCGTTCGATCGCCGTTGATCGAGGAAGCCGCACAGGACAGCGAATGGCTTTCGGCGAGCACACAGGACGGCGTCCTCGCGTGGGCGAACAAGTGCACGCACTTTTGTTGTGTCCCCGGGTACAAAGTCACGGACGAGTCCGCCCAGTACGACGCCGAGGACAAAGTCTACTGTCAGTGTCACCAGTCGGTGTACGATCCGTTCAGCATCGTCAGCGCGCTGTACGTCGCACTCCCTCGTCCGAACTGAACCCCTCGGAGGGGGCGACCGTCGCGGAACCGTTTCGTCTCGACAGTGGATTTTCACGTTGTGCCGCGGCAGTGGGTTTTTGCGTCGTGCCACTGCAGTGGGTTTTTGCGTCGTGCC
>JBNJFV010000006.1:4628-23388 GCA_051747145.1 Halobacteriota archaeon
GCAGTGGGTTTTTGCGTCGTGCCACTGCAGTGGGTTTTTGCGTCGTGCCGCGGCAGATACGGTATGGGTTCTGAGGCTCCACCCGAGTTCGACTCCGAACGTGCCGCCGCTTGTGACCTACTGGACGACGACTCGATATCGGCGTTTTTCGTCGGCGTCGTCCGCGACGGCGACGAACTCGACACGACGTTCGCACAGCGGGCGACCGACCCACAGGACGAGGGACTGCAGGCACTTTCGCTGCTCGCCGCTCACGTCCGGATTGTCGCGAACCAGGCGGGCGTCGACCCCGCCACCGTCGCCGGCGACGCCGCGACGCTCGCCGGACGGATCGAGGAACTCTCGCCCGAATCGATGCGCGAACGGGCCGACAACGGGACCGACGACGAGGCGTGATCGCCTATCGGTCGTACCCGGCGAGCGCGTCGAAGACGCCGTCGCCACGTTCGATCGCCTCCCGTAACGTCCGGACGCCGGCTTTCTCGACCCGATCGGGGTTCGCCAGCACGCGAACCCGTTGCCGACCGATCGGAACGAACCCGAGGCCGAGGCGATCGGCGCTCTCGCGAAGGCCGATTCCGACGTCGGCCGTCCCCGCGGCGACCCGGTGGCCGGGGCTTTCGAAGCCTTTCACCGAGAAGTCGTAGCCGTCGATCGACTCGCGAATCGCCCGCTCGTCGACCCCCCGCTCGGCCGCGAGGTCCGACAGCTTCGCTCGCAAACTCGTTCGGAGCCCCGAGGTGGATTCCCGGTTGACGAATCGGAGGTCCGACTCCACGAGCGAGTCGATCCCTGTGACGCCATCGGGGTTCGAAGCGGGGACCAAAAGGCCCCACTCGCGGGACCACCCGCCGATCTCGACCGCTTCGACGTCGCGCTGAATCGGTCCCGCGAGGACGGTCACGTCCGCGAGCCCGTTTCGCAGCCGTCTGGATCCCTCGCGGCTTCCGACCGGGAGATACCGGGGGTTCGAGACCCGATCGAGCAGCCGATTCAACGCGGGGTCGTCCTCGCCGACGCCGAGCAGTGACGGCGGTCGGACCTCCGGGGAGAACAGCGTCACCGTCACCGATTCGCCGGCGTCGAGGTAGCTGGTGTCGGCGTCGACCTCGACGATCCCGTCGGCCTCGACGAGGCTCGTCGTCGCCCCCGATCCCTTGTCGACCGGATACACGAGCACCTGGCCGGTTTCGTCTTCCAACAATCCGACCGGCATGAGCCGCGTGCGCCCCTCGGTGTACCGTTCGACGCCAGCCATCCGACCGGTTACCGTCGCCGTGGCAGGCTCCGAAAGGCCGGCCGCCGATCGAATCGCGGGGGCGACGAACGTCCGGAAGATCGTCAGCGCAGAAACCGGATACCCCGGCAACCCGACGTACGCCGACTCGCCGCCGTCGCTTCGACTCATTCGCCCCACGAGCATCGGCTTGCCCGGCTTGACGGACACGCCGTGCAACAGGAGCTCCCCGCGCGCTTCTATCACCCGGTAGATCACGTCGACCGCGCTCGCGGAGGTCGACCCCGACGAGCAGACGAGGTCGCACTCGTCTGCGGCCTTTCTGAGCAGCCGTTCCATCTCGTCGTAGTCGTCGCCGGCGTGCGGATAGACGATCGGCTCCCCGCCGGCCTCCGCGACGGCCGTGGCGATCGTGTGGCTGTTGACGTCGTAGATCTCTCCCCGGGTGCTGTCGAGTTCCTCGCCCGGCCGGACCAGCTCGTCGCCCGTCGAGATGATCCCCACGGTCGGTTGCGATCGGACCGGGACGCTGTCGCGTCCGAGCGCTGCCAGGAGGCCGATCTCCCGCGGCGTCAACACCGTTCCCGGCCCCAGTGCTCGCGCCCCCGCGGCGATGTCCGCCCCGGCAGTCATCACGCTGTCACCGGGTGCGACCGACGTGCGGACTTCGACGTGTCGATTCCCGTTCTCGTCGTCGAGTTCGTCGGTGCGTTCGACGATCACGACCGCGTCCGCACCGGGGGGCATCACCGCGCCGGTTGAGATCTCCGCGCACGTCCCCGGTTCGACGGTCACCGCCGGTTCCGCGCCCGCGTGCACCGCCCCGATCAACGCCAGGGTCGCCGGATCGGCCTCGTCAGCCCCGAACGTGTCGCGGGCGCGGACGGCGTACCCGTCCATCGACGCCCGATCGAACCCCGGCACGTCGAGGTCGGCGTCGATCCGATCGGCGAGGACACGTCCGGTTGCGTCGGTCACCGGGACCGACTCGGTCCCGCCGCCCAGATCCAGCGAGTCGATCGTCTCGCGTGCCGTCGCCGGGGTGGCGAGGGATTTGAACTCCCGTCGATCGCTCATGGCAACGCCTCCCAGTCTTCGACCGCGACGGTCTCCCCGTCGCCGTACCCCTCCCGTTCCTCGGGGACGACGACCCATCCGTCGGCGAGCGCGACGCTCGAAAGGACCCCCGAGCCGCTCGCCCTCGTCGGCGTCGCCTCGATACCGCCGTCGGTCGCTTCGGTTCGGACCCGCGCGAACGTTCGCGTCCCCGGCTCGCTCGGAATCTTCCGGGTTAGCACCGCCGATTTCGTCGGATGCGCCGGGTCGGGGAGCCGCCCGACGTGTTTGAGGAGCGGACGGAGGAACTGCACGGCGTTGACGATGCAGGCGACCGGATACCCCGGCAGCATCACGACCGGCGTCGAGTCCAC
This sequence comes from Halobacteriota archaeon, assembly GCA_051747145.1. Taxonomy (GTDB): domain Archaea; phylum Halobacteriota; class Halobacteria; order Halobacteriales; family Haloferacaceae; genus JBNJFV01. Next base: position 7,296 of record JBNJFV010000006.1, read on the forward strand.
GAGGCCCAGTGCGACCGGATGGCCGGGTTTGAGCGCGACGCCGTGAACCAGCACCTCGCCCAGGTCCGCGACGACGTCGGGGATGAGATCCCGCTCGCCGACAGACGACCCGCCCGTCGTGACGATCACGTCCTTCGGCAGGTCCCGCCGGATCGCCGCCTCGAGCGCGTCGCGATCGTCGGTGACGACGTCCCGGTAGGTCGCCTCCCCGCCCCACCGTTCGACCAGCTGGGTGATCGTCATCCCGTTCGTTTCGATCACTTCGCCCGGTCCGGGATCGGACTGGACGAGCTCTTCGCCCGTCGGAATTACGCCGACCGTCGGCCGTTCGAACACCGACAGCTCGTCGATCCCGACCGATTTCAGCAGGCCGACGTCAGAGGGTCGGAGTCGGTGTCCCGGCTCGTACAACCGCTGTCGATCCGCCACGTCCTCTCCGGTCTCGCCGACGTTTTCGCCCGCCGCGACCCCGTCGAACACCTCGACCTCCGAGCCGATCGTCTCGACGTCCTCGATCATCACGACGGCGTCGGCACCCTCGGGGACCGCACTTCCGGTGTGCACGCGGACCGCGTCTCCCGGTTCGACCGAATCGTCCGATTCGGTCAGGATCGCTGGCGATCGATCCGACGCCCCGAACGTGTCCGCCGCTCGGACCGCGTAGCCGTCCATCGCGGCGCGATCGTACCCAGGCACCGGGTTCGGTGCGCGAAGGTCGGTCGCGACGACGCGGCCGTCGGCCGATCGAAGCGAGACGTCCTCGCGCCGATCGTGCGGATCGACGGCCTCCAGCAGCCGTTCTCGGGCGATCGAGACGCGGGTTCGGGATTTGAACCCCGACTCCCGTCTGTCGGTTCCTGTCATGCGTACACGTTCGTTGCCGAGCGTATAAGGGTCATGTTGCGCCGACTCGTCGGGCACCCAGTACGGACAGGGGGTGGCCGCGTCGATCGCCGCGGACGCCTTTTTCGGTGTGTGGTATCGACCGACACGACCGCGGCCTTTTTCGACCCCGCGGACGTATCAGCGGATATGTCCGCACTGCGCGATGCGCTCGGCGACCTTCCGGACGCGGTGTTCGCTGATCTGCTTGAGTCCGACGAGGAGTACCTCATCGTGTTGGACGTTCCCGGCGTCACGGCCGACACGGCCGACCTCATCGCCGAATCCAATCGACTCCGCGTCGACGCTCGGCGGGAGAAGTCGATCCCCCAGGAGTTCAACTACGTCCGGGAGAACCGACCGCTGTTTCTCGACGCCGAACTGCCGTTGCCACGCGACGCCGACGGGGAGGCCGCATCGGCGTCGATCGACCGGGGGGTGCTGGAGATCCGGGTTCCCAAACGGGTGGACGCGGCGGGGCAACCGATACCGATCGACGACGCGTAGGCCGGGTGTTGAAACTGGTGACCCCCCGCGCGTACTGGCGATTTTTCGTCGTTCTCTACGGGTTCTTCCCGCTCATCGTGGCGTACCTCCGCGATCGACGTCGGTTCCTCCTGTTCGGCGGCCGCCGCCGGGTCACGACGGAGATGCAAGTCGACAGGGCGGAGGTGCTCCTCGAGACGCTGTTGACGCTCGGGCCGACGTTCATCAAGCTGGGTCAGCTACTGTCGACCCGCCCGGACGTGCTCCCTCGGCAGTACATCGACGTGCTCTCTAGCCTGCAGGACGACGTTCCACCGGCCCCCTGGGCCGAGTCACGGCAGGTGATCGAAAGCGACCTGGGGGCGATATCGGAGACGTTCGACTCGTTCGACGACGATCCGATAAGCGGTGCGAGTCTCGGGCAGGTGTATCTCGCGACGTACGAGGGTCGGAAGGTCGCCGTGAAGATCCGCCGACCCGGTATCGAGGACCTCGTCGAGGCGGATCTACGAGTTATCAGGTGGACCATCCCCGTTTTGGCCCGACTGGTCGGTGAGAGTCAGGCGTTTTCGCTCGACAGCCTGGCCGACGAGTTCGCAAAGACCATCCGAGAGGAGATGGACTACGAGCGCGAACGTCGAATTCTCAAACGGATCCAGACCAACTTCGAGGACAACGATCGGATGCGGATCCCCGACGCGATCGACGAGGGTTCCACCCCCCGCGTCCTCACCATGGAGTACATCCCGGGAACGAAGATCACGAACGTCGAGGAACTCGATCGGAAGGGGTTCGATCGGACGGCGCTTGCGACCGAACTCCAGCGGATCTACATGCAGATGCTGATTCAAGACGGGGTGTTCCACGCCGATCCCCATCCCGGAAACTTGGCCGTCGACGACGAGGGGCGGATCGTCTTCTACGACTTCGGCATGAGCGGGACGGTCTCGCCGTACATTCAAGAGAAGATCGTCGAATTCTACATCGCGGTGGCCAATCAGGACATTCCAGCGATCCTCGACACGCTCATCGAGATGGGAACGCTGAGTCCTGACGCCGACAGACAGGTCATCGGCAACGTGATGGAGCTTGCGATCGCCGACGCCCGCGGCGAGGACATCGAACAGTATCGGGTCAACCAGATCATCGAACAGGTCGAGTCGACGATCTACGAGTTCCCCCTTCGGTTGCCGCAGAACCTCGCGTTGGTGCTTCGTGTCGCGACCGTCGTCGAGGGGGTGTGTGTCACGCTCGATCCGGAGTTCGATTTCATCGCCGTCGCGACGGCGTACCTCACCGAGGAGGGCTACCGCGAGGAAACGGTGCGCCAGCTCGCTTCGGAGGCCCGAACGCAGCTACAGCGGACGACCGAGGCGCTCGTCACCGTCCCGCCGAAACTCGACGACGTTCTGGACACGGTGCAACGGGACGATCTCACCGTCACGATCCAGCTGGACGACGAAAATCACGTCCTCGACAAGCTCGCAAAGCGGATCGCCTACTCGATCCTCGTGGCGGTGGGCTTGCTGTCGGCGTCTATCATCTACGCGTTCACCGGCGAGTGGCGCATTTCGCTTGCGATATTGGGTCTCACAGTGCCGATGGTGTTTTTCCTCTGGCGATCGTTCCGCGAGCCGCGCGGTCTCAGGGCCCGCCCGCAGTTCACCCGCCAGAGCATGCGACAGCGCAGGGACAACGAGCCGTGACAATCGCCCGGCGGGCGATCGACCCGCGAGAACTGCTCTGATGTCGTCCAGTCGGAGGCATCACCCGTTCGGGGTCCGATCGACGCTCCCTTCGTCCGTCGTTCCTCTGAGCGTCCCACCGACGACAAGGGCGGCACCGATGATGACGAGATTTTTGACGATGTACTGTCCCTCGACAGTCAGCGCATACGGGAACGTGACGAACACGACGTCGGGGAGTAACACGATGGGGAGAAATGTGCCGGGCATCTGAATGAACAACAGTAGGATGCCGAGACGGATCAACGGCCGGTAGAGTAAACAAACACCTATGAGCACCTCCCAGACGCCGAGTACTGGCACGATGACATCGGCCGGAAACACGTAGACTGTCCGGGCCACGAGGTCGGCTGCGGGGCTCCCACCGACGACCTTCAGCCCGCCGAACCAGACGAAAACCACGCCAAGCGCCGCGCGCAGTACTCGAGTTCCCCACGCGTTCATCCATTCGGTGATCGTTCGATCGATCTCGTCGACCCGCTCGATAACGCGGTGGATTCGGTCCGCATCCGTCTCCCGATCGGTCGTATCTGGCACAGACATGGTAATTCACGTGGCCGTTCGGGTTCGATCGTCGAAAGTACAATTCAGCGTCGAATGACCTATCGGCCGTTTGATCGTCGTCGCTGGCCCGTTTCGCATCGATCGCCGACTCCGTCCGTCTCCAAACGGTTATTGACCGTTCGGGCGTCAACCACCCGTATGCAGATCGCGCCTTTCGAACTGGAGCGGTGGTTCGCCGAACACGAACACGACGCGGACGTCATGCTGGCCGAAAGCGGGATTCGATCGCTCGACGCCTCGCGGTTCGATCTCGACGTCGGCGAACTGGGGTACGTGATACCGACGAACGGCGATCCAACGCTGCGAGCGCAGATTGCTGATCGGTACGATCGAACCGCCCGGGAGGTAGTGTGTACCGTCGGCACCCAGGAGGCGAACCTCCTGGCGTTCCTGTCGGCGCTGGGCGGCGAGCGGTCTCACGCCGTCGTGGTCACGCCGACGTATCAGGCGTTGCAATCGGTGCCGGCGGCGATCGGCGAGGTGACAACGGTGTCGCTGTCACCGCCGGAGTGGTCGCTCGACGTCGACGAGGTGGCGGCGGCGATCCGACCCGACACCGCCCTCATCGTGTTCAACAACCCGAACAACCCGACCGGGACGTACCACGACGCGGCGACGGTGCGGGCGCTGTACGACCTCGCGGTCGATGCCGACGCGTACCTGCTTTGCGACGAAGTGTATCGGCTCCTGGCAGACGACCCGCTGGAGCCAGTCGCGAGCATGGGACCGAACGGGCTGTCGACGACGGGGCTTTCGAAGGCGTTCGGGCTGGCCGGCGTGCGGTTCGGCTGGCTCGTCGGCGATCGGGAGGTCGTAGACGGCGCGTGGAACTGGAAGGATTACACGACGATCTCGCCGACCCGGTTCGGACAGCACGTCGCCCGACAGGTCGTCGGTGACCGGGAGACGGCGATCCTCCGGGAGAACCGGGCGCTCGCGAGGACCAACCACGACATCGTCGAGGCGTGGATCGACGACCACGGGCTCGACTGGCACGACCCCGTCGGCGTCAACGGGTTCGTGACGATCCCCGACGGCTTCGCCGACGCGGAGGCGTTCTGTCGAACGGTGCTCGAAGAAGCCAGCGTCGTGCTCGCGCCGGGGACGGTTTTCGGATTCGATCGGTACGTTCGGATCGGGTTCGGCCTCCCGACGGGCGAACTCGAGGACGGTCTCCAGCGCGTCGGTCGTGTCATCGATCGGGCCGCGTGATCGGACTCTCGGAGCGTATCAATCCCTTTATACCGCCGCCAGCGGAACTCGGACGTATGCCTCGAGAACAAAAGCAGGTCCGCGAACTGCAAGAAGGCAGCTACGTGATGATGGACGACTCGCCGTGTAAAATCAACCACTACAGCACCGCGAAACCGGGCAAACACGGGAGTGCGAAAGCGCGCGTGGAGGGGAAAGGCGTCTTCGACGACAAAAAGCGCAGTCTGAGCCAGCCGGTCGACGCGAAGGTGTGGGTCCCGATCATCGAGCGCAAACAGGGGCAGGTCGTCTCGGTCACCGGCGACGACGCACAGGTGATGGATCTGGACACCTACGAGACGTTCACGATGCGCATCCCCGAAGGCGAGGACTTCGCCAACGGCGACGAGATCGAATACCTCGAATACGAGGGCCAGCGAAAGGTCGTGTAGATGTTCCCGGGTGCGACCGCCGATCGCGACACTGCTCGGTACGTGGTCGTCGGCGCGCCGTTGGACATTTCCACCTCCTTTCAACCCGGAACGCGGTTCGGACCCGATCGGGTCCGCCGCTTCTCGGAGACGTACGACGACTACGACCACACCACCGACTCGTTCTTTTCGGAGCTTTCGGTACACGACGCCGGCGACGTCCACGCGTGGGACGACGCTCGAGACTACCTCGATCACCTCGCCGCCGAACTTCGCGCGGCGGTGTGGGACGACGCGATCCCGATCACCATCGGCGGGGAACACACGGTCTCGCTGGGCGGCGTCGAGGCCGTCGATCCGGACGTGTTCGTCTGCATCGACGCGCATCTGGACCTCCGGGACGACTACGACGGCAACGAGTTGAGTCACGCCTGCGTGAGTCGACGCGCCCTCGAAACGGCCGATGAGGCGATCGTACTCGGTGCCCGTACCGGCTCGCCCGAGGAGTACGAGCGCGCCGCCGCCGAGGACGTCACCGTCGTGCCGCCAGCGGCGGTGTCCGAGTGGTTATCAGCGTCGCCGTCGTTCGACGATCGATCGGTGTATCTTTCGGTCGACATCGACGGCGCGGACCCGGGGTTCGCCCCCGGCACGGGGACGATGGAACCGTTCGGCCTGACCCCCCGGGAGCTGCGCGACGTCGTCCGGCGGGTCGCCCCCGCCTGCGAGGGGTTCGACGTGGTCGAGGTGAACGACCGCGATCACGGAGAGGCCGCCGCACTCGCGGGTAAACTCCTCCGGACGTTCGTCTATCACCACGCAGCGGACCGCTGAGCCACCGGGGGAAGCTCCGACGGCGACCACTCAAATTTTCGGCGTCGGTGCGGCCTTCTGCAACGCCGTTTCGGCGATGTTGCCGCCGTAGTCGGCGCTTCGGGAGACGGAGTCGACGATCAACCCAAGCAGCTGTGCGCGCGCGGGGTCGAGATCCCTGAGTAGCTCGTCGATCGCCCGCGCGTGAGCGTCGATCTCCTGAACTGCTTGTCGAGCCTCGTTGGCGAGTGTGGTCGCCTCGTCGCTTTCTTCCGTGAACAGCGCGTCCATCCCCCGGTCGATGACGACGACGGCGTCTGCGTGCAGTTCCCAGAGCGCGTCGAGTACCTCCGTTGGGACCTCCCGTTCGATGTTCCGCGTGAGGTGGGCGATCTTCGTCGCGTGATCGCCGATCCGCTCCAACTGGCGGGCACTGGAGTGATAATCGAAACAGACCTCCCGCGGGAGGCCAAGTTCCTCTGCGGCTTTCGGTGTCCGCAGCGTCGCCCGAAAGATCCGCGAGACGACCATCCAGAGCCGATCGACGTCGTCGTCGCGCTGGATGACGTCCGCCGCGAGTGACTCGTCGCGTTCCCGAAGGGCCGTGAGCGCGTCTTCGAGCATCGAAAGCGAGATGAGACGCATCCGCGTGACCGCGTTGTGGATCGAAAGCTCCGAGGAATCCAACAGGTCCCGGATGACGATCCGTCGTTTCGTCTCTTCGAGAACCTCCAACCCCACGAGGCTCTGGGTCGCCTCGCGGATCGTCCGTCGTTGATCTGTCGTGATCTGCGTCCCCTCGAGGGCGATGATGTCGAACCCGCTCACGTACATCGTCATCACCGCCCGCATCAGTTCGTCGCCCGCCAGTTGGGAGATGTCGAGCGTTCCTTCCGTCCGTTCGGCTTCGGTCTTCGGTGTCAGAAACAACGAGTCGCCGTCGGGATAGAACTCGACGACGCTTCCTGCGCTGACGTCGTTGGCATTCGCCCACGCTTTCGGAATCGACACCGTGTACGTCGAGCCGCCGGTCACCTGGACCTTCCGCGTTTCCATGGATATATAGACAATTTCCCGGGACGCTATATATGTATTGTCGATGCGAAATTTCGGATGGATTCTTATATCTATGTATTCAAAATCACATTCGTGGATTTGATTTTTCGAGTAACACATCTCCTAATCGGCCTGCTGAAGGGGTATGTGGGCTCCCACGACAAATTTCGGTCGAATATCCTGTACTCTGATCATGATGGCACAACGGAATATGCAAATACATCTATGGGTATGTATGTCTATATAGGAATCATAGAACCATTCATATCGTCCCCGAGACATCGATCAGATGATGGCAGACAAGTCAGCGGAAACTCGTGACCGTTCGATTCTGAACACTCGTCGTCGGTTCCTCGCGACGAGCGCTACGTTCGGGTCCCTCGCCGTTGCGGGGTGTTTGGGCGGCGACTCCGACGACGGATCGGGACTTTCCGGTGAGGTTCGAATCTCCGGCAGCAGTACGGTGTTTCCGGTTTCCGAGGCCGCCGGCGAGGAGTTCCAGCGCGAGAACCCGGACGTGAACGTTTCAATTTCCTCTGACGGCTCGACCGGAGGGTTCGAACAGTTCTTTCTGGAGGGCGACAGCGACATCAACGGCGCCTCGCGGCCGATCCTCGAAGATGAGGTCGAACGTGCACGTGACAACGGTTTCGAGCCGATCGAAATCCAGTGTGCGGGTGACGCGCTGACGGCGATCGTCAACAACGAAGCCGAGTGGGTCGACTGCATGACGATCGACGAACTCGGCCAGATCTGGGATCCCGACGCCGAAAACGAGCTGTGGTCGGATATCAACCCCGACTGGCCGGAGGAACCGTTCGAGCTGTACGGGCCCGCCACGACGTCAGGGACGTTCGATTACTGGACCGAGGAGGTCATCGGCAAGTTCCGACAGATCAGAGACGACTTCGAGGGGACCGAGGAGGACGACATCATCGCACAGGGCGTCGAAGGGAATCGGTACGCCCACGGATACCTTCCGTTCGCGTACTACGATAACAACCCCGACAGCATCAAAGCCCTCGAGATCGACGCCGGGGACGGTTGCACCGCCCCGAGCCTCCAAGCGGCATCGGAGGGAAGTTATCCGCTCGCCCGCCCGATCTTTTGGTACGTCAACTCCGAAAAGCTGACCGAAAACGAGGTCCTCGAACCGTTCATCCGGTTTGCGATAGAGATTTCGGGCGACGAGTCGATCGTTGCCGACGACATCGGCTACGTGCCGATGAACGATCAACAGGTTGAAGACCATCTCGCAAAGATAGACGAAGCGACAGCGAACTAAATTTATGGCAACAAGGACAGTCCTCGAGGATCGTAGTGACCGTGAAAAGCGTGTCGAGCGTCTCACCCGAGGGCTGTTCCGTACGTGTGCGGCCCTGACCGTACTTATCACGATCGGGATCGTGATCGCGCTGGTCAAAGACGCGATCGTCTTCTTTTCGGACCCGATGGTCGAGGGTTTCGATTTTCTGTTCGGAACCGAGTGGAAACCGACACAGTTGACCGGTGACGGCGAGTACAAGTTCGGTATCCTCCCGCTTTTGAGCGGAACGATCGTTATCACCGTCCTGTCTGCGATTATCGCCCTGCCAGTCGGTCTCGCTGCCGCGATCTACCTGTCGGAGTATGCGCCCGAAACGGTTCGGTCGGTGCTCAAACCCGCTCTCGAGATTCTGGCAGGTGTCCCGACGATCGTCTACGGCTACTTCGCATTAGTCTACATCACGCCGTTCCTGCAGTGGATCGGCCTCCCGGTCAGTACGTTCAACGCGCTCTCGGCGTCTATCGTCGTCGCCGTCATGATCATCCCGCTGGTCTCGTCGATCAGCGAGGACGCGCTTTCTGCGGTTCCCGACTCGCTTCGAAATGCGGGCTACGGGCTCGGGTCGACGAAGTTCGACGTCTCGACGAAGATCGTCGTACCGGCGGCCCTGTCGGGCGTCTTCTCTTCGTACGTGCTCGCACTGTCTCGGGCGATCGGTGAAACCATGGCTGTCACCGTCGCCGCCGGTCAGACGCCGCGGCTTTTGAGCATCACGAATCTCGATCAGAACATCTTTCGATCCTCCGAGACCATCACCGCCGCGATGGTCAACGTCGCACAGGCGGAGGGCGGCGGCGGAACGCCGGCGTTTTACTCCATGTTCGCGCTGGGATTGGTGCTTTTCGCAATCACTTTCACGTTCAACGTCGCCGCAGATCACCTGCGACGGTCGCTTCGGGAGGAGTACTGATGGCTGCGGAAACCGATACACCGGACGAACCGTTCACCACCGACGACGATGACGGGCGAGTCCGTCTCATCCGCGATCTCCTCTTCGAGGGCGGCTTACTCGTCGCGACGCTCGCGGGAATTGCCATGCTACTCGTTCTTTTGGTCTACGTCGCCGTCGACGCGTTCGCAGTTTTCACCCCCGAGTACGGATCGTGGGTCAACTGGCACTTCCTCACGAACTTGCCCTCCAGAACGCCGACGGAAGCGGGCTTTCTCGCCCCGATCGTCGGCTCGGTGTTACTCTTGCTCGTGATGATCGTCGCCGTGTTTCCGATCGGTATCTGTGCGGCGATCTACCTCGAGGAGTACGCCCCGGAGAACAGAACCAAACAGCTCATCCAGATCAATATCGCGAATTTGGCCGGCGTCCCGTCTGTGGTGTACGGATTGCTCGGTCTCGCCGTGTTCGTTCGCGGGATCGGGCTCCCGTCGGGAATCGTACTCGTGGGCGGCCTCACGGTCGGGCTCCTCGTGTTGCCGATCGTCATGGTGTCCACACAGGAGGCGCTCCGGGCCATCCCCGACGCGGACCGGCAGGCCAGCTACGGGATGGGTGCGAACCGCTGGCAGACGCTCAAAAACGTCGTGTTGCCGCAGGCGCTCCCGGGAATCCTCACCGGGACGATTCTGGCGTTGGCGCGTGCGATCGGCGAGACGGCACCGCTCATCATGATCGGGGCCGCAACGAGCGTCTTCAGCGTCCCGACCGGACTGTTAGACAGCGTCACGGCGATGCCGCTGCAAATATTCAACTGGCACTCGCGGCCCCAGCCGGAGTTCAGATACGGGGTCGTCGCGGCCGGCGTGGTAACGCTTTTGACAATCATGATCGCCATGAACGCCACGGCGATCCTCCTGCGAAACAAGTTCCAACGGAGAACCAACCGATGATCGATGTGCGTCGACGGATGGATATCGTACTGCCCCGGATTTTCGCCCGGCAACGCCGGGATGAGAGCCATTCGGAACAAATATCAGCGACGGACCGTACAGATAGACACGAGTCAATGACCGCATCCGACGTCGACACGGAACGTTCGAACGACGCGCTCGTTTCCCCGAGTCCGGGTAGCGATGCGCTAGATCTCGGGACGCGGTCCGAGGAGCAGACAGAATCCGCCCCGGTAATCCAGGCCCGGGACATCAACGTCTACTACGGCGAGACGCGCGCGTTACAGGATATCAACATCGACATCCCGAAGCGGCGAGTCACGGCGATGATCGGGCCCTCGGGGTGTGGGAAATCTACGTTTCTGCGGTGTATCAATCGGATGAACGACCTCATCGCGTCGGCGACTGTGGAGGGCGAACTCCGTTTCGAAGGCAAGAACGTCTACGACGAGGACGTCGATCCGGTCGCGCTTCGCCGGCGGATCGGGATGGTCTTTCAGTCGCCGAACCCGTTTCCGAAAAGCATCTACGACAACGTCGCCTACGGGTTGAAGATCCAGGGACGAACCGACAATATGGACGAGAAGGTCGAGGAGGCGCTTCGGGCCGCGGCGCTGTGGGACGAGGTGAAAGATCAGTTGGACGAATCGGGCCTGGAACTTTCGGGGGGTCAACAGCAGCGATTGTGCATCGCCCGGGCGATCGCCGTCGACCCCGACGTCATCCTCATGGACGAACCGGCATCGGCGCTCGATCCGGTCGCCACCTCGAAGATCGAGGATTTGATCGAAGAGCTGTCCGAGGAGTACACCGTGATCATCGTCACCCACAACATGCAGCAGGCGGCCCGGATCTCCGATAAGACGGCCGTGTTCCTGACCGGCGGGGAACTCGTCGAGTTCGACGACACCGAGAAGATCTTCGAAAATCCCGAAAGCCAGCGCGTCGAAGATTACATCACCGGCAAGTTCGGGTAATAGCCCACCAGGCTGGAATCCACCGGCACCCGTCCGTCTGATCGTGCACCGTCACGCTCGTCGAAGTTGCCATCGGGCCAGCAAAGACTGTCTTTCAGGTCGTTTTCCTCGGCAGGCGGAGCCTGACGACGCTGCCGCGGGGTCCGTTCTCGTCGATCGTGACTTCGCCGCCGAAGCTCGCGACGACCCAGTTGATGAGCCAGATGCCCAATCCGGTCCCGTGGAACAGCGGTTTCTCGCGGTCCAGTTCGATCACCTTCTGTTCCTGCGCCGGCATTCCGGGCCCGGTATCTGCGATCACGACGTCGACCCACTCGCCGAATTCGTCGTTTCGGCGTTCCGCACGGATGGTCACTTCGGGCGTCTCCCGGTCGTTGTGCACGATCGCGTTGTCGACTGCTTCCCGGATCGCGACCTCCAGTCGATCGTCCGCCCGAACCACGACGTTCTCGGGGACCGCCACCGAAAGATCGGCCTCCGGATAGCCATCTTCGAACTCCGAAGTGAGTTTCGAAAGCGTCGCTCCGATGTCGCACTCCAGCTCGGAGGGATCCCCACCGTTCGCCCCCCGCTCGAAGAGCCGACGCACGGTCGCTGCTTTCTCGCTTATCCGGATCATGTCGTCGGCGTTTGCTTCGATGGTGACCGCGCGATCCAGCAGATCGCCCTCGAGAGATTCTTGCAGGAGCTTCGCGTTGCCTCTGACGACGGTCATGCAGTTTCGGACGTTGTGTCGCAAGATTCGATTGAGGACGCTGAGCCGTTGTTCGCGGAGCCGACGATCGGTAACGTCTGATTCGACCCCGACGAAGTGGGTTATCCGGCCGTCCTCGTCGGTGATCGGTGCGATCGTTTGCTCGACGTGATACAGGGTTCCGGACTTTCGCCGGTTGACGATGTCGGCCTCCCAGACGTCGCCCGACAGTATCGTCTCCCACAGCGTTTCGTAAAACGATTCGTCCTGTTTGCCCGATTTGACCCTTCGCGGATTGGTTCCGACGGCCTCAGTTCGCGTGTACTCCGTATCGCGCTCGTAGGCCGGATTCACGTACTCGATCGTCCCCCCGCGATCGGTGATCACGACCGCGTGGCCCGCCTGTTCGACGGCGTTGTGAAACAGCTCCAGTTCGCGTTCGCGCTCTTTTCGATCGGTGACGTCCCGATAGATACCGACGAACCGATCGAGATTTCCCTCATCGTCGAACACTGGGGCGATCGTCTGGTCGACGACGATCTGTTCGCCGTCCTTGCGTTCGTTGACGATCTCGTACTGCCAAATGTCGCCATCGAGGATCGTCTCCCACATGTTCTCATAGAGGGTCTCGTCGTGTTCGCCCGACTTCAGAATGCGTGGATTCGCCCCCCGTGCGTCCCGCTCCGTGTACCCAGTGATTCGTTCGAACGCCGGGTTGACGTACTCGATGCGACCGGTGGTATCCGTAATGATGACCGCGTGTCCGGCGTGTTCGACCGCCTGTTTAAATCGTCGATACTCGCGTTCTCGCTTTTTGCGCTCGGTGACGTCCCTCGCCGAAAGGATAACCGACGTTTCGGTCTCCGATTCGAGCGTTGCAGCAGAGATTTCCAGCTGCCGTGTGTCCCCGTGTTTCGTCTCGCAGGTGAGTTCGTCGGACCACCCCGATCCCGTCTGCAGTACGTGTTGGAGGAACGACTGGAACGACTCGTCGTCGATACCACAGAGCAGCTCCGTGGGGGAACTGCTGCGCAATTCGCTGTGCGTATATTCCACCAGCTCGCAGGCTGCGGGGTTACATTCGACGATCGAGTCGCCGTTGGGTGAGATGACGAATATCGCGTCGTTCGTCGCATCGAACACCCGCTCGAACCTGTTTTGTAACCGATCGTATCTGCGGGTCAGCTCCACGGACTGTTCGCGCCGAGCAAGCAGATTCTGCAACCGTCGGTACAGGGTGGCGCTATCGATCGGTGCGGACACGACCTCGTCGATAAGCGGGGGTTCGTCGTCGTCCCGCTCGAACCCCACCGATACCGCACGTTCGATCGCCGCTCGGTGTAACAGCAGTACCGGACAGAATGTGGGATGCAACCGTCGTTTCAGCGTCCGTAATTCGTCCCCGTAGGTCGGGAGCATTCGATCGCCGACGAGATAACAATCGACCGACTGCAACTCCTCGGCGATGACGACCTCGTATCGCTCTTCGAGGAGTTCTTCGAGGGCGGCCCGATCGCCCGCTCCTCGAACCAGGATCTGCACCCGGGGCCGGTAGCCGTCGCCGTGAGTCGCGTGGGCTGTCATGGATGTCACGTGTGAGTGCGGTATCGACCGTTAGACGCTCCGATTCCGTACGGTGGCTGTCCCCTGCGTGATTCCCTCGACGCCGTCGAACGTCCCCTCGATCACGAGGCCCTCGTCGGAAGCGATCGAAAAGCGGTGAAACCGGTTGTCGAACTGGCCGAGCCGCTTTTTGACGACGCCGATCGCCCGATCCAGCTCGCCGTCAACTTCGACGTACGAAAGCGCCACGATGTTGTCCGCGATGTAGCTGGTATCGGTACTCGTCGCCTCTGGGATGCCGGTGAGTCGATCGGCTTCGTCGGTGATCACCACCGCGACCCCCCGGTTTTTGAGCACCCGAGTCAGCCCGTGCAGGCGGCGGACGAGTCTTTGATCGTCGCCCTGCAACGATATCGTGTACCCCGAGAGCCCGTCGATGAACACGACGTCCGGGTCGTGTTCGTCGACCTGTTCGACGAGGCGCTGGGCGAACTCCTCTGCGGAGCGTGCGAGCGGTTCGACTTCCGTGAGCGTCACCGTCTTTCGGTCAAGAAGCTGCGTGATCGGATACCCGAGGGTTTCCGAACGGTACGTGAACTGTTCGATCGACTCTTCGAAGAGAAACCCCAGCGCCGTACCGTCGGCGTCGGCGTCGGCGACGCCGCAGAGCAGCTGCGCGCCGATCGTCGACTTTCCGATCCCTGTGGGCCCACAGATGAACGTGACGGAGCCGCGTTCGACGCCGCCGCCGAGTAGCTCATCGAGGGATTCGTTTCCCGTCTGGAGGAGCGTCGGATCGAACGTTCGATCGCCGTGGGCCGGGATAACTTGCGGATACACTTCGATCCCGCGTTCGCGGATTTCCAGTCCGTGGGTGCCGTCTATCTGTCCCACCCCGCGGTGTTTGGCTATCGCAATTCGACGTTCGCTTTCGTCGAGGTACAGATTGATGACCCCGTCGCTGAGCGATTCGAAATCGTCGTACGTGAACGACGAATCCTCGCTTCTGGTGATGGTTCGCGTCGCAACGGTCGTCACGTGACGATCGCGAAGAAATCGGATGAGCGACTGCAAGCGTTTTCGGTACTGGTACTCGTCGCGTTCGACGTACTGGAGCTGGGTGATCGGATCGATCAGGACGCGATCAGGGTCGACGTCCTCGATGACCTGTTTGATGTCCTTCGTGAACCGCTCGGATTCGATTTCGGCCGTCTCGACGAGATCGTAGGAGATGTCTTCGGCGAAAAAATCCGTCCCGGGCCCGATGTCGAGAAAGTTCGCGTCAGTGATGTCGATCCCGAGCCGTGCGGCGTTACATAAGATGTCCTGTCGGGACTCCTCGCCGTGGATGTAGACGGCGGTGTCGCCCTCCTCGAGGCCCGCCCGAAGGAAGTGTTGCCCCAGCAGCGATTTGCCCGTCCCTGAGACCCCCTGGGCGAGATATGTTCGCCCGATGATATAACCGCCGTTCAGTAACTCGTCCAAATCCGGAATGCCCGACGATATCTGCGCTACCTCCGGACGTGGTGGATGCCCTTCGCCCTCTGACATTACTGGCACTTTTGGCGGAATGGGTACAAAAATATCGTGGTTGATGTCCTCCCCTCGATGACCGGGAAATCGGCCTCAACCGCCGATCAATCACCGTCCGAGCCAGTGTCATTTCATTGAAGTATAACGCGCGCGCCGATCGGAACGACCCGATCTGCAATCTGTGAGCCAGTTCGGGCCGTTCACGACTCCGCACGGACGCGAGGGGCGTATCCGGAATATATATTCTTTTTATGGCTATGGGGAACACAGGATTGTTCTGACAACAATCCTTTTGCGTCGGCCGATTAGACGTAAGATATGCCACGAGACGAGTATCAGACCAAACTCGAGGATCTCCGCGCCGACGTGCTATACATGAGCGAGGTCGTCGCAGAACGGCTTCGGATGGGCCTCGACGCGCTCGAACGAAAAGACGACCGGCTCGCAGAAGAGGTCATCACCGGCGACGCCGAGATCAACGAGATGTACCTCGACCTCGAAAAAGAGTGTATCAACCTCATCGCACTCCAGCAGCCGGTCGCGGGCGACCTCCGGTTCATCGCCGCCTCGTTCAAGATCATCACCGACCTCGAACGGATCGCCGACCTGGCGACGAACCTCGGCGGCTACGCGAAGTCCGCCCACCGCGACCTGTTTCCCGACGTCGACATTCAGCGGCTCGGGGATACGACCCTCGAGATGCTCGATCAAGCGATGACGGCCTACGCCGACGATCGATCGGACATCTGTTATGCGGTCGCAGCGGCCGACGACGATCTCGACGAGCTGTGTGAGGCCGCAAGCGAGATCGTCGTTCGGGATCTCATCGAAGGCGAGCGGAGCGAGGACGACGTCTCCGAACTCATGGAGGACGTCTCCCGGCTGTTGCTTACGATCAGGGATCTGGAACGCGTGGGCGATCACTCGGTCAACATCGCCGCGCGGACGCTCTACATGATCGAAAACAACGACGAACTGATCTACTGATC
>JBNJFV010000006.1:23488-39766 GCA_051747145.1 Halobacteriota archaeon
TCGAGTTGCCACACCGAAGACCTTTCGTTCTCGGCGGTAACGTCCGGTATGGACGTTGCACTGCTCACGATCGGCGAGGAACTCCTCTCGGGGGCGACTGCGAACACGAACGCGAGCTGGCTGGCCGGACGACTTTCCGATCGGGGCGTCGACGTTCGACGAATTTTGGTGCTTCCAGACGACCGCTCTCTCATCGAAGCGACGCTTCGCGAGTGGGTCGCGTCGTTCGATGCGGTGATCGTCACCGGCGGGCTCGGCGGCACGCACGACGACGTCACCATGGACGCGGTCGCCGCGGCGTTCGATCGGGAGCTACTCGTCGACGAGGTGGCCCGCGAGGACGTTCTCGAAACGATCGCCGCCTTTCGCGAGTCCCATCCCGAGCTCGTCGAGCGGTACGACCCCCGCGTCGATCCGGACGCGCAGGCGTCGATCCCCGAGGGTGCACGGCCGCTTTGCAACCCGGTCGGACTTTCGCCCGGCTGCGTTCTCGAATCGGTGTACGTGCTTCCGGGGATTCCAGAGGAAATGCGGGCGATGTTCGAGCTGGTCGAATCGGAGTTCGATGGCGATCGGGTCACTGAGACGCTGTACACGCCGGTCCCCGAAAGTTCGATGACGCAGACGCTCGAGGAATTTCACGATCGCTTCGACGTCGTCGCCGGGAGTTACCCGGGACGCGCTCGCGATCCAAACCGACTCACGGTCACCGGGACCGATCGGGCGACGCTCGAGGCGGCGATCGCGTGGCTCGAAGAGCGAATCGATACGATCGATCCCGAGTGACGGATGGGGCCGCCAGATCGCCTCCGGCACCCAGGAACCGACCGTCAGATCGCGTCCCAAATGGTCGTAGAATGCAGCGGCTGATTCGAGTGGACGTCGACCTACTGGAAGCCGATCCGTCCGTCGCGACGCTCCCGGAGCCCCTCGCGCCCGCCGCCTTTGAACTGCTCTTGCATGTCCTCGTAGTACGCGAGGATGTCGTCTGTGATCGTCGGCCGCACCGACTCCATCGCCTTTCGGAAGTGTCGCATCTCGACTTCCTCGATGTCGTCGCTCTCCCGGAGCGCCTCGATCGCGGCCTCGCGGGCGATCGATCGGAGGTCCGAGCCGACGTAGCCGTCGGTGATCTCGGCGATCTCCCGCAGGCTGACGTCAGGCGCGAGCGGCGTTTCGCGCGTGTGGATCTTGAGAATCTGCTCTCTGCCCTCCTCGTCGGGTTGGCCGATCATCACGAGCCGATCGAACCGTCCGGACCGGATGAGCGCGGGGTCGATCATGTCCGGGCGGTTCGTCGCCCCGATCACCATCACGTCGCCCATCTCCTCGAGGCCGTCCAGCTCGGTCAAAAGCTGGTTGACGACGCGTTCGGAGACGTTGTTGCCCATCTCTTTTCCCCGTGAGGGCGCAAGGCTGTCGAGTTCGTCGAAGAAGATGATCGTGGGGCTGACCTGCCGAGCCTTCCGGAAGGTCTGTCTGATCGCCTTCTCGGATTCGCCGACCCACTTCGAGAGCAGCTGCGGGCCGCGCACGGAGATGAAGTTGGCGTTCGTCTCGTTTGCGACCGCCTTCGCCATGAGCGTCTTACCCGTTCCGGGGGGGCCGTACAGTAACACCCCTTTCGGTGCCTGGATGCCCATCCGCTCGAACTTTTCTGGGTCCTGCAGCGGCCATTCGACGCTCTCTTTGACCTGTTGTTTCGGCTCGGAGAGCCCGCCCACGTCGTCCCACGTGATCTTCGGGAGTTCCACCAGCACTTCCCGCATCGCGGAGGGTTCGACCTCGGACAGCGCGCCGCCGAAGTCTGCGCGTTTGACGATCATCCGATCGATCAGGCTCGGCGGGATGTCCTCCTCGTCGAGGTCGATCTCGGGGAGGTACCGCCGGAGCGCTTTCATCGCCGCCTCCTTGGTGAGGCTCTCGATGTCCGCGCCAACGAAGCCGTGCGTCTCGTCGGCCAGGTGATCCAGCGAGACGTCGTCTGAAAGCGGCATTCCGCGGGTGTGGATCTGGAGGATTTCCTTGCGGCCGACCTCGTCGGGGACGCCGATCTCGATCTCTCGATCGAATCGGCCGGGCCGACGGAGGGCGGGATCGACCGAATCGACCCGGTTCGTCGCCGCGATGACGATCACCTGTCCGCGGGTCTCAAGACCGTCCATCATCGTCAACAGCTGGGCGACGACGCGGCGTTCGACCTCGCCGGTGACGTCCTCGCGTTTGGGGGCGATCGAGTCGAGTTCGTCGATGAAGATGATCGCCGGCGACTCCTCTTTGGCGTCCTCGAAGATCTCCCTGAGTTGCTGTTCGGATTCGCCGTAGTACTTCGAGATGATCTCCGGGCCCGCGATGGAGAAGAAACTCGCCGACGTCTCGTTTGCGACCGCCTTCGCCAGCAGCGTCTTGCCGGTCCCCGGTGGACCGTGCAACAGGACGCCCTGCGGCGGTTCGATCCCCAGCTTTTTGAAAATCTGGGGATGTTTCATCGGCAGCTCGACCATCTCGCGGACCCGTTGGATCTCGTTTTGCAGTCCGCCGATGTCCTCGTAGGTGATCCCGCTGCCGGTCTTCTCGAAGCCGCTGATCGGCTCCTCGCGGAGTTCGACCGCTGTGTCTTCAGTGATGAGACAGACGCCTTCGGGTTCGGTCTCGACGGCGATAAGCGGGATCGCCTGGCCGGGCGATCGCATGAACGGGTGGTTCGTCGAACTCATGACCGGGACGATGTCCCGTTCGACGACCGGCCGTTTGAGGATCTGCCGTTTGACCATCCCGGCGGCGTCGGAGCCGAACTGGACGCTCGCCTCCTCGGGTGGGGCCAATACGAGCGTATCGGCCTTCTCGGCTTCCGCCTTTCGGATCGTCACGCGCTCGCCGATTCCGACGTCCGCGTTCTGCCGGGTGAACCCGTCGATTCGGACGGTGTCGGTGTTCCAATCCTGTCTGTCTGCGCGCCAGACCTTCGCGGCGGTCAGTTCACCACCCTCGATCTCGATGATGTCGCCTGGCGATAACTTCAGGTGCAACAACGTGTCTGGATCTAAACGGGCGATGCCGCGCCCCGAGTCGTTCGGGTACGCCTTCGCCACTTCGAGTTGGACTTCGTTCATTGTTGGCTCGCGGGGAGTAGCGAACCCTCCGGTCGGTCCGGGGATAAGTGCTTTGCTCGGACAGGTTCCAGCGTCATCCGTTCGGACGGTTCGGATCGCTCGGATGTGATCATGTAGCATGATACGGCGACGCCGATACTAATGGTTGGCGGAACCGTGCTGGTTCGTCCCACGCGATACGGACGCCGTTCGCCCGTCGAGTCGGATCGCACGTCGAGTTGGGTCTCGTGACGAGTCGGATCGCGCGTCGATCGTCTCGCTCAACCCACACCTTTATACAGTTCGATCTTCGAATCGGTCCTCATGTTCCCCGCGTCGTACGTTCGCAGTCACACTCCCAACAGCCAGCTTCGAGATCACATCCGACCGCCGGTGATCTACGGCTCGATCGTCCAGGCGATCGCCCTGATCGGCTTCGTCACGTTCGGAACCGAGATGGGGCCGTCCGTCCTTCTTGCCGGAACGGCGGGGCCGATCGTCGCCGCGGTGATGACGGTCCCCGACGCCGGCTGGGTCGACGCGCCACTGGCCGGCGTCGTCGGGTGCTGTTTGTACCTCGGTGCGTTTCTCGCGTACGGCGCGAGCGTCGCCAGCACCTACGAGTACGTACCGGCAACCTGGGTATTCGGGGGGTACGTTTCGACCGTGCTCGCCCAGGCGATCATGCTGATCCCGGCGTTCGTATTTATCGGCGTGGTGATCGGCGGGGTCGTCGGTGGCGTGAAGCCCCGCTGGTGACGGCGCTGAGCTGGAGATCGACCTCACAGGTGGGTCCTCACGCCGATTCTTCCGTCCGGAGATACCGAACGTGTACCGTCACCTCGTGGCCAGTCCGATCCTCGATCCGATCGGCGATCCGATCGGCGAGTCCGGCAATCTGTGCGTCCTGGGGGACCGCGACCGTCGCCGTAACGACGGACGGCTGGCGTGGATACGCACTGTCTGTTCGTTCGACCTCGAGGTCGACGAGCGTGGCTTCGGCGTACCGTGGCTCCTCTAGCACGGCACCGATCTCGGCGCCGATCTCCTGTTCGTCGACCGACCCGACGTACGCGTCGTACGTTACGCCACCGAGAACCGCCGTGAGCGCGAGAATTGCGAGGGCGAGAATTCCGACGCGTTTGAGTAGCGCCGCTCGAGCGGTCTCTGCGCGAAACCACTGTTCGGGACGGTAGCCGCTGTACCAAAGTACCACGAGCGCGGCGAGGTTTATCGAGAGGACGTTGACGGAGACGAGGACGAACGAGCCCAACGCCAGCTGGGGGATTCCGTAGGCGATGCCGATCCCCGTCGTCGCCGCCGGCGGGATCAACGCGACGGCGATCATGACGCCCACGAGTGCCGTCGACACGCCGGTCGTCAGGCTGATGATCCCGGCGATGCCCGCACCCAACGCGACCGCGAGGACGAGGACGTTCGGCGCGAGTCGCTCCGACACCTGCCCGAGGGCGAGCGGATCAAGCCCCGGCGGGACGAGGTTTCCGAACCGGAGGAAGGCGGTGAAGACAGCGGCGCTCCCGATCGCAAGCGCGATCCCCAGAAGCTGGAGTTTGACCCCGCGACGAAAGAGCGCCTCGTCGTCGACGACCGTCCCGACGCTCGCGGCCATCGCTGGTCCGATGAGCGGGGCGATTACCATAGAGCCGACGACCGTCGAGGCCGAATCGAGCAGCAACCCAGCCGTCGCGATGATCGTACTGACGACAGTCATTATCACGTACGTCGTGAACTTCGAGGCGAGATCCTCGGCTTTGGTCTGTAGCTCCTCGCGGGCGATGGTCTCGTCCGATCGATCGTCCCGCTCGTGCTCGTCTTTGAGTCGATCGAACCGACGGGAGATGACCGTCTCGGCGTCGACGATCACCGTGTAGGTGTTCTCGTCGATGCCGACCTCCCGAAGCGTTTCGAGCGTCCCCTGGACGGCGCCGTTCGGCAGCGGAAAGCTCACGACGGCGGCGAACTCGCGATCGCTGGTCTCGTCTGTGACGACGTAGTCGATCCCCTCGCCGTCGAGCGCGTCGAGGACTGCCTGTCGCTTGCCCATCGGGACGAGGACCTCTACGAGTCGCACGCTCTGTGGTCACCTCCCGTGGGCAAATAACCAGCGGAGACTTTATATGTGTGTATTCGAATATGTGAATATGGAAGGCACAACCGACTCGATTACCCGTGAGGGCGCAGACGCGTGCTGCGGCGTCGATCGACACGGCCGACCCGACGAGGAGATCGCAGCCGACGTGCGGATGCTATCGGCGTTGAGCAACCGGACCCGATACGAGGCGCTTCGCCACATCGAAGCCTCCGCGGGCGACGTCTGCGTCTGCGACCTCCCGCCGTTGCTCGGCGTCCAACAGGGGACCGTCAGCAACGCCCTCGGACGGTTGCACGAGGCCGGCCTCCTCACGCGACGAAAGGAGGGCCGGTGGCGATACTACGGGCTGACCGAATCGGCTCAAAAGCTGCTCGACACGCTCGATTCGATTCGGGAGGACGCGCATGCGGAGTGACGAGCCGTCCGTCTCCGAGACGCGACGGGCAGTCCGAAAGCGGTACGGATCGATCGCCGAGGACGCGACCGACGGCTGTTGTTCGGAGACGTCGTGCTGTCAGCCGACGGAGCTGGAAACGCGAACCGAACAGCTCGGGTACGACGACGCGGACGTCGTGTCGGCACCGGCGGGGGCGAACCTCGGATTGGGCTGTGGCAACCCGAAGGCGATCGCCTCGCTGCAGGCCGGCGAAACGGTCGTCGACTTGGGTTCCGGCGGCGGATTCGACTGCTTTTTGGCCGCCCGCGAGGTGGGCCCTGCCGGTCGAGTGATCGGCGTCGACATGACCCCCAAGATGATCGAACGGGCGCGGTCGAACGCCGAAACCGCCGACACCTCGACCGTCGAGTTCAGGCTTGGCGAGATCGAACACCTCCCGATCGCCGACGGTGTCGCCGACGTGGTCATCTCCAACTGCGTGATCAACCTCTCTCCGGAGAAATCACAGGTCTTCGAGGAGGCTTTCAGGGTGCTTCGACCCGGTGGTCGGCTCGCGATCGCCGACGTCGTTTTGACTGCGGACCTCCCTGCGGAGATCCGCGGCGACCTGGATTCGATCGCCGGATGTGTCGGCGGCGCGTCGTCGATCGACGAGCTGCAGTCGACGATCGAACGCGCCGGATTCCTCGACGTGTCGATCGACCCGAAATCCGAAAGCGAGACGTTCATCCGCGAGTGGAGCGACGACCACGACCCAAGCGAGTACGTCGTCTCGGCGTCGATAACCGGTCAGAAACCCGATCGAGCCCGCACCGATTCGTGCCCGTGACGCCGATCGACATCCGGCCGGCTACGGCCGCAGACGACCGATGGCTGACCGACCGCCTCGTCGCGGCCGGATTGCCGACCGACGACGTCGACATCGATCGGTCCGACCTGTCGCTGTACGTCGGATGGCGTGCGGACGTATCGACGTCCGATCGGGTGGCGCTCGCGGGGATTGAGTGGCCCCGTGCAACGGGAGTTGACGAGGGCGGAGACGAGTCGATCGAACGGAAGCCGGGCGAATCGATCGACCAGGAGTCGGACGAATCGATCGACCAGGAGTCGGACGAATCGATCGACCGGGAGTCGGACGAATCGATCGACCAGGAGTCGGACGAATCGATCGACCGGGAGTCGGACGAATCGATCGACCGGGAGTCGGATCCGAAAGGAAGACGAGGCGAGAATGCGGCGTTGCTCCGATCGGTCGTCGTCGCGCCGGACCACAGGGGACGCGGATATGGCCGCGCGATCGTCGACGCGACGGAGACGCTGGCGGCACGCGCCGGCGTCGATCGGCTCTACCTGTTGACGACTGATGCGGCCGGCTTCTTCCAGTCGTGTGGGTACGAGGTCGTCGATCGGGAGGCGGTTCCGGCGACGATCCGACGGACCGAACAGTTCAGTTCGCTGTGTCCCCGATCGGCGACCGCCCTCCGAAAACGGCTCTGAAGGCGTCCGTCTGTCGATTACCGCTCGCGGAGCCGCCGGAGCACCGGTATCTCGTCGATCCGCTCCTCGTCGAGGGCGTCCCAGTCGATTCCGATCGGTCTCGGTCGATCGCCGCCGGTCGACACCCGCCGATCGGGCGTGAGAATCTCGTCTATCGGGACGTCGTGGGCGTCCGTCTCGAACGGCGTCTCGAACAGCTGCCGTTCGTGGACGGTCGTGACGGTCGTCGTCTCGCGGTCGACCAGATCGAGTTCACGAAGGATCGCAAACTCCAGGTCGCTGTAGCCCTCCCCCTTCCCGATCCGATCGCCCACGGTCGAGACGGCGACGCTGCCGGCGACGATCAGGTCGATCGGTTCCATCTCGTCGGGGTACCGCGGCCGGCCGACCGCCGGTGCG
The DNA here is from genome assembly GCA_051747145.1 of Halobacteriota archaeon. GTDB lineage: Archaea > Halobacteriota > Halobacteria > Halobacteriales > Haloferacaceae > JBNJFV01. The sequence continues at coordinate 30,987 of JBNJFV010000006.1, forward strand.
CCGCCGACGGTGGTCGCGTACTCGTAATCGTCGATCGCCACCGGATCCAGTTCGAGGAAACACCGCTCCTCGCGGAGGCGCGGTACCGCCATGTAAATCGTTTTGCCGGCGCGCAGTGCCGCTCGCCGTACCGGGAGCTGCGGCGCGTCGGGGTTTGCTTTGATGGCGGTCGCGTCCCGCCAGGCGTCGACGTCGGCGAGCCGATCGGCCGCCGCGTTCGCCCCCTCGAAGTTGGGAATCCGACCGTGTGGTGGGTACGGAAAGCGGGCCGTCCCGCTCGCCTCGAGGTCGTCCCAGACCGCCTCGCGAATCGCCTGTTTGTCCATGGCGGTCGATCGCCCGGCGGTCGTAAAGGGTATGCGGCTCACCACCGTATCGGCGGTATGTTCCAGACCCGTCCGGATCGAGACGCCGAAATACTGCTCGTCGGACGGTCCAACGTGGGCAAATCGACGCTGATGCGGGAACTCACCGGTCACGCGTTCGACACGGGCAAAAAACCCGGCGTCACCCGCGAACCGAACCACTACGACTGGGCCTCCGAGGGGTTCATGTTCACCGATCTCCCGGGATTCGGCTTCATGTCGGGGGTCGACGAACACGTCCGTGAGTCGATCAAAGCCGACATCGTCGCCTACATCGAGGACAACGCCGACTCGATCCTCGCGGCCGTGCTCGTCGTCGACGGCAAGAGCGTGATCGACATCATCGATCGCCACACTACAGAAGACGAAATCCCCCACGTCGTGGAGCTGTTTTACTTTCTCGAAGAAGTGGGGATCCCCGTCGTCGTCGCAGTCAACAAGATGGACAAAGTCGACGATCGCGACGAGCGGCTGAACGAACTGTGCGACAGACTCGGGCTGTATCCGCCGTGGCAACAGTGGAACGAGGAGGTGATCGCGCCGATCGTTGCGAAGGACGGCCGGGTCGATTCCCTCCGGGAGGCGCTTTCGTACCACCTCCACGAGGCCAAACGCGACGACTTGCTGAAGTTTGTCCGCACGTAGCGTTCTGGTGGCAATCGCCACCAATTTTGGTAAGTTCCAGATCGCCACAAATTTCGGCCAGTTCCCGATCGCCGGCGATCGAGGAAGACGTTTTCACGGTACGCGACGAACGTATTTGTATGACAGGTGAGCAACGACTGCGACTGGATTCGAAGGCGCTCGGACTCGCACTGGGGACGCTGTGGGCGGCGTTGGTCGTCCTCCTGGCGTTCACGTCGCGGAGCGGCTGGGGCGAGGAATGGCGAGCGCTGCTTGCGGACGTGTATCTCGGCTACGACGAGACGAACACCGGGGCCGCCATCGGTGCCGTCTGGGCGTTCCTCGACGCGTTCGCCATCGGGACGCTTTTGGGATGGCTGTACAATCGATTCCTGTAACTCGATCGCGCGTACGAAACCGAACGAAGGCGGCACCGTGGGTCAGTTCGTGCTGGAGTCACACGACGCGATTGTACAGGTCGTCCCCGGCGTCGATCCGCCGGACGTTTTCGCGAACTAACGCCGCGACGTCCTCGTGGTAGGTGTTTTTCATCGCCGAGACGTGCGGCGTGAGAATCACGTTCTCGTAATCCCAAAGCGGTGAGTCCTCCGGGAGCGGTTCCGTTTCGAACACGTCCAGCCCCGCACCGGCGATCATCCCGAGGTCGATCGCCTCTATCAACGCGCGCTCGTCGACGACCGGGCCGCGGGAGACGTTGATCAGGTAGGCGTCTTCCGACATCGCCGAGAGGACCGCGCCGTCGATCAACCCTTCGGTGTCGGGCGTCAGCGGAGTGGCAACGGCGACGAACCGCGCCCCCTCGACAGCGTCGGCGAGTTCGTCGGGCGTGTACACCGACTCGACGCCCGGCGTGGCCTTCCCGGATTGCCGAACGCCGACGACTTCCATACCGAGTCCGTTGGCGCGGGCTGCGATGCCGCCGCCGAGCGTCCCGAGGCCGACGACGCAGATGCGTTCGTTTTCGACGGTGAACGGCACCGACTGGGGTTCGCGCTCCCAGACGCCTTCGCGCTGGCGATCGCGATACCGGTGGAGCCGGCGGGCGAACGCGAGCATGTATCCGGCGACAGTTTCGCCGACGCTCGTGCCGTGAATGCCGGTGCTGTTGGTGAGCACTACGCTGGCGTCGAGATACCGATCGACGTCGAAGTCGTCGTAGCCTGCGCGGATGCAATGTATCCAGCCGGCGTCCAGGAAGTTCGCCCCTGGTCCGAACGCGACGACGCCGTCGGTGCGATCGAACGCTTCTCCGTCGGCGACGGTTTCGACCCGGACGTCCAGATCCGACAGCGCAGTGTGCAGTTCGCCCGGCGGGAAGACGATTCCGCAGGAGTCGTGGATGGCGATTCGGTCGATCTCGAGGTCCATACCGGTCGATCACTCCCGGGAGGGGCTTAGGGTTTCTCAAACCGGTCGCGTGCGCGACCGAACGACGCCGATCGACAGCCCCCGATCGACGCGATGTGTACGTGGTGGCTCGGCAGGGGTCCTCATCACAAGGGGCTCAGAGGGGGTAACATTCGTCACTGCCACCAGGTGCATTTCGCCATTCGGAACCAAGAATCCACGCATCTCGTCGCGATCGATCACGCGACATGAGAGTCGAATGACTGCTGTGGCCGACTCGTTCAGTTCGGTGGACACTTGTGGTAGGTTCAGTTCGGTGACACCCGACGATCCGCCACTGTATGACCCTACAACTATATGTGATCACTACCAAACAATCCGGTATATGGACTGGTCGAATGACAGACGCGCCGTCGCCCCCGTCATTGGATCGGTCGTTCTGTTCGGATTTCTCATTATTGCGTTGACGTCGTATCAAGCCGGTGTCGTTCCCTCCCAGAACGCCGAAACCGAGTTCGACCACAACGTGAACGTCCAAAACGACATGATCGAGGTGCGAAACGCGATCATGGACGCGCTGATCACCGGAGAGGACACGTATGCGACCGTCGATCTCGGCACGAGGTACCGACAGCGTGTCCTCGCGGTCAATCCACCTCCGGCATCGGGTTCCATCCAGACGACAGACCCCGCTGAACTGTACGTTCTCGTAGAGGGGGACGATCAAACCGAGCGAGTCTGCGGCGTCGACAACACGACTCGCTTCATCGAGTACGAACCGAGCTACAACGAGTTCGAAGGGGCCGGGACGATCCGATACGAGAACTCGATTCTCGTTCACGATTATGGTGACGAGCACGTGCAGCTTTCGAACCAACAACTCCTGCGGGAGGATACTGTGTCGATCATTCCGCTTGCGACCTCCTTTTCGGAGTCGGGAGTCGATACCGTCTCGATTGAGCCGAAGCCCGGGCTCAGCAAGCGCACGGAACTTACGAGCCCCACGATCGTCCTCCCGACCGCGATGTCGGAAGCCGAGTGGAACGAGATATTGGCCGACGAACTCGACACCGAAAACGGTGAACGTGCAACCGTTACGGACGGCAACCTTACGTTGGAGCTTCAGGGATCGTATTCCGTTCGCTGTGAGGTACTCGGCCTCGACGAAGTCCCCGAATCGGGTGCCAGAGGCGAGTCTGCGAGCGAGATCAACCCTGCCGACGAAGGTGCCGTCCAGCTTTTCACCCAGGAACTAGACGGCGACGTCACGAACCTGTATTTCAGAAACCGCGGTGAAACGGTCAACGTCGAGGAAGCACGGATCAACTTCGCGTACATCCACCAGCCGGGCCAGGAACTCCCACAGTATGCGGACATTTCAGCGCAAAACGAGGAGTCGTCTGCACGAGTGTTTACCGGCGGCGACTTTTCGACGCTCGAACCGCCGATCGAGATCGAGGGCGGTGAGGGCGAAGACGTGACATCCGTCGTCGAACTCGAGTGGGACGACACCAGCGCGCTGGCGTGGTTCGTTCTCACCTTTATCTTCGACACGGGCGATCAGGGAACCTACTTCGTGGGATTCGGGCAGGACTCGCCGTTTTTCAACGTCGACATCAGCAGCGATCGGAGCGATTCGGAGGTCTTCGTCGACGAGGTCGCAAACGTGGTCGTTACGATATTTAACACGGGCGACGAGGGGACTCAGGACGTAGAATTCTACGTCAATGGCACCCTGGAGGAGACTCGATCGGTCACGCTCGGTGTCGGTGAAGGTGATCAGATCGAATTCGACTACCAGACGGACGAAACCGATAGCGGCGAGACGCTCGACGTGGTGGTCGCTAGTGAACTCGACGAGGACGATCACACGATCGACGTGATCTCGACGCCCGAGGAACCGTACTTCACGGCGAACGTCCTGGAGACGAACGCTCCGGTCGAGGAGGGCGCGGAACTCACCGTCGACGCCGAGATCGAGAACATCGGCAACGACACTGGCGAGCAAACCGTCAGCCTCACCGTCGACGGAGAAGTTCGCGACACGACGACGGTCGAACTTGACTCGGGTGCCTCGACGACGGTGACGTTGACCTGGTCGACCGAAAGCGGCGATGCCGGCGAATACGACGCGATCGTCTCCACCGACGACGACAGCGACAGCGAAACAATCACTGTATTTGAGGAGGGAACGGAGTACTACAACATATTGAGTGCTGAGGTGGTCCCTGGCACTGAGGGTGGAAACGCTGTCGATGTTGAAGTAGAAGTTGATACGAACGATGCCGCTGCGTATCTCGTGGTCGAATCACTCAGCGGTGGGTCAGTTATTTGGACGAGTGAAGATATCCCGGTGTCGGATACGCAACCCCAGATTATCGAGGATGTAGATACAAAGGATGGCTCCGATGAGGCAGATGAAATCAGGATAACGCTGTACGCTGGCGACGGTACGGAACAGGATCAGTACACGCTCACATTATAGTCGCGGACGGGTTCGCGACGTCAGCCGAGTGTTTCGACGACAGCTACGAGATCAGCGGCCAACCGATCGCGATCGAGGTGTCGATCGGCTCGCGGATCCGGGTCGGGACCGCCGTCGAAAATCACCTGGACGGTACAAAGCCCCGCGGTACTGGCACCACCGATGTCGTCGACGGGAGCGTCGCCGACGTAGACCGTCTCGGCCGGATCGGTTCCCATCGCCGATACCAGCGCCTCGAAGGCGGCCCGATCGGGTTTCCCGGCCTCGAGTTCGCCGGTCACGAGCGCCGCGTCGAATCGGTCTGTCCACCCGAGCCGTTCGAGCTTCACCCGCTGGGCTTCGATCGGGCCGTTCGTCAACAGGCCGACGCGATACTCCCGCCGTAGCTCGTCGATGAGCGCCTCCACGCCGCAGAGTGGTTCGATCGCCTCGGTGACGAGGCGTCGATACGCCGCTGTCAGCTCGGCGGGATCGATCGTCGACTCGTCGTACCGATCGAGGATGTCGGCGAAGATCGGTTCGCGCGTCGTTTCGGTGAGGTTTCGCCGGTGCGCCTGTAGATACTCCGATCGGGTGATCGCCGGCGCGTCGGCAATCGAGACGGCCTCCGCGAGCAGCGTCTCCCGGGAGCGGCGCGGGACGGCGAGCGTCTCGTCGAGGTCGAACGCGACCCCACGGATGGCCATTGTCGCCACCTAGGGGCGCAGAGGGTATCAGCATACCGTCTCGCGGTCGGATCTGCACCGTTAATAGCGGCCGCGGGGTTCGTATGCGTGTGTGATGAGTACTGCGCTGCAGGGGGTGTTCGTTCTCCTTTTGACGGGGATCGTTACCACTGGAATCGTCGGGTGGCGTCGAGATAACGTTCCGGCCGTCGTCAACGCGATCCTCTCGGTGACGCTCGCGCTCGTGCCGACTGCGATCGGACTTTGGATTCGCACGCAAACGGGGGTCGAGGCGGGGTTCGACCACAGCCTCTCGGTGTGGATCGCCACCGCTGGATTTCTCCACATGCTGGGTATGTTGGGGTGGTACGACACCGTCTGGTGGTGGGACCACCTGACGCACGCTATTTCGGCGACGATCATCGCGGCGTTCGTGTACGCAAGCCTGTTGAGTGTCGACACCCACGTCGCGGGCGTGCAGCTCTCGTCGGCGTACGTCGCCGTCGCAACGGTGACGTTCACGCTCGCGATCGGCGTCTTCTGGGAGTTTCTCGAACTCGCCGCCCGCGAGATCGGCGAACGGATCGATCGCCCGCCGGTCCTTCGATACTACGGGTTCAAAGACACGGTGTTCGACATGCTGTTCAACGGCGTCGGTGCCGTGCTCGTCGTCGCTTTCGACCTACGGGTGTTCGTTTCGATCACCGATCGACATCCAGCATTCGTCGGTGAGGTACTGGTCGGAGCCGGTGTGTCCGTATTCGTCGGGTCGATCGTCCTCGGTATACTACTGGAGGTCAGTCGTCGACGCGTTCACGCACCGGCCAAGCGGAACTGACTCTAAAGCCCCGGTGGCGATGTCGATTCGGAGCGTCCGAGCAGACGGGCTGTGACCGAGACGATGCCCTTTTTGTACACTCGCGTCGGCGAATCGAACGTGACGCTCGATCCGATTCACGTCGACACGATCGCGCGGCTCGCCGGGGCGATCGCCGACGGCACTGACGACGCCGATCAGGACGAACTCGCCCAGCTGGCGTGGGACGAGTGGATCGATCCGCTCCGAGTGGGCGAGACGACCGTGATCGAACCGCTGGAACCGCAGGCGCTACGGCGCGTGCCGATCGACGACATCGCCCTCGAGGAGCGACCCTACGGGACGACACACGGGCTGGATTCTGGGACCATCAACCCGACGACGTTTCGAAATGGGCTCGTTCTCGACGTGGCCCACGCCGCGATGGCCGCCGATCCCTCGGACCTTTCGGTCCATCGCAAACGGAGTATCGTGGCAACGGTCCACACTGGCGACAGCACGAACGTCTACGACGAGTCGTGGACGCGGTACGACCGGGGACACAGCCGCAGTCGCGTCTGGGAGGTCCCACGCGTAAGCCGCTTCGAGGAGGGAATTGTCCACGCGTTATCGTTGTACCTCGCAGAGAGCGACCACGCGCTCGAACACGCCGATGCCGTCGAGGAGATCCTGTACCTCGACGGTCCGTTGTACCCGAAAGAGCTCCTCTCCTGGGAGGATCGAGACGCGGAACTGGGGGCGATCGCCCGGGAAGCCAAACCGAGACAAATCCTCGCAAACTACCTCGAACTCGTCGATCGGTTCGTCGAAACCGACCGGCAACTCGTCGGCTTCGTGAAAAACCCGACCGCGCGAACGATCGTCGGCGGGCTCAAAGAGCAGGGAAAACGGGTCCCGTGGGGTGACGACACCACGTTCTTCACGCGCTTGCTGGAACGACGGCCACGTGGTACGCGCTCGCGCACCGACCGGCAGACCGACGAACTCACCTTCACCTCGTGGCTTCTCTCCCGAGGCGGCCCCGATCGGGCAGTGTCGGCCGACGGCGACGCGTTAGGTGTCGATCGAACGCTCGATCCGGCGGCGTACACGGTGACGTTTTTCGTCATCTACGATCCCCGATCGGACCTCCTGTACAAGGTCGAAGCCCCCTACGCGATCGCTCGCGACGAGTCGGTTCGGCGGGCGATCACCCGACAGACGGTGAGCGAAGTCGCCGCAAACGACGGGCCGCCGACGGCGGTGTCGAAAGCCGACACGCTGGCGCGCATCGGTGCGGGCGAAAAGCAGTCGTTGCGCGACCGGTTCGAACGCCTCCTCGAAAGCGGACGGATTCGGACGTACAACGATCGACGGTGGGGGTCGATCGATCGACTGTAACGCGAAACGGTTCCCACAGAGTATACCGGCAGGGACGGCGAGAACGGGACTAATTCGAACTTCAATACGGCAAAAAGTCAGGGGGTTCTAGAGCTTCGTCCGTAATTACCGGTAGAATCTGCGAAGGAACGTTTCCAATCGGTTGATAAGCGACATCGACGGCATTCCCGGGGTGTACACTGCCGGGAATTTCGAGTGATCGGTCGATTCTGTTCGGGCAGTCTCAAGGGATTTGATTCGTGCCATAGTAGATCGTAGGCGACGAAGGTATTTATGAATTTCCAACTATAGTTCTCGAATAAGAAATTATCGATCATTATTGAGAAATATTGCCACGGATTTGGAAAGCAACAATGCAGATACACCGACAAGAAGTGTGCGTATCCGTTATCGTTTCTGGGGACCGGTAGATCTCTCCCTCAGAAGGGTTCTGGCTGGGTGATTTCGATTTGGACGTCCGCAGCGTCCACGCCGATCCGGGCGAACTGCGTTCGAACGTGTTCTTCGGCGGTTTCGATCGCGCGGTCTTTGGTTTCGAACCCGCGCGGCAGCGGCGATTCGAAGGCGACGTTGATCTCCCGGCCGGCTACAGTCGTCGGTGAACCGCCGCTTTCGACCTCGTAGAACGAATCGCACACCCAGACGTACGGTGCGTCCTCCTCGGGTGCGCCCTCGTAGCTTGGCGGGGTTTCGCCGCGTTCGAAGATCGTTCCCGTCAGATCCGTCCCACCGCCGCGGCCACTCACGAACAACATGGTCATCAATACCGCTTTGACACGTAAAAATAGTGCTCGACTTCGGGGTTTTAATCGGCCTCTGTCCGGGTTCTCTATCAATCACGCCATTTCTGCGATGGCGTCGGTATCGCAGGTACCGGTGACCGGGACCGAACGAGGGAAAGGAGTTTACCGTTCGCTTCGGAGGATCTACTATGACGCTCGAGGACTTCACCAACTTCGACGGCGACGAGGACGTCGAGTCTGAATCGTCGTCCGGATCGGGTCCCGACGACGATCGACCGGCTGAACGATCCGTAGATGCATCAGACGCCGACGCGGTATCAGACGCCGACGCGG
>JBNJFV010000007.1:0-33760 GCA_051747145.1 Halobacteriota archaeon
CGTCGAACCACAGCCGTCGCCGCCACCACGGTCCGTTGCCGGAATCGTTCGAGAGCGCGGTCACAATCTGGTTCGCCTCGACCCCCGATTCGGGGCTGCTCAGCGGGACCGCGCGATCGAACAGCCGCGATTGGTCGTCGCCGAGCACGAACACCTTCGCGTCGACAGGGTCGCGTTTGACGTGCGCGTTGTTCGCAAACGGTTTGCGAGCCGTCGCATCGAGCGCAGCGTACGCCTCCCCGGTGACGACCCGATCGACGCGAAATTCGCCGATCAGGTACGCGCCCCACTCGGGGGCGACCCACGCGACTGGCGCGTCGATCGTGGAGCCTGCGGGCGGGTCGTGTGTCGCCAACGTCGCGTAGAAGAACAGCGAATCCCCCGATCGCAGCTCGCCGATCGGCCCGGCTTTCACCGCGTGTTCGTCGCCGTAGGTGTATCGCTCGCAAAAGGGGTAGCCGGCGAACTTCGGATCTAGATGGACCGGCGTCTCTCGAGTGGCCGCATCGATCGCGAACGGGAGCGGACCGACCTCCGACGACTCGAGGATCGACCCGTACGTCGGGACCGATCGCCTTCGCCTGGTCGGCTCGCGTTCGGGGATCGGGAGGTAGACGAACGAGCCGTCGGGATAGATCGGCCCCCGAAATCCCGGCAAGTTCGTGTTCGCACCGACGTTTATCGCGAGTCCTCGGGCCACGGCCGTCAGGTCTCGACGGGCGGCGTCTCGAAGGCACCCTCGTCCGTGTCTGGATCGTACGATTCGATCGCGGCGCGAACGATCTCGAACACGCCCGTTTTGCTCCACCGGGCCGTGTTGAGGTGCAGATCGTAAAACGATCGATCGCCCAGATCGATGTCGTAGTACGCCTGATACCGACCCGCCTCGCTGATCTCCCGGACGCGCATCTCCGGTTCGGTTTCCACGCGGTCGCTGATCCGCTCCAGTCGGACCTCCTCGGGGGCGTCCAGCCAGATCCGCAGGTCCGCCCGATCGCCGGCGAGCCAGCCTGCGAGCCGCGATTCGAGGATGAACGGTTTGTTCGTCGCCCCCCACGTTTCCGCGATCGCTTGCAGGCGCTCGTCGAGCGCCCGATCGATCTCGTCGGACGCGTCGGCCTTCGCGGTCAACTGGTTGAGGTTCAACCCCCGATCCTCGGCGATCTCTCTGAAGACTTCCCCGCCGGAGACGTACGGACACCCCATCGCCGCGGAGAGCTGTTCACAGAGCGTCGTCGCCCCGCATCCCGGGGGTCCCGAGACGGTGATGAAGAGATTGGTGTCGATCTCGGGCGTCGAGTCGGTGGTCTCGGACATGATCTACCGAGACAGTTCCTCCCGGAATAGTGTCATCCTATCGATTCAACTGCACGGTCGGGTCGAGACGGGAGGTGGGGTCCTATCGGGACCCGGGCGGCGTGCGGTTTCGCTCGAACTCGTCGAAGGCGTCCAGATCGGCCGGTAGTTCGTACTCGATCTCGCGATCGTCCTGTCGATTTCGCAACGAGCCGTCGCCGATCGGTTCGGCGACGGCTTCCCATCCCGGTTTGATTTTGACGCTGCGGGCGGGCATGCCGACGACGATGTGGTGTGCCGGGACGTCACCCTGAACGACCCCTCGCGCGCCGACGATCGAGTTCTCGCCGACGACACACCCCGCACGAACCATCGCGTCGAACGTGATCCGGACGTCGTCTTCGATACGCGTCTGAAAGTTCCGGACTGCAGTTTGATCGACCACGTCGTGGTCGTGACTGTAGATGTGGGTCCCGTCAGAGATCGACACCCGATCGCCGATCGTCAACTCGCCGCGATCGTCGAGGTGGACGTCGTCGTGGACGACCGTGTTGTCGCCGATCGTGATGTTGTGTCCGTACGTGAACGTGATTCCTTTGAAAAACCGGCAGTTCTCCCCGCACTCCTCGAAGAGGTGCGATGCCAACATAGCCCTGAACCGAAGGGCGAACTCGACGTTGTCGGCCATCGGCGTCGCGTCGAACTGTCGCCAGAGCCACTGGAGGTGCTTCGATCGCCTGAAGCGGTCTTCGTTTTTTTCGGCGTAGTACTCTGATTCGAGCGTCGCGTTACACGGGTCGTATCCCTGCAGCCGGACGCGTTCTGCGGGCGTCACTGTCTCGCCGTCCTGCCAGCGCTCGTAGGCGTCGCGATCGCCGAACAGATCGACGAGGACGTCCGTGACGACCTCGCAGGTTTCCTCCTCGGAGGACAGCCGGTCGTCGACCGATTCGATGAACCCTCGGACCCCCGCCTCGGCGCTGTCGGGGAGAGACACGCGTCGCTTGGTCATTGCCGCCCTTTCGACAGCGACGTTCAAATCCGTTCGGGTGTGTGTGCGTTCTACCAGACCACGGGGTGGTAATCTGGTTGCGATCGCCGAAACGACGAAATCCCCTCCGATCGAAGGGCGGGTATGCTCGTCCACGAGCTAATGAGCACCGACATCGTCGCCGTTTCGACCGACGGAACGCTTCGAGAGGCGGCCGAAGCGATGCTCAAAGCCGGTGTCGGAAGCGTCATCGTGACCCACGAGGACGAGCCGGTCGGGATCCTCACCGAAACCGACGCGCTCAAAGCCGGCTACGCGGCGAATCGAGCCTTCGAGGAGATCCCGGTGCACAAAGTGATGAGTCATCCGTTGCGGACGATCCACCCCAACGCGACGGTACGAGCGGCCGTCGATCGCATGCGCACAGAGGGCGTCAAGAAGCTCCCCGTCGTCGAGGATCTGAACCTCGTCGGAATCATCACGGCGACCGACGTCGCGAACAAACACGACGACATGATCCGGGAGGCGTTGGCCGTCGACAGGGGCCGGGAAGGTTGGCAGGCCGAGTCTATCCCGTGGGAAATCGACGAGTAGGACGTGCAACAGGGGTGGACGGTCCAGCCGCTCGGCTGACGGGCCGCCCGATAGACCGATCGATTGCCAGGTCGCCCGATAGACCGATCGATTGCCGGGCCGCCCGATCGGTTTTCACGGTTTCGATGTCCAACCGACATGTTTCGGGGTCGACCCGGTTTACGTGCGCGCTTGGAGGGTCGAACCAGTTCTGCTAAGTGGACGGGTGTCATACGGGCGGACATGCAATACCGGCAGCTCGGCAACTCGGACGTCACCGTGAGCGAAGTCGGCTTCGGCGCGTGGGTCGTCGGCACCGACTGGTGGGGCGATCGGTCGGAGGCCGACGCGATCGAGATGGTTCGTCACGCGATCGACGAGGGGATCACGTACTTCGACACCGGCGACGTGTACGGCCACGGGGACTCCGAACGCGTCCTCCGGAAGGCGCTTTCGGGTCGTCGCGACGAGGTGACGCTCGCGACCAAGATCGGCTACGACTTCTACAACAATCCGCAGGCGGGCCACGGGGAACTCCCCAAGGAGATCACTCCCGAATACGTCCGCGAGGCGACCGAAAAGAGCCTCGATCGGCTCGGCGTCGATTCGGTCGACCTCTTGCAGTTGCACAACGCGAACGTCGAGGAGGTCGACGCGGACGTCCTCGAAGTGTTCGACGACCTCGAATCGGAAGGGCGCATCCGCGCGAAAGGATGGGCGCTGGGGCCGTCGATCGGCTGGCTCGCCGAAGGCGACATGGCGATCACAGAGGAGTTCGACTCGGTCCAACTCGTGTGGAACCTTTTCGAACAGGAGGTCGGCAACCACTTCCTCGAGACGATCGCCGAAACGGGGTCCTCGACGAGCCTCATTCCACGGGTCCCACACTCCTCGGGGCTGCTCAACGAACAGGTCCGCCCCGAGACGGAACTCGATTCGGGTGACCACCGCGGCTTCCGACCCGACGAGTGGTACGAGACCGGCTGGGAGAAACTCGAAACGATCCGCTTTCTGGAACGCGACGGCGAGCGGACGATGGCGCAGGCGGCGATCGCCTACCTGCTCAGCTACGAGCCGGTCGCGTCGGTCACGCCGACCTTCCGGACGAAGGCGGACGTCACTGCGTGGGCGGCAGCCTCCGACGTCCCACCGCTGACCGACGCGGAGGTCGATCGCGTCAACGAGCTGTACGCCGACAACTTCGGCATCGATCGCTTCGACGGGATGGACGAACTCCGTTCGTCGATCGACGGCGAGGACCTCCGATCGGCCGGCTTGGACCACAAGGTCGCCGGGGACTGAACGCCGTGGTCGAGTTCGATCTCACCAAAGTTGCGGCGATCACGCTCGTCGCTCATCTCCTCTTCGCTGCAGGAATTGCGGTCCACGCCCGATCGACCGGGCGCGACGCCGGCAACTGGCCGCGTCTGACGCTCCTTTTCGGTGTCGTCGGTGTCCTCGGGTACGCTGTCGGCGTCTTCGGGGACGCTGTCGACGACTGATCGATCGGTCAGTCGTCGCCGAGGCGGTCGCTCGCAGCCGCCGCACCGGCCCCGACGTCGACGTCCGCACCCATCTCCGAGAGGACCGATCCGAACGCCGAGAGGAAGTGCGTGACGTTCGCCGGACGCGCGGAGTGGCCCATACAGCCGACCCGGAAGATCTCTCCGCCGAGCGCACCCAGTCCGCCGACGATCTCGATGCCGTGGTCGGCCATCAGCCGATCGATCACCGCGGCGTCGTCGACGCCATCGGGTACGACCACCGGGTTGAGCGTCGGGAGCCAGTACTCGTCGTCGACGTACAGCGGCGCGCCCATCGCCTCCAGGCCCGCTTTGAGCGCGCCCGCGACGTTCGCGTGCCGATCCCACATCGCTTCGATCCCCTCTTCGGTCACCATCCGGAGCGACTCTCTGAGGGCGTACATCGTCGAAATCGGCCCGGTGTGGTGGTAGTTCCGATCGTCGCTCCAGTACTCCCAGACGCCCTCGAAGTCGAGGTACCACGATCGGACGGGGTCCTCGCGCGATCGAATCTTCTCGACGGCGCGCTCGTCGAACGTGATCGGGCTCGCACCCGGCGGCGCGGAGAGACACTTTTGGGACCCCGAGTACACCACGTCGAGGTTCCACTCGTCGGCGCGAAACTCCGCGCCGCCAAGTGACGCGACGGTGTCGGCGATCACGTAGGCGTCGTGGTCGTGTGCGATGCGCGTCAGTTCCGGGATGTTCGTCTGTCGAACGCCCGTGCTCGTCTCGCCGTGGACGAAGCCGAACACGTCCGGCTGGTGGGTCTCGAAGGCGTCCGCGACGGTCGCGGGATCGAGTGGCCTCCCCCACGGCGCGTCGACTGTGACGACCTCCCCGCCCGCGCGAGTGGCGATCTGGCCCATCCGCTGGCCGAAGTAACCGTTGGACGGAACGAGGACGGTTTCGCCCGGCTCGACGAGGTTCGCGATCGCAGTCTCCATCGCGGCGGAGCCGGTTCCGCTCACCGCGAACGTGTGCTCGTTGTCCGTCTGGAACGTATACCGAAGCCCCGCCTGTACGTCGTCCATAACGTCGACGTAGGAGTCGTCGAGGTAGCCGACGACGGTGTTTGACATCGCCTGATAGACGCGTGGATGTACGTTACTCGGGCCGGGACCTAGCAGTGTCCGATCCGGTGGGACGTGCTCGCCGAGGTCTGGTTTTTCGACCATACGTGAACGGATGTGGGCGAAGGGTAATATTTGGTCCCATTCGGTCGCCGATCGGCGGATCGATTCTGTGGCCCCAATTAGCAAAGAAGACGAGATGCGGTGGGCCGTTACGCCAAGAAGACGTGGCGCGGTCGATCAGCGAGTACGTCACGGCCCCACGTGACCGTCTCTCGGAAGTCGTCGCTTCGGAAAAACGCCATCGCGTCGGCCTTCGATCGCCACTGGCTCGCGATGAACATGTCGTTGTCCCGCTCGCGGTTGACCATGAGGTCCGTCTCCACGTGACCGTCCATCTCCGCGAGCACCCCGCCGACGGCGTCGAACTTCTCGACGAATTCCTCGCGGTGTTCGGGTTTCGTCGTGTAAAACATCCCCATCGTCCCGAAGCCGGACTCCTCGCCGGCTCGCTCGACGATGCCTGGAAGTTCCGAGAGGAACCCGGCTGCGGTTTCTGCGGCGCTCGCGGTCTCCCAGATCGATACGACTGCGGTTCGATCGCGATCGGTCGCTTCGTACACCGCGGTCTTCTCGTGGGTCGGGTAGTGATCGAAGCTCTCGCGGAGGCCCGACACCTCCTCGGACAGCTCGTCGGAATCTGCCTCCGAGTACAGGACCGTCGCGTAGACGTCCTCGCCGTGTGGTTGGCCGGCGTAGATGTTCAGCTCCGCCAGTTCGCCGCGGATGTCGCTCGCGTCAGCGGCGTCCGAACCGGCGTTGGACTGTCCGTGGTCGTCGCCGTGTCCGTGATCGTGATCGTGATCGTGGCCGTGTGGGCTATCTCCGTTCTCCCCGTGGCCGTGGCCGTGCGGATGGTCTCCGGTTCCGCTGTGACCGTGCGGATGCCCGCCCGGTTCGTCGCCGGTCGGGACGGTCTCGCCGTCGAAAAACGCCCCCAGATCGTGGGGTGGGAATCGTCGGCCGACGTAGAAGCTCCCGAACTCGCCGTACTTCGAGGACACGTCGTCGAAGCGCATCTCGTAGACGATGTCTTTGATGTCTGTCGGATCGGCCGCAAACAGCGTCACGCCCCACTCGTAGTCGTCGAACCCGACCGACGAGGCGATCATCTGTTTGATCTTGCCGGCGTACTGTTTGCCGGTCTCGCCGTGGACGCTCATCAGCTCCGATCGCTCTTCGAACGACAGGTCGTACCAGTTGTACGTCTCCCCGCGCCGTTTGCTCATCGGGTAAAACGAGAGGTACTCGTCCTCGGGGATGTCGGGTTTCATCTTGCTTTCGATGTACCGACGGAGCCCCTCGTCGACCGCGTCCTCGTTGCCGTCGAAGTAGTCCGTCGAGACGTATCCGGAGACTTCCGTCACCGAGACGTACGACATCGATCGATCGACGACGCCCGCGAGGGCGCACTGCTCGAATTTCCGCTCTGCACGCGAGAGATCGTCGAGGGTCGGCCGCAGGTGTAAGAACAACAGATCCGCCTTCTCGCCGACGATGGCGAACGCGGCCGACGCTCCCTCCTCGCTGTCGGTGACGGCTTCCCGAGCCGATAGATACTCGATTCCGTCCTGGATTGCACGTTCGCGATCACGTTCGGGCAACGCGCGCCACGCGTCCCAGTCGACGGTTCGAAAGTCGTGTAAGACGTACCAGCCTTCGTCAGTCTGCGGCGGTTCGGCCATGGTCGGTCATTGGAACTGGGGGGGTTTGTCCCTTGCGTGTTTTCCCCCGGTCCGAGAAGCCGCGCCCGCTGCGGGAGGCTGTGAACGGAGCCGATCGGCCTGTCACGACCGAAACGCTTTCACGACTGTTCGGGAACATACGGCTAATGCGGAAAAGTGGTCCGCCGAAGGGGCTGATCTCGTACCTCGTGCTCGAACTGCTCGCCGATCGGCCGCGGTACGGGTACGAGCTGTTGAAAGAAATCACCGCACTAAGCGGCGGCCACTGGGAGCCCTCCTACGGCTCCGTCTACCCGATCCTGTATAAGTTCGAGGAGAACGGCTGGGCCGAGCGAATCGAACGCGAGTCCGAACCCGATCGAAAGTACTTCGCGCTGACGGACGCCGGCCGTTCGGAACTGGAGACAAAACGCGCGGAATCGGCGGGCAAAGCCGCCGACTTCGCGGACGTCATCCTGGGATTTTACCACGTGTACGTCGCGTTCGCGACGGACGATCGCTTCGAAATCGACGAACCGGCCGAGGGGTGGCGATTCGACGAGACGTACTCGGCGTGGATCGTCGAACAGATCATCCGCCACCACGAGCGGGATTTCGGCCCGTTCGAACGGATCGATCTCACGCCCGAGGCGTTCGAAGACCGACACGGCACCGAGGACGCGTAACCGATCACTGCCGTTCGCTGCTCGGTTCGAGTGGTCTCCGATCGGGACGAATCGGGTCCTGTCACGTCGGTTCGTACTGTTCAGTTCAGAAGCTGCGGGCCGAATATCATCAAAATCAGGCTCGCGAGCATAATCAACCCGATGCTCGTCGTGATCGCTCGCGTCACCGCCGGTTTTTCCTCGATCGGGAGCCGAGAGATCACCGCTTCGGTTGACGTTCGAAGGATCCGACCGCCGTCGAGGGGGAACGCGGGGATGCAGTTGAACAACGCGAGATTGACGTTGATCCAGCCGGTCCAAAACAGGAGATTCGCGAGCAGAAACACGCCCCCTTCGCCGAGGACTGCGAGCGTGCCGCCCACCTCGTAGAAGGCGGCGTTCGCGTCGACGAAGCCGGCGAAGTTAAAGTCGATATCCGGCAGGATGAGCGACGAGAACGGCAAGATGAGCAGGAACAACAGTACGATCGCGATGCCGCCACCGATCTCGCCGCCGAGGATCGAAAGGAACGACTCTGCGGGATATGTCAGTACGCCGAGGCTGTTGACGCCGATTCCGCTGAGCCCCTGCAGGTTCGTCACGCCGACGATCGGATCGTCGTTCGCGTTCGATCCCAGTGTGACCGACACCACCCGCCGATCGGTACCTTCGTAGACGACGACTTCGACGGTCTCGCCCGGTTCGTACCCCTCGAGCGCGTCGCCGACGTCACCGGCTTCGATGGTCCGTTCGCCGGCAACGGACGCGATTACGATCCGATCGCCCGCCTCCACCCCGGCGTTCGAAAGCGGCCCGTCAGTCATGACGGTCGAGAAGACGCCAAGCGGTCCCTCCACCGCGTTTCCGTCGTCGACCTCGACGGTCGCGAGTTCGTCGTCGCCGACGGCCGATCTGAGCGCCGGCTCGGTCGCGACCGCCTGGCCGTTTACGGCGACGATCGTGTCGTCGATTCCGATCCCCTCCTCGCCCGCGAAGGGCGATTCGGTCGCCATCGAGGTGATCAACATCGACCGCTCCACGTCGACGGGGTCGCCGTCTGATCGCTCGATCGTGACGACCGCGGCGTCGTTCGATTCGAGAACGTCGAACAGGTGGTCGTTCGATTCGATCGCCTCCCCGTCGATCGCCGTGATCACGTCTCCCTGTGAGATCCCCGCCGAATCTGCGCTCGATCCTGGGTACGTCCCGCCGACGGCCGCCCCAGACGCGACGCCGATTGCGCCGACGATCGGACCGAAGAGCAAAAGAAACGCGACGCCAGTGATCACGAGGTTGTTCGTCACTCCCGCGGCGAACATTCTGGTGCGTGCGCCCCGATCGGCCTTCGCTGCGCTTTCTTCGTTCGGTTCGACGAACGCGCCGATCGGCAACAGCGCGAAGAGGACGACGCCCATCGAGGAGATGTCGATGTCCTCGACGCGACACAGCAGCCCGTGGCCGCCTTCGTGGACGACGAGCCCGACCAAAAGGCCGAATATGATCTCCGGGGCGACCGAAAGCGGCAGGAATTCGTTGACGCCGGGGATCACGAGGACGTTCTGCGGGCTCTGAAACGCCGTTTCAGCGGGCGGAGATTCGAGGATTGCGATCGCCTGCATCACCAACAGGACGAACGTCCCCAGCATGATCACGAGGGCGATCCCGACGCCCACGTTCGCAAACGCGCGCCACAGCCGCGTTGGCTGTGCGAGCCTGTCTAAGAGGACCTTTCCACGGTTCGTGTGAACCGTCGTCAACGGTCCGGATATCTTGACATAATCCGGCAGCATCCCACGATTCTGTAACATCGTGGCCGCGGCGGCGTATGCGAGGATCCCGCCGAGGATCCACAGCAGGGTACTCATTACACCCCGTTCGGCGGCGACGCGGGAAAGCCGTTCGGGTATGGACGGACGTGGGCCGATCGTCCATCTTCGATCGGGTTTCCTCGCCACCCTCGGTCGGCTCTTTCCGGACGACCGAGTCTTTTCTCCACCTCGATCGGCTCTTTCCGGATGACCGAGTCTTTTCTCCACCTCGATCGGCTCTTTCCGGACGACCGAGTCTTTTCTCCACCTCGATCTGTTCTCTCCGGATGACCGCGATTTCCGATTGTCCCGACGGTCGCCGTTCGAAAGTCGTTCGGACGACGGGACATGAACACACAAATACCACGGCGTCTAACGGGTAGGTATGAGCGCAGTCATCGATTTCCTGACCCGTCTCGTGTCTGATGCGATCGAGATGCCCCAGATATTCGTCGAGGACGTCCTGCTTGCGGACCCGTTGAACGCGATCAACGTTCTCTTCGGATCCGTGTTTATCGGTCTCGCCGTGATCGCGTTCGGCTACGTGGTCGTCGGCGCGCTGATCCAGTCGATCGGCGGGGGCGGGTTGCCGAGTCCCGGTCGGGGCCCGGCGGAGTAACCCGGGCTTCCCTCCCGGCATCACGGGGCTGTTCTGTCACGGCCGCAGCCTGCGGGATCCGCGTGATCCGTTCGGCCATCGATTGGTACGCCCGAAACCGATCTGCACCGGTCGCGGTCAACCGGTAGGCGGTTCGCGGCCGCCTGTCGATCACTCGCTTTTCGACAGCCAGACAGTCCTCCGATTCGAGTCTGGAGCCGTGGCTTTCGAGGTTCCCAGGTGTTATCGAAAGCGCCGTCGTCAACTCCGTAAAGAGCGTCCGCCCGTGCTCGTAGAGGTGACTGACGATTCGCAACCGCGTCGGTTGGTGGATCGTCCGATCGATCGACCCTTCGAACGGTCGCCCGAGGGTATCGTCGTCTACAGTGTCGCCCATTTGTCCCTCCCTCCTGCGACGAGCGTGTTCGAATCGATCCTGGCGACGCGATCGCAGATCTCCGTATCGTCGTCGTGATGCGTCGAGAGGACGACTCCCGAACCCGCCGTCGCCCGTTCGCCTATCGCATCGCGAACGGCAGGACGGATCGACGGATCCACTCCGGCGGTCGGTTCGTCGAGGACGTACGCCGGTGCGTCGATCGCCAGCACTACCGCGAGTTCGAGTTTGCGACGCATCCCGATCGAGTAGGTGTCGATTAGCGAATCGAGCGCGTCCGCGACGTCGAACCGGCCGACGAGCGAGCGCCACCGGTCAGACATCCGATCGTCGATCCGATCGACGAACGAGATCGCCTCACGACCCGTAAGCGCCCGGGGCAGAAGGTCCGACTGCGGGAGGTACGCGACGCCGCCACGATGAGCGGTCACAGCGCCGCACGTCGGTTCGGATGCGCCTGCCAGACAGGACAACAGTACGGATTTCCCCGCACCGTTCGAACCGACGACTGCGACGGTCTCGCCGGCTCGTACGTCGATGTCGACGTCCGACCAGACGCGCTCGCCGTCGAGTCGAACCCCGATCGAGTCGGCCGACACGAGGACCGAACGCTCCCTTGCGGAGGCCGATCGATCCGGCTCGGTTGCAGATCGATCCGTCAACGAGGCCGATCGGTCCGGCTCGGTTGCAGATCGATCCGTCAACGAGGCCGATCGGTCCGGCTCGGTTGCAGATTGACTCGAGGCTGGTGTCGGACGCTGAGTCATCGAAACCCCCCGCCGTACAGCCGCCGGGCGCTGATCGCATACAGCCCGACGATCGACGCGATCGCGTACCCACAGAGGATCGCGAGCGAACGTCTCGCCGTCGGCAGGTCGGGCGGCGCAAGCCCCGCACCAACTGCGTCCTCGATTCCGACCGTGTGTGCGACCAGGACGCGGGTCGAAAGCGTATTCGGGAGTACGTTGAGCCACACCGGATCCGCCGTGAACATGGCCGGGACGGTACCGTTGAAGCCGGTTGCGAAGTACGACGCCAACGCGAGGCTGACGGCGACGAGGGTCGCGTATCGGCGGCTGTTCGTCGCGATCGCGATCGCGTACGCGACGATGACCCACGGCAGGACGCTCGCGACGAACGAGACGGGGACGATCGCGAGGCCGCTCGTCGTCATCGCGTACTCCGCTCCCGTCGCGAGGCTGACGACGATCACGATCCCGACTGACAGCCCCGCAACGAGGAGCGTGGATCCGATCCGACCCAAGAGATCGGCGATCGGTCGCACGCCGATCGCACGATAGATACCGTTCCGTCCGGCTTCGAGGTCGGAGACCAACCCGCCGCTCACGGTCGTCAACGAGACTAACACGGCCCCGAACACGCCGTAACTGAGCGCCGTCGTCGCTCGCACCGCTCCGTGATACGATTCGGGTATCGACGTGAAATCGATAAACGTCGAGATCGTCACCAGGTAGAAGGCGGCTGGAAACGCGAGCATCCACGCGAGGCCGATCGGGCGATGTCGCACTGCGCGCACGTGGCGATAGCCGAACCCGGCGGTCTGCCGCATCGTCTGGCCGAGTACATCGATCCGGGGCCGGTCGTCGATCGAGTCGCATTCAGGTGGTCCCATACCCCGGGTTCAGCCCCCTCATCGATTATAAACCCGTGGCCGGCGTCGGCACGACTGCGAACTCTGCCGGACAAAATTGCGTCCGGGTTTTTCATCCCCTGCCTCCTTCGATCGACTGGCGGTACACAACACAATGAAACTCGAACTCGAACACGACGCGGCACGTGGCGTAGTTCCGATCGAAGGCGGCATCTCGACGTGTACGACCACGACGACGTGTCGTGGAACGACGACGTCGACCACCGTCTCGACGAACTGACCGGACGAACTGATCGGACGAACTGACCGGACGAACTGACCGGACGAACTGACCGGACGAACTGACCTGTCGTTTAAGTCCGAACACGGGACGAACCCCACTCGGACACTATGCAGGTCGAACTCGCACAGCTCAGACGAACGATGAGCGAAACGTACGCCCCGACGCGTACCACGCTTCTCGATTCGTACTTTAGTCGGTTCACGGAGCGATCGTTCCGTCCCGACGACATCGCTGCACTGTATCACGAAAACAGCAAGTACACCGATCACGACGGCCTCGAACTCGGGGAGTCTGCGGCACTGTTCACGGACGATCCGAGCATCGAGTACGCGCAAGCGGCAATGACGCCGGATTACGCCGACACGCCGGCCGTCGAACTTCCCGAACCCGCACCGCTGTCCGCGTCGATCGACGACGTGTTATCGCGTCGGCGGAGCCGCCGGTCACACAGCAGGCGCGGGATCTCCCGGGCGGACGTTGGTACGCTGCTCGGTCACGCCCTCGGCGTCACCACCGAACGATCGATCGCCCCCGCTGCGGATCCGTTCTCGGCGGTGACAAAGCGGTTTCGCGCGTACGCCTCGGGGGGTGCACTCTACCCCGTCGAGTTCTACCTCGCGATCGGCAGCGCAGGTACGGGACTCGATCCGGGATTGTACTACTACGTCCCGGAAACGCACTCGCTTCGCGTGCTCGATCGGGTCGACGCCGACGCGGCCTACGACGACACAGTCGACGACTGTTTTGCCACCCCCGAGTCGGTGTTCGATCACACCAGCACGTCGATCACGATGTTCATGACCGGCGCGTTCCCGCGGACGAAAGCGAAGTACGGGCCACGGGGATATCGGTTCGTGCTCCAGGAGGCGGGCCACGCGAGCCAGAATCTGTTGCTCGTCGCCGAGGCGATGGGACTTGCGGCGCTTCCGCTTGCGAGTTTCTACGACGATCGGGTCAACGACCTCCTCGGGATCGACGGCGTGAACGAGGCCGTGATCGCCTCGATGTCGATCGGCCATCGACCCGAATCTGACGATTCACGAGGCAACTGATGCGTTCACTACCAGCTCACTCAACCACCCTTCATCCCACCGACACCAATGACTGACGACACACGCACACTCGACTCGCACTGTATGCCAGCCTTCAACCCCGCGTTCGTTCCGGTTCAGGTCGACGACGACACGCTCCACGTCCGCGGCGGTCCGTGGAGCGGTCCCGCGTTGACGATTCGAGACACCGATTCAGAGGGGTTGCTCGGTCGGCTGTTGGATTCGATCGACGGATCGACGACCGTCCAGACGATCCTTTCGACGTTCGAGGAGCGACACCGCGATGAGATCCGCTCGGTGCTCGATCGGCTCGCCGACCACGACATCGTTCGAGCCGAGACAGATACAGACCCCGTGTGGCCGCACATGGCGCTGAAATATCGGTTTCAACACACCGAGCGCGATCGGCTCGCCGACAAATCGGTTCTCGTCGTTGCCTGCGACGACATGGGGCGATCGATCGCGGCGGACCTCCTCGAGATGGGAGTCGGTTCGATAGCGCTCACCCAACCGCACGGCCGGTGGTACCCGCTCGAGGACGATCGACTCACGTACCACGACGCTCCTGACCTGCGTGCGCTCATCGCAGCCGTCGACCTCGTCGTCTACACCGCCGATCGAATGCGCTCGCTCGTGGCCGAGTTAAACGAACTGGCGATCGACACGCAAACGCCACTGCTCCCCGTGCAGATCCACGGGTTCGACGGGATCGTCGGTCCGACGGTCTTCCCCGGCGAAACTGCCTGTTACGAGTGCTTCCGCGAGCGCACGATGGCGAACGTCGCCGGACAGGCGGGCTTCGAGGCGTACCGGACGTCCCTCGAGTCGGACGATCGACTTTCGACGGCGACGCTACCGGCGTTTTCGCGACTCCTGTCGGGGTTCGCCGCGATGGAACTGCTTCACCTGCTCGCCTACGGGACGGGGTACACCGCCGGTCGCGTCGTGACGATCGACTCGCTGGAGCTGTCGATGGACGCCAACGACGTTCTCACGGTACCGCGCTGTGATTGCTGTGGCGTCGCCCCCGGCAGCGACGTCCAGCGGTTCGTATCGATGGACGACGTGGTCAGGGCCGGAACCCTTCGGGAAGCACACGCCGACGCGTCGACGGCCGAGGATGCGGCTGCGGTCGACGGCGAGGTCGAAGCCGAATGAGTCTCCGGATGGAGACGGACGATGGCCTCCTCGCTTTGGCGCATCGCCGTGCGATCGGCGGCAAAACGGGGCTCGTCTTCGAATGGTACGTCTCCCACCGCGCCCGCTCGGATCCCGAGGCGTACCTCACGGTACCTGATTCTACGGACATCGCCGGAATCGTCGGATTCGACGGCGATCTCGATCTCGGCGTGAGCGGCAAGGGCGCCTCGCTTGCGGGATCGCTCGCGAGCGCACTCGGCGAAACGATCGAGCGGTACTGTCTCTGTTGGCCTCCCGACCTGTCGTCGCTCGATCTGGACCCCTACGAGGAACGCGTTCGCCACCATCGTACGATCGAGTGGTCGTATCTGGACGTGTTCTCCGATGCGCAGCGGGGATCGGTGCTCGATCCACTGAACCGAGAGACGCCGCTGTACTGGACAACCGGGATCGACCTCCTCACGGGTGCGTCCGTGTCCGTCCCCGCCGAACTCGTCTGGATGCGGGTGGGCTCGCTCGAAGGCGTCCCCCAACATTTTCCCGGAAGTAGCAACGGCACTGCGGCCGGAACGGACCTGGAGGATGCGATCGTCCGCGCGATCTACGAGGCAGTCGAACGCGACGCGTTCATGCGAACGTGGTGTCTGCAGCGATCACCGACGCAGTTGTCGATTCCGACGGGACATGCGGCCCGATCGAGTTACGATCGCGTACACGGCCGATCGATCACGCCGTACGTGTTCGCCTACGAGTCGCCGATCGACGTTCCGACGGTAGGGGCCGCACTCAGAAACGACCGGGAACGACAACCCAACTTCATCACGGGCGGCGGAGCGGCGCTGCGTCCCGTCGACGCCATCGACGACGCGCTCAACGAGGTCGCACAGGGGTGGCCCTACACCACCTACATGGCCACACAACACGACGTCGGACAGGTCGACGCACGTGATGCGACCGATAACTTCGACGAGAACGTTCTCTATTACAGCCGCCCGGAGAACGCAGACGAGGTCGAATTCCTCTTCGAGGGTCCGACCGTGTCGGTCGATCGCCGGTACGAGCGCCCCGAGTCCGGCGACCAGTCGGAGCTTGAAACGCTCCTGTCGGCGCTCGATCGCGCCGATTGTACGCCGATCGCCTTCGATCTCACGACACCCGACGCCGCACAGGCCGGGACAGCGGTCGCGCGGGTGGTGATTCCGGAGCTCGTTTCGCTGACGCCACCGGCAATCCTCCCTCGCACCCATCCGGCGTTCGACGGTCGGACGGTAACCGACAAGCCACACCCGTATCCGTGACCCGTCTCGGGGGAAATCCCCGTGGCATTGGCTTCACAGCGAGGTGAAACCGGGCGATCGTCGAAGTTCACAAATTCGATCGTCGGTATCTGCGAGTCGGGTCGATCGTCGGTATCCACGCGTCGGGTCGTCCGCCCAATCGACGCGGTCCAGACCGGCACGGTACGTCACTCGACTGACGCTTATTACGGTGCCGTCCGTACCGGTACGGTGAGCCATGCCACGATCGAACTTCGGGTACCTGACCGCCGAGACCCTGCCGTTGTTCACCGATCTGTACGAGCTACGGATGATGCAGGCGTATTACAATCAGGATCACAATCCCGATTCGACGTTCAGTCTCTTCTTTCGGGACCTTCCGCCGAACCGGGGGTACATGATCGCCGCCGGGTTGGAGCAGGCGATCCACTACGTCGAATCTATCGAGTTCGGGCAGCGGGCGATCGAGTATTTGACCGAACTCGGATTCGACGAGTCGTTTCTTTCGTATCTCGAGTCGTTCGAGTTCACCGGCGAACTCCGCGCGATGCCGGAGGGGACCCCCGTCTTCGCGAACGAGCCGATGCTCGAAGTGACCGCGCCGATCTTTCAGGCACAGCTTTTCGAAACCGCCGTGATAAACCAGATCGGGTTTCAGACGTTGATCGCGACGAAGGCGCGACGGATGCGTGACGTGATCGATCGACGGGGCGGCGACCAGCGGCTCGTCGACTTCGGATCTCGACGCGCTCACGGTACGGACGCGGGCGTGAAAGCCGCACGGGCGGCGTACGTCGGCGGATTCGACGGCACGTCGAACGTCGCGGCTGGGGAGGCGTTCGGCGTACCGGTCTTCGGAACGATGGCGCACTCGTGGGTGCAAAGCTTCGAATCAGAACGCGACTCCTTTGGCACGTTCGTCGACGAGTACGGCGACGACAGCGTGTTGTTGATCGACACCTACGACACCGTCGACGGAGCGGTTCTCGCGAGGGAGGTCGCCGAGGAGCGGGACGTCGACCTCCGCGGCGTCCGCCTGGATTCGGGTGATCTGGTCGAACTCTCGAAGGCCGTCGACGACGTGCTTCCGCGCGTCGACAAGTTCATCTCCTCGGGTATCGACGAGTACGCGATCGAGGAGTTTTTCGATCGGGGCGGGGTCGGAGCGGGGTTCGGCCCGGGAACGGCGCTCGTGACGAGCACGGACGCTCCCAAAGTGGAGGGCGTGTACAAGCTCGTCGCCGTCGAACGGGACGGGCGAATGCGCCCTACGATGAAGCTCTCGAAGGGGAAGGTGACGTATCCCGGCGCGAAAACCGTTCGACGGACCGAGCGCGACGGCCGATACGCCGGCGACGTCGTCGGACTTCGGGACGAATCGCTTCCGGGCGAAGCGCTTCTCGTAACCGTCATCGAGGACGGCCAGCGGGTGTACGACCTGCCGGAGCTTTCGACGATCAGACAGCGGACGGACGACTGTTTGGGAAAACTCCCCGAATCCCACCGGGAGATCGACGATCCAGACCCCTACGCCGTCGAGATCAGCGACGTACTCGCCGAAACGACCGACGAACTCCGCCGAACGCTCGAATCCCGTCTCCAGCGTCGGTGAGGCGTCCGTTGCTCGGACCGGCGTGTCGCCTCACGCCCCGTTCGATCGACCGAACACGTTCGTCCTCGCGAGGATCGACGCGACGTTGTAGCCGACGTGCATGGCGATCGGTGCGAGGAGCGATCCGGTACCGACCAGTGCGATCGCGTAGACGACGCCGTCACACGTTTTGAACGCGACCTCGTGGCGACCGACGTGTGCGTGTGCCACTCCGAACACGACCGCTGATCCGACGACGTAGCCGATCGCGCCGACGACGCCGACGAGCACCGTCGGCACGGCTCGAAAGAGGACCTCTTCGCCGGGTGGGATCCCGAGGCGGGCGATCGCCGCCCTGTGCGTCGTGTTCGTCCGTCGAACCGCACCGGGGGTGTACCACCGCCAGATCGCGTCGTCTATCACGTACAGTCCGGCGCCACAGCCGGCTCCGACGGTCCCGACGGCCGCCACGCCGATCGGCACGTCGATCGACACAAACGGCGCTGTGCAGGCTGCGGTCCACGGACTCACTACGACCGCACACCCGGTTACTGCGGCCGCGTATACGAGTTCGGTCGTTCCGCCCGTGTCGTCTCCCCATCCGAACCGTCGGACGAGACTGTTCGAGACGACCCACAGGATCGAAACGAGTGCGAGCGGCCCGAGGCCGATCGTCACGGCGACCCACAACGGAGACGCCTCGATCGCCACGCAACTCGGCGGAACCATACGACGGTTCGTCCCGGCATCCGGTTTATGGCTACCGTCGACTGGACGCCGACCTTTCAAGTACGATCGCGGGGCGAAAGCCGGTATGTCGAGTTCAGTCTCCGACCGCACGACCCGATCGATGCGGCAGGCGTCGGCGTTCGCCGGCCGGCACGTTCGGGTTGCGCTTCGGGATCGAGCGTCGCTGTTTTGGAGTTTCGCCTGGCCGATCCTGTGGTATCTCCTCACCGTCTATTTGATCGTCCTCCCGCAGCTTCCGGCTGGGACGCCACCGGACGTCGTTTCCCTCGTCAAGACCACACAGGCGGTTACGTTCGGCATCTTCGGGGCGATCACGGTCTCGCTCGTGGGGTTCGCCGGCGAGCTGACGCGCGATCTCGAGGAGAAGCGGTATCGGGCGTTACGCGCTTATCCCGTTTCCCCGACGATCGATCTTGGCGGTCGATTCGTCGGGAGCGTCCTGCTCGGGCTCGCGGCGTTTCTCGCCGTCGTTCTCGTCGGCGTGATCGACGGGGCCACAGTCTCGCCGACCCGGTCGTGGCCGGTCGCCATCGGAGCCGTAACGATCGCCGTCGGTGCGCTCTGTGGGCTCTGTGCCGCGATCGCGACGATCGTCGCGCTCGTCACCAACGGCCGATCGCAGACGAACCTGCTCACGCTGACGATCGTGATGATCGCGTTTTTCGTCACCGGCTTCAACGGGACCCAGCCGTGGTTGATCCCCGGTTCGACCGTCGAAGCGTCACTGAACTACCTGCCGAACACCCTCGCGACGCGGCTAACGCTCGAGGCGCTCGTCGGGGCCGAGTGGGGGAACGCCGGCCTCACGCCCCCCGGGATGCCCTCGATCGGATCCGGGCTGGCTCGGCTGGGCGGTTCCCTCGTGGTTCTGTCTACCCTCGCGTCCGTCCTGGCTCGATCGTGGTTGTACGGCGGTGATGCCGGTGAGTGACGCCGTATCGGACGCGGGGGGCGACGCCGTATCGGACGCGGGGGGCGACGCCGTATCGGACGCGGGGGGCGACGGATCTGCCACGCCCGCGATCGCCGCACGGAACCTGACGAAATCGCTCGGCGGCGTTCGGTTGCTCGATTCGATCGACGTCCGATTCGAACGCGGCACGATCACTTCGCTCGTGGGTCCAAACGGCGTCGGCAAGACCGTACTCCTGTGTTCTCTGGCAGGTGGGTTGGTGCCCGATCGCGGCACGGTCGAGATTGACGGCACCCCGCACAACCGGGCCGCACGCATCGCGTTCGCCCCGCAGAACGCGCTGTCACTTCCTGGATTGACCGGACGGGAGACGATCGACTTTTACACCTCGTTGCATCCCCGATCGACGGAGCGGTGGCGCGATCTGGTGGAGACGTTCGAGATTGCGGGCCGACTCGACGATCTCGTCCGGAACTACTCGGGGGGCATGCGTCGGCTGTTGGAGCTGACCGTCGCGCTCTCGATCGACGCGCCCGTCGTTCTGCTCGACGAGCCCTCCGCGAGCCTGGACATGTCCATGGTTCGGACGCTCCAGGAGGTTCTTCGGCGACGGATCGCTGACGGGTCCACCGTCGTGTTGACGAGCCACACGCCGCTTGATGCCGAGTTGGCCGATCGGCTCGTCTTCATGACGCGAAATGGCATCACCGCCGATGGCCCCCCGGACGAACTTCGCTCGTCGCTACCGCCGGTCGTCGCCCGAACGACCGGGACGCGATCGCAGACCGAGCTGCCGTCGGTGCTCGCAGATCGGTGGCTTCGACACGGCGATCGGCTCCGCGGGTTCCTCCCCGCAAGCTCGATCGTCGACGAGAGCGACGCGATCGAACGGGTCGACCCGACGTACCACGATCTTTTCGAGTATCACGCGTCGATCGAACCCGCACTCGGTGGTGACTGTGCGTGAACGATCGCCACTCGATCTCGTCGCCGACGATCGACGTGAGCGATTCGAGCCCGCTGTTCGACGAACCGATCGCGATCCGAATCGGGGGCTGTCCGCCCGACAGCCGCCTCGCGGTGACGACTCGAATGCCGATGCCGGACGGGACGTACCGGTCATCGATCGAGTATCGATCGGACGCCGGAGGCGTCGTCGATCTGCGGACGGCGATCCCCCTCGACGACACGGCAGACCGACCGGTTCCGATGGCTCCATTCTGGGCGATGTCGCGAACGACCGATCGCCCGAGGGTGGACAGACGCACGCTCGTTCGACGCGTGGACGTCGAGCTGTCGGTTTCGATCGCCGGCCAGGTGTGCGCGCGGCGGTCGATCGAACGACGGCTCACCACCGAACGGGCCAGCCGCGAGGCGATCGACGGCACGACGATCGGCGAGCAGTGGTACCCCGCGCGGACCGAGCCTGCTCCGGGCGTCGTCCTCCTCGGCGGGTCAGAGGGCGGACTCCCGCCCCGGCTTCCCGCCGGATTGCTCGCTGCCAGAGGCTACGCGGTGCTCGCGCCCGCATATTTCGGCCGTGACGGGCTCCCCCCGACGCTCGAAGGAATCGATCTCGAGTACTTCGATCGGGCGATCGATCGCTTCTGCGCGAGCGATCGCGTCCTGAACGGCCCGATGGCTGTCATGGGGTGGTCCAGAGGCGGTGAACTCGCCTTGGAGCTTGCGAGTCGCGATCCGAGGATCACGACCGCGATCGCGTGGTCGCCGAGTCACGTCCGGTTCGACGGCGTCCCCGACGGCTTTCGGCGTCCGGACCCGGCGTGGCTCGACAACGGCGTCCCGTTGCCGTCGGTTCCGCTTTCGCCCTCGATCGGATTTCTATCGCGGCTCTGCGGTCGGTTTCTCGCCCGTCGACCGTTCGAACTCGCGCCGCTGTACGCGCGGGCGCTCGATGCGGCATCGGAAGAACGGATCAGCGAGGCCACGATCGACCTCGGGGCGATCGACGGACCGACGCTGCTGCTCTCCGGCGGCGACGACGAACTGTGGCCGGCCGATCGGTTGGCCGCCGCCGCGAGCGAGCGAGCCGACCTGACCCACCGCACCTATCGCGACGCCGGGCACGCGATCGGCGTTCCGTACCGGCCGCTTGCGGAGTCGACGACCGGTCCGCCGATCATCCCCGGTCTCCCGAGCGCGCTCGGGGGGACACCGACGGCGAACGCCCGGGCGAGTGTCGACGCGTGGAACGCTGCGCTCGATACGCTCGTGGCTGGCCTCAGATGAGCTGTATTGAGCTGTGAATCACGCGTGGGAGTGCCGTGCCCGATCGAACGCCTCGGCGGCTAACGGCACCGCTTCGTTCAGTGTCGGCCCGATCGGCGAGCCGACGACGATCCCGTCGGCATCTTCGAGGACCGCACGCATTCGATCGGCGACGGATTCGACGTCGCCGGTCATGGCGAACGCGTCGATCATTTCGGGAGTGACCAACTCGAAGGCGTCACCAAACGCCCCCTCGGCGATCCGCTCGCCGATCGTGGCTGCGAGCGTCGCGTCGATCCCGTGTCGATCGAGGACTGGCGGGGCGACCCCGGCGGCGATGAACGCGACAGGCGGACGGGCTGCCTCGAGTGCGGTTTGCTCGTCGCTCGCGACGCTCACGCTCGCGTAGGCGTACAGCGAGAACGGTCCTCGTTCGTCCGGCCGGTCGTCGATCCCGCGATCGACCTGCGATCGAGCCCACGCGAGGTCGTCGGGGTGCGAGCCGTTGAACAACAACCCGTCGGCGTGTTTCCCCGCCATCCGACACATGTGCGGGCCCTCCCCGCCGACGAGGATCGGAATCCCCGAACCGCTCGGGGGGTCGTAGTTCAACCCGGCGTTCGTCGCGTCGAACGTTCCGTCGTGGCTGACCCGATCGCCGGCCCACAGCGTCTGTGCGGTTTTGAACGCTTCCAGAACCGGCCTGAGCCCGCGCTTCTCGGCGAGCCCGAGATTGCCGAGCGTGGTCGGATCGCCCGGGCCGATGCCGAATACCGCGCGACCGTCGCTCGCCTCGTCGAGTGTGGCAATTTTCGAGGCGAGGGTGACCGGATGCGTCTCGTAGGGGTTCGCAACGCCCGGTCCGATCGCGATCGTTTCGGTGTCGGCGGCGATTCGGTGGAGTGCGGCGTACGGATCCCGGTTGTTGTAATGACACGACGTGAACACCGCGTCGTATTCAGACGCCTCGGCAGTGCCCCCGAGTTCGGCGATCCGATCGATCGGCTGTTCGGGCGTCAGTTCGATCCCCAGCGACAGTTCGGTCACGTCGACCGGTGCGCGGTTGTCACCCATCGTACTCCCACGATCGAAGCGCCTGTCTGACGTAATCGCTCTCTACGTCCCTGAAGTGGTTGTCACTGCCGGCCATATCGCCGAACTCGAAGCCGCTCACGACCACGACGGGCGTCCCACCGGCACCTTCACCGGCGAGGAGGTTCGCCGCGGCGGCGAGTTCGTCGATCACGTTTTGCACGGTCACGCCGAGTTCTCTGCCGTCACGATCCGTCTGCCCGCGCCAATCGCGGCTCGCGGGCATCCCCGCCCACCCGATCGCGACGCCGCGTTGGCCGTGTCGGAACGGTCGGCCGCAGGTATCGGTGACGATGACGCGATCGGCGTCGACCCCGTCACGGATCCGCTCTGCGCTGGCTGAGGGGCGTTTCGGGAGCAACAACAGGTCGCCGCCGGGGACGTTCGACCGATCGATGCCGGCGTTGACCCCGATGTGGCCGAACCGCGTTTCCGCGAGCAAAAACGGCGCTTCCGTGAGGAGTTCGACGCTCTCTTCGAGGACGGCCTGTGCGAATCGGGGGTCTTTCGATTCCCCGGTCACCGCCGCGAGGTTCGCGGCGATCTCGCGAGCGCGCGGGCCGGCCGGAAACGACTCGAGATCGGCGATTCGTCCCGCCGCCTTCGAGACGACGGTGCTTGCGACACAGACGACGTCGTCGGGGTCGAGTTCGACCCGATCGTCGATGATCGCGGCGAGGTCGTCCCCTGGTTCGATTTCGGGTATGTCGGGGACGGCGAACAGTTCCATGCGGGCTCCTCGGTCGGCGTAGCCAAAAGGACGCCGATGGTGGAGAAACACTCCGGTGTCGTCCGCCCGGCCCGCAATTCATATCACATTTCCAAAGGATCCGAAGAACCGTGTGCGCTCGGATGGAACCGTCGGGTATGCGCGACATCGTGACGGCGTTCGTTCGACATCGCGGTGACGTGCTGTTCGTTCGGCGACCGGCCGACAGCGCGAGGACGTCCGGCCACTGGACGGTCCTGTCGGCCCCGATCGATGCGTCCCGTCGGCCGCTTGCCGTCGCTCGGCGAACCATCGCCGCGTCGACAGGCGTCGATTCGAGCGGGTTCGAATTGGCGTACGCGGGGGAGTCGATCGAGGTCACCGACGGGCATCGAGCCGAACGGCGGTACCCGTTCCTCTTCGACAGTTCCACCAGATCGATCGCCTCGGTCGACGGGGTGGACGCGACGGCGTGGTGTCCGCCGACCGATATTTTCGATCGGAACACGATACCCGCGCTGTGGGAGACGTACGAACGCGTCGCGCCATCGGTCGAATCGATCGCCTCCGACGACGAACACGGCTCGGCGTACCTCTCTATCCGGGCCCTCGAGGTACTTCGCGATCGGGCGGCGATCGCAGAGGACTGGGCGGACCTCGCGTCGGTCGGTCGCGACCTCGCGAGCGTCCGTCCCAGCATGGCGGTCATTCAAAACCGCGTCAATCGAGTGCTCAATGGGGCCGACCGGCGTCCGAGTCTGGCGCACAGTCGGGCGATCGAGGCGATCGACGACGCAGCGCGAGCGGACGTCGACGCCGCTCGAAACGCCGCCGAGCTACTCGATGGCCCAGTCATCACCATCTCTCGGTCCGGAACCGTTCTCGATGCGATCGTTCGAGCCGGCGTCGCGACGACCGTCTGTGAATCGCGACCGGCCTGCGAGGGCGTCACGGCCGCCGAACGGCTCGCTCGGGCCGGAATCGACGTCACACTGACCAGCGACGCGGCGATCGGCTACCACCTCGCCAACGGGGGCGTCTCGGCCGCGCTCGTCGGAGCGGACACGATCTTGCCGAACGGCGCCGTCGTGAACAAGGTCGGGACGCGATCGCTCGCGCTCGCAGCCGCAACCGCTGAGATTCCCCGGTACGTCGTCGCCGCACGGGACAAAATCGCGACCGAACCGGTGTTTCACGGCGAGGAGGGAGCCGATCGCGAGTTGTACGACGGAGACGCGCCGATCGAGGTTTCGAACCCGATTTTCGATCTGACACCCGCGGAACTTGTGACCGGCGTCATAACCGAGGCGGGCACGCTGTCGAGCCACGACGTGGAGGTCATCGCCGCCCAGCATCGATCGAACGCGTCGTGGGAGTGACGCCGTCAGGATTACGTCGCATCGGACGGATCGGTATCGGCGGCGGTTTGGTGTGCGGATTCGAGTGCCGTGACGTGCCCGTCCACCTCCGAGACACACGCATCGAGTTCTTCGAAGGCCTGAAGCGTCTTCTGGGAGGAGCCCATCGAGGTACTGATCTGGAGGTTCATCGCGTCGAGCTTCTCGACCGTCTCTTCGGTATCCGACTGGATCGACTCGACGATCGATTCGATCTCGTCGGTTCGAGCACCGGCCTCCTCGGCGAGGGACTTCACCTCGGAGGCGACGACGGCGAACCCGTCTCCCGCCTCGCCGGCACGGCTGGCTTCGATGCCCGCGTTCAGCGCCAGCAGGTTCGTCTGTTCGGCGATGTCGGTGATCACGTCGACGATGTCGGTGATCTGCTGGACGTTCGTCTCGAGCCGCTGGACGTTCTGGGTGACGTTGCTCGCCGTTATCGCGATCGATTCGACGGACTCCTCGTTCGTCGTCGCCGCCGATTCGCCCCGATCGAGCACCGCCTCCAGGTCGTCGATCGCGTCGATCGCCGCATTCAGGTGGGTCGCAGCCTCCTGGGCGCGTTCGCTTGAATCGCGCCTCTCCGACGATGGCTCCGTTCGATTCCGTGGCTTTGGTGGTCCGACGCTGTCGGCTCGTTCGGTCGTTTCCTCGGAGTCGGTCGATTCCGAACGGCCGTTGCTCGATTCAGACGCGTCTGTATCGGTTCGACCGTCGGATTCGGGTAGCTGTCCTCCCTCGTTCGCCATGGTCTCAGAAGCAACGTGTACGTGTTAAATGTGTGGGGTGAATTCCCTCAATTGGACAATATCGATCGTCTCGGCGTTCCCCCTCGAGACGGGGCTACCCCTCGTCACGATCGCGATCGCAACGCGTCGAACTAGTCGTTGCCACTCATTACGTCGGCGCGCACGCCGCGATCGACGAGACAACCGCCTCGAAGACGGGCAGGATCCACTTCACCTGCGCACCGTCTTCGACGAACACGAGCGTTCGCGGCGGGTGTACCGCCTTCGGGCGGACACGAAGCTCCGCTTGCGCTGCCGCGTCTGCTGCGACGTCCGCCTCGAGGAGGAACTCGACGCGAGTCCGCGTCGGGTGAACGAACACCTCCGCGATCGTCGTCGGGTCGGTAGCCGTCCCCGTCTGCGTCTCCGTCTTCGTCTTCGTCTGCGTCTCCATCGCCACTCGGTAGGCGATCGCCCCCTCGGGCGTCGGATCGACGTCGGGGTTCGCGTCGGTAACCGTCACCGCCGCGAGGTCGTCCCGATCGCCGGTCAGTTCCGACGCCAGTACCTGTGCGATCCGGGGACCGTCTGCCAGTCGATCGTCGATCATACCGTACCCGTACACTGGGGGCGGAGGGGGAGAATCCTTCGGGTGGACGGACGGGTTCGACTTCGAATACACCGTGGTGTCAGGCGTCTCCGAGTTCGTCCACGACGTCGTCGACGATGTCGGAGACGTCAATTCCCCGTTCGCGCGCGAGGAGGACCGCCGCCGTCTCGATCGTGACGCCAAGCTCCCGTTGGCGTTCGTTTGCGGTCGCGACCGCCTCCTGTTTCGGAACGCCGTTGCTCACGAGTCGATCGAGCGCGCGTTCGAACGTCGATTGCTCCCGAAGGATCGATTCGTCGGGCGTGAAGTCCTCGGGGACCGACACGTCGTCCGGATCGAAGGTGGGTCGCAACTCGTCGTCGATCGTTTCCAGCAACCCCCGACCGAGTGCGACGTCGACGAGCCGTTTCGCCTGATCGGGAGAAAACCAGTCGCGATCGAGCGACAGCGCGACGACGAACTCGCCCTCGCCGAGCGATCGCTTTCCCTTCTGGCGGAACGGTATCGCGACGGCGACCTCCAGGCTCATACTGCAAAGAGGGGAGTGACGCTTCAGTAAACCTTTTGGAACGTGCTACTCCGTCGTACGTACGTTCTCATCGCGTTGCCAAACGGAGCGACAGCCACTGGGACTCGTTTCCATCGCGTTGTTACTGGGTGCCACAGCCACGGGAGGCGCGTTCCGAGCGATTCAAGTAGCTCCTGGCTGTTCTGTCGGGTATGAAAGATCAGGGACGCTCTACCCGCAAGCGCACCGGCGGTCGACTCAAACCGTTCCGGAAGAAAAAACGCTACCAGCTCGGCCGCGAACCGGCCGAAACGACCGTCGGCGAACCGCGGCTGCAGGTGATCGATTCGCGCGGCAACGACGTGAAGTTCCGCGCGCTCTCGACGAACATCGCCAACGTTTCCGACGGGTCCGAGACCGTCGAAGCCGAAATCGAGGGCGTCTCTGAGAACCCATCGAACGTCAACTACGTCCGACGGAACATCATCACGAAAGGCGCAGTCATCGAAACCTCCGAGGGTCCCGCCCGCGTCACGTCCCGGCCCGGCCAGACCGGTCAGGTCAACGCCGTCAAACTCGAGTAACGCCGTCAAACTCGAGTACCGTCGGCGGACTCCAGTACCGCCGTCTCGTCGGTCTTTTCTGCACGTATTCGCCGCCATCGAAAGCGACGCGGCCCCGTCGAACCGGGAGGGATCAGACCCCTGTCGGATCTGCAGGCGGGAGATACAAGCCGATCGCGTTCCTGTCTTCGCGCATGCAACTGCAAACGTTCGTCGATCGGCTCGACGATCGGCTCGACACGGCCGCGTACGCCGATCTGGACGCCAGCGCGAACGGCCTTCAGGTCGGTCCCGACGAGGCAACGGTCGATCGCGTCGCCGTCGCCGTCGACGCCGCCGCGGCCACGATCGACGAGGCGATCGACCGGAACGCCGACGTCCTGGTCGTCCATCACGGGATCTCCTGGGGCGGTTTCGAGCGGATCACCGGTCGTGAATACCGGTTGATCGATCGGCTCGTCGAAAACGACATCGCGCTGTACGCCGCACATCTGCCACTTGACGGCCACCAAGAGCTTGGGAACGCCGCGGGCGTCGCCGCCGAACTCGGCCTCGTCGATCGGGAACCGTTCGGCCGTCTCGGTCCCGAATACGTCGGTCAACGGGGTCGATTCGACGACCCGACGACCGCGGAGTCGATCGCCGAGGCCCTCGATGAATTCGACGGGACCGCGACGACCGCGGTGCTCGATTTCGGTCCGGAGCAACTGACCGACGTCGGGATCGTCACCGGGAGCGGGACCGACTGGCTGGATGAGGCGATCGACGCCGATCTCGACGCGCTGCTCACCGGCGAGGGCAAACAGAAAGTCTACCACCAGGCTCGGGAAGCATCGATCACCGTGTTCCTGGCTGGCCACTACGCGACCGAAACCTTCGGCGTCAGGTCGATCGCCTCGCTCGCCGAAGAGTGGGGGCTGTCGACGACGTTCGTCGCACATCCGACCGGCATCTGAACGAGGCTTTCACGCACTCGCCGTCCGTCGATCGAGACGACGTGCGGTTCGATCAATCCCCCGCGGCCCGGCGATCGAGCAACTCGTCGAACGAACTGATCCGATAATCGCCCAACACACACCGACCCCGGTGATCGGGACCGTGTCGTTCGACGTGGATGCCCTCGAGACCCGCGTTCCACGCCGCGCCGATGTCGCTTTCGCCGTCGCCGGCGAGGACGCCGGTCCCGGTATCGGGGACGTCGAGTCGATCGATCGCGGTCCGAATCGGTTTCGGGTCGGGCTTCCAGCCGGTTTCCTCCGAACAGCAAAGGACCGTCTCGAACGTCTCGCGCAAGCCGAGCCGATCGATGACCGGATCGGCGAGGTACTGTTGACAGTGCGTGACGACGCCGATCGGCGCGTCGATGCGGTCGAGGAGGCTCGCCGCATCGTCGTGCAGATAGGTAGCCGCCGCTCGTTCGGCGGGGTCTTCCTCGGCGTGGAAGGCGGGCCAGAACACGTCGGGGTCGATGCCCCACGATTCGAGGACGGGATTGCGCGCACCGCCGAGGCCGTGCCAGACGACTTCCGCCTCGCGATCGCTAAACGGCCGGCCGATCCGATCGCCGACGCGATCGAAGACGTCCCGGGTGTACGCCCACTCCGCATCGACGAGGGTGCCGTCGAGATCGAACAGCCAGAAGTCGTAGTCGTAGTCGTAGTCGTAGTCGTCGACGACCATTCAATACGCACGTAGGTGACCGCACGATATGGGTGTTGCGCCCCGTGGGGTGTTGGGAGTACCTAACGTGGGGACCTGTGGTCGATCGCGTGATCGATCGCCCCGGTCACAGACGGATCGACGGCTGCTCACTCGATCACTCTGATCGAACTGCCCAGATGCGCGTGTATCACGTCGCCGGCGGACTCGGCGTTGAACGCCTCGAGGTTCGCTTCGATCGCCTCCTCGAGGGCGGTGCGGTACTCGCGATCGGTTTCCAGTTCGCTGAATCGTATCGCAGTCACCTCGACGCCGAGTTCCGATTCGACGATCGGCCGAAACTGGTCGGGATCGTTCAGATCCCCGTGCCACAGCCATTCCTGAAAGAAGCGCCAGCCCTCCGCTTCGTCCGGTTCGGGGGCCGATCGTCGATACACCGTTTCGAAGGATGCCGGGTCGACGCGACCGGCGCTCGGATCGAGCCGGAACGTCACGCGGAAGGTGTAGGACGCCCGCATGCGATCAGTACTCGTCGTCGAACAGGCCCGCGAGTTTGAGGTCATCGGCCGTGATCCCGCCGGCCTCGTGGCTCGTCAACCTGACTTCGACCCGTTTGTAGCCGATCGTAATTTCGGGGTGGTGAAACTGTTCGTCTGCAATCTCGCCGATCGCCCCCGCGAACGCGACGCCCTCGAGGTAGTCGTCGAACTCGTAGGTGCGGACGATTGCTTCGTCTTCGCGGGTCCACTCGGCCGGGAGTCGTCGATCGATCTCGTCGTCGGATAGAAGCGACATACCGTGTGATTCGCTCGCAAACGTGAAAAACGTACGGCGGGATGGACGATTCGATCGGCAGTCCGGCCCGACGCCGTTCAATCGTCGGAGAGCCGTTCGAGGACGTGCTGTGGGAGCCCGCCGGCCGTTCCCTCCGCCACTGCGGTCGCCGCTCCGTCGCTGCGATCGCCAGTGAGTTCGTCGAAGCCGGGATCGAACAGCCGCATCGCGGTCTGGATGGTCGTCCAGTCATCCTCGGCGGCGGCCTCCCGGAGGCTCTTCGTGGGGGCGGCGAGCAGCTGGCCGACGAGGGCGTCTGCGAGCGCCTCGACGGTCTCGCGTTGTTCGTCGGTGAGTTCGCCGTTCGCCTCGAGCTTCGTGAGCGCGGTCGCGACTTCCCGCGTTTTGACGCGTTCTGCGCTTTCGTACATCGCGCTGATCGCCTCGTCGGCTCGCCGACGCTTGAACGCCGCGAGCAACCGATCGAACTCCTCGTCGATCATCGCCTCGATACGCGTCGCAGCCTCCTGCCGCCGAGCTCTCGTCTCGTCTGTGACGCGCTGTAAATCGTCGATGTCGTACACGGAGACGCCGTCGATCCCGTCGGCGTCAGGGTCGATGTCCCGCGGCTGTGCGATGTCGATACAGACGAGGTCGCCCGATCCGTTGAGCTGATCTGCCTCGAGGACGAACTCCGGGCTTCCGGTCGCGGAGATTATCACGTCCACGGACGCGGCTTTCGTGGCCGTCACACCGAGCGGAACCGCCTCTGCTCGCGCGTCCAGTTCGTCGGCGACGTGTTCTGCGTGGGGGACTGTCCGGTTCGCAACGACCACCCGATCGACGCCCGCATCGACCAGCGCCCGCGCCGAAAGCGTGCCCATCTCGCCGGCCCCGACGACGAGCGCGGTCGCTCCCTCGAGATCGACCTCCGTGGCCGCGAGCCGAACCGCCGCGCTGCCGAGCGACAGTACGCCTTCGTTGATCTGTGTCTCCGTTCGAGCGCGCTCGCCGACGTGGATCGCCTTCGTGAGCGCATCCTCTAAGACCGGCCCGACGCCGCCGGCGCCGCGTGCGTCCTCGACGGCGGTTTTGAACTGCCCGATGATCTGATCTTCGCCGAGCACGAGCGATTCGAGCCCCGCCGCAACCCGCATGAGGTGCCGGAGGCTCTCCTCGTGGTCCATGTGTTCGACGACGCCCTCTCGAACGTCGGACACGAGTTTCGAAACAGCCGATCGCCCGTCAGCCGGACGATCGGTGACGACGTACGCCTCCGCACGGTTGCACGTCTGGAGCGCGAACGCTTCCTCGACGGCCGACTCCGAACGGAGTTCGGACACGACGCTCCGAACGCTCTCGCCTGTCGCCGCGTCGATCTCGTCGACGCTTGCACGTGCGTGCGACACGCTGACTCCGGTTATGACTCCGGTCCGGAACATCAGTCGACGTCCACCTCGTTGCCGATCACGCGAGTCGCCTCTTGCATCGGGTTCGTATCTCCGGTATGTAAAGCCTTCCAAACGGTATCCGATCGTACGACCGCTCGCACGGCCGCGCGGCGAGCCGCGGGCGAGCGCCCATCGGCTTTCAGTCGCTCTCTGAGCTCGGCCGTCAACGACGCCATCGCGCCCGCACCCTCGATCTCCGATTCGAGCTTCCCTCGCAGGTGTTTCGACACCGCGGGGCTCGTTCCGTTCGTCGAAATCGCGATCGAGACCGGCCCGTCCGTGACGGTCGCCGGGACGACGACGCTTCCGGGGTCGCGATCGCCCGCGAGATCTGCACGGTTCCGAACGATCCCTCGATCGGCGGCGGCCCTGTCTGCCGCCTCGTTGAGCGCCGCGTCGTCCGTCGCGATCACCACCAGCGCCGGGTCGATCCGATCGAGCCACTCGCCGACGCTCCCCGCGTCGGGGGCCGCCCGGATCAGTTCGATCGATCCGTCCGATCGATCGGCGGCGTCGGCCGGTTCGCCGACCGATCCGGCAGCCTCGTCACAGCCTCCTTCGATCGCCTCGAACTCGGGATCGAAGGCTGGACTGACGACGACGACGCGCGCCTCCGCGGCGAATCGACGGGCTTTCCGGCATCCGACCGACCCCCCGCCGAGAACGAGCACGACCGCGTCACTGAAATCGTGATACAGCGGAATCATCTTCGTGCGCTCACCCACCCATATCGGCTACGCCGTGTTCGCGTCGGCACGTTCGGCGAGTCTGATCCCCGTCTTCTTTAATATACGGGTCGAAAACAGCGTGTCCCAGTCGTCTTCCCCGACGTCCCAGTAGTCGTTCATGACCGATCGAACCCGCTGGATCCGTCGTCGGCTCTCGTCTTCGCTCCGCCCGTGAGTCATCGCGAAGAAGTTGTACTCCCAGACGCCCTCGTGTCTGGGTCGGCGATAACAGTGGGTGACGAAATCGAGCGACGCCACCGCCGGCCCGACCTCGTCGACGACGTCGTCGGGGACGTCCCAGACGGTCATGCCGTTTTCGGTGTATCCCAGCGCGTAGTGGTTCGGGATGACGCCGATGCGGCGAATCTTCCCTTCGTTCCTGAAGCGGGCGATGGTCGAACGCACCCACTCGGCATCCGCGTCGATCGCCGCGGCGATGTCGGCGTAGGGGGTCTCGGTGAGCGGAAAGCCGTCCTGTATTTCGACCACAAGATCGCGTTCTGCGGGCGTGAGCGTTCGTCTGTCGACCGGTTCGACAGGCGGGCCGAGCGACGACAGGTCCAAATCACCGTCAGCGATCGGCCCCTCGAGGAGGAACTTCGCTTCGACCCGAAACTCCGCTCGTTTCGGGAGGTTGTACGTGCGCTGACCCGTTTCGGATTCGATCTCCGACAGCACCGCGTCGATCCGGTCCTCGTCGGCGACGGAGACGACGAACCACATGTTGAGGTAGGGGTGTTCGCGTTCGTAGTTGTGGGCGACCTCTCGAAACCCGTTGACCCGTTCTGCGATCTCGTCGAACTGCTCTTCGGGGGCGTGCATCGCGACGAGCGAGGCGTTCCCGCCGATCTCCTGGGCGTTGACGAGTGCGCCGAACCGCGAGAGGACGCCCTCGGCTTCGAGCCGCCGTATGCGATCGAGGAGGTCTGTGGCCTCGACGGCGACCCCCCGATCGGT
Source organism: Halobacteriota archaeon (assembly GCA_051747145.1). Lineage (GTDB taxonomy): Archaea > Halobacteriota > Halobacteria > Halobacteriales > Haloferacaceae > JBNJFV01. Next base: position 32,672 of record JBNJFV010000007.1, read on the forward strand.
GAGTGCCGCCGCGGCCGCCTCGAACGGACGCTCGACGACCGGAAACCCGCCCTGGAAGGCGTTGACGATCGCGCGATCGAGCGTCGACAGTTCCGCGTCGACCTGTTGCATGGTCGTACTCGGGACTGCTGTCGAATAAGGTTCTCGGAGGGTCGTGCCCCCAGAGATGCCGTCACATGGATCGCAACCTCGGGATGTCGTCACACTCATCTCTCCCGATCGTGGTTTCGTCGGCCGTGTTCTTGTTGTGTCATCGGTGGTCGGTTCGATTGTCCCGTCTCGACGCAAGATACTTGGCCGTACTCGCGGAGTGATGAGGTGTATGCGTCTCCCATCCGATCGTCCCGCCGGTTCCGATCGGCGCGTCTCCGGTCTGTCGCGCCGTCGGGTGCTCGCGACGATCGGCGGAACGATCGCCGCACCGATCGCCGGCTGTGCCGATCTGGCAGACCAGCCGCCGTTTTTCCGGGAGACGCCGACTCCGACACCGACCGAACCGACGCCCGAGGAGCCGTGTGTGATCGACCCGATCGAATCCGAGCAGATCGGCTCGGATCCGGGCTTTCCCGAGTCGATCGTTCGGTCCGAACCGCTCGAAACGAGCGATTTCGCCGTTCAGGCGAGGATGACCCGCGGATTCACCACCGATCGACCCGCGCTGTTGGTGATCCGGTACACGAACAAACGATCCACCGAACACGAGTTCGCGGGCGGACCGACCCCGCCGTACAGTACGTATCAAGGGGCACACACCGACCTCGAGGACGTCGGCCTCCTCGCCGTTCCGGACATCGAACGGCACATCGACGTCGCGTTTCCGAGAGCGCCGGATGATGGCTGTTGGCGGGCCGAATCCGAACTCGAGGTCGATCCCGTCGAGACGGTGACGACGGTTGGACCGTGTGAGTCGATCACCCGAATGTATCGGTTGTACGCGACCGCATCCTCTCAACAGTGTCTCGCCCCCGGAACGTACGCCTTCGAGCCACGATCGTTCGGCGACGACGACACGTGGGCGTTGTCTGTGGAGTTACTGGTGAGCGAGGAGTGACTCGGGTGCCGATCGCGATGCGTATCGAACGCCGATCG
>JBNJFV010000008.1:0-10913 GCA_051747145.1 Halobacteriota archaeon
CCCATGTCACCGACGACCACGGCGACGATGACCGTCACGTAGCCGAACGGCGCGCCGATCGCCAACAGCGCCTTCACGCCGAGGCTGGAGACGATATTCGACTTGATGACGCCGTTTGCCCGCCGAGAGAGGTCGTACAGGTACGGTAGCCGCGTCAGGTCGTCGGCCATGAGCGCGACGTCGGCGGTCTCGATCGCCGCGTCGGTCCCGGCGGCGCCCATCGCGATTCCGACCGTCGCGGTCGCGAGGGCGGGGGCGTCGTTGATCCCGTCGCCGACCATCGCAACGCCTCCCTCGGACGTCTCGCGGAGCTCCTCGATCGCAGCGAGTTTGTCCTCGGGGAGCAGGTCCGCGCGGACCTCGTCGACCCCGACGGCATCGCCGATCGCCCGCGCCGTCCGCTCGTTGTCGCCGGTGAGCACGACGACGCGATCGACGCCCAGTTCGCCGAGCCGATCGACCGCCCACGCGGCCTCGGGACGGACCGTATCGGAGACGGCGATCACCCCCTCGATCTCCTCGGCCGTTCCGACGAGGACGACCGTTTTTCCCTCGGTTTGGAGCCGCGGGATCGTCCCGTTGGCTAGGTCGAGATACGCCCCGTGTTCGCAGTCGATCGCCTCGGCGGCGATCGGATCCAGATTCCGGTCTCGGTCTCGGTCTCGGGGCCGGCCTTCGGCCGCATCGCCGTCCCGGTCCCCGAGGGCGACGCCGCCGTCGGTTTCTACGTGTGCGTGTTCGAGGTTGAATCCGAGTTCGGCGAAAAGCGCCGGCTTGCCGGCGTAGTGGCGAACCCCATCCAGGGTCGCACTGACGCCCTGTCCGGCCATCGCCTCGAACGACGCGACCGACCGCGAGTCGACGCCCGCATCCTCGGCGTGCTCGACGATCGCCTCGGCGATCGGGTGTTCGCTCCGGCGTTCGATCGCCGCCGCACACGAGAGGACATCCGTTTCGGTGTTGCCGTTGAGCGGGACGACGTCGGTGACGCCCAACTGGCCGGTCGTGAGCGTGCCGGTCTTGTCGATCGCGACGGTGTCGACCGCCCCCATCGCCTCCAGGTGCGTGCCGCCTTTGATCAACACGCCGTTTCGCGCGGCGCTGGTCAGCCCCGACACCACGCTCACGGGCGTCGAGATGACGAACGCACAGGGGCACGCGATGACGAGCAACGTCAGACCACGCACGAACCACTCGGTGAACGGGCCGCCGAAGAAAAGCGGCGGGACGCTCATCGTGAGGAGTGCGCCAGCGACGACGATCGGCGTGTAGATCGCGGCGAACCGATCGACGAACTGCTCGCGTTCGGTCCGCTCGGATTCTGCGTCCTCGACGAGTTCGATCACCCGCGCGAGCGTGGATTCGCCCGCCGGTGCGGTCGCCTCGATCGCCAGGAACCCGGCAGTGTTTCGGCTGCCGGCGTACACCTCGTCGCCGGGCGCTTTGTCGACCGGGACGCTCTCGCCGGTGACAGGCGACTCGTCCAGCGCGCTCTGTCCGTCCGCGACGACGCCGTCGATCGGGACGTTCTCGCCCGGACGCACGAGCACGGTTTCCCCGACGGCGACGTCCTCGACCGGAACGGTGACCTCCTCGCCGTCTCGGCGGACGGTGGCGGTGTCGGGCGACAGCTCCATTAGCTCGCGCAGGGAGTTTCTCGCTCGGTCCATCGAGTAGCGTTCGAGCAGTTCTGCGATACTGAAAAGCACCGCCAGCGTGGCCGCCTCGAACGGGAGTCCGACCGCGAGCGCGCCGAGGATCCCCGCGCTCATGAGCAGATCGATGTCGAGACTCCGCGCTTTCGCCGAGTAGTAGCCGTTCCGAACGATCACCGCGCCGGCGATCGCAGCCGCGAGGACGTAGGCGATCCAGTCGATCGAAATCGTCCAGAGGCCGACCGTTGGGAACGTCGCGTTCACCGACGGTACGACCCATTCGACGAGTATCCCGACGAGGAGAACGCCAGCACCGACCGCCGTCTTCGTCGCTCGTGGGGTCTGCCAGATGGCGGGGCGATCCTCGAGTTCGTTCGATTCGACCGCGTACCCGGCCCCCTCGATTCCGGCTGTGATCTCGCCGACCGAGGTTCGATCGGGATCGAACTCCACGACGACGGTCCCGCTCGCGGGGCGGGTGTCTAGCTCGGCGATGCCGGCCGTGGGTTCGAGCGCCGACTCGATCTTGCCCGCACAGGAGGGACAGTCCATCCCCGGAACGTCGAACCGTTCGGTCCGATTCCGCTCGACCTCGTAGCCCGCCGCACGGACCTGCTCGCAGATTTCGGCGTCGGTCGTCTCGGCGGGGTCGTACCTGACGTGTAGCGTGCCGCCGGCGGGTCGAGTGTCGATCGACACGACGCCCGTGAGGGCTTCGAGGGCCGATTCGACCTTGCCCGCACAGGAGGGACAGTCCATCTCCGGAACTGATAGTCGGAGGGTCCGCTCGTCCCGGTCCGGTGTCGTCATTACGTGGAGGTAGTGGGCCGAATAGTATTAACACGTCCGCCAATCGGACGCGATTTTGCCCCAAAAATTAACAACTGAACGCCAATCAGTTACTAACTCCCCGCGGCGTTTTTGCCTGCGAACCGGCTAGGATCGGGTATGACGAACTGGCGTGCGGTGGCGATCGGCTTCGTTGTGACGTTCATCGCGGGGGTGTTGGCGACCGGCGCGCCGATCGTCGGCCACATCGGCGCGGGAATCATCGGCGGCTTCGCCGCGGGATACGTGGCCGGGGGTGGGTTGACGAGCGGCGCGTGGCACGGATTGCTGGCGGGATCGGTCAGCGGGATCGCGTTGACGGCCGTCTTCGCCGTCTTCGCGGGCCTTCTGGGGCTCGTCGGGGGTCCACTCGGCGGCGTGATGGGCTTCGGCGGCGTCCTGCTCGCGGGGGTCGCGATCACGTTTCTCTTTGCGATCGACAGCGCGCTCGCGGGGGCGATCGGTGGGGTCTTCGGCGAGTGACCCGGCACCGATCTGACCTGACGCGTCGCAGTTACTGGTTGCGTCTCGATCGGTGCCGAGGCTGGATACCGTTTCGATGGGGATACTGTTATAACCACACACGCGAGTGTGGGAATATGACGATTGGGCAGTTTCGTCACCACGATCGAATCGGAGGTGGTCGATCGGTGGGATACGAGCACCGTTCGATATCGAATGTAGGGGTACGGACGCGGGGACGACGGTCGATCGACCCGCGAGGAGCCGTCGACCCATCGAAACGGCACACAACGCCGTCGGGAGCCGCCCGCACTGCCGGGGACGTCGTGTATCGATGAGCGACGGTAACAGCTTCCTGCTGGACATCCTCCAGGCGCTTGCTGACGCCGATCGAGTGGCGATCGACGACCTCGAGTACACCCTTCACGAGTACTTCGATCCGGAAATCATCGAACAACTGGGGACCCAAACCGACACCGAGTGGGAGTTACGATTCGAGGTGGAATCACACTCGGTGACGATGAAAAGCGACGGCCAACTGTTCGTCGACGGGGTGGCGTGCGGAACCGGCGCGAAGGTCGTCAGACAGGCGGGCTCGCCGGAAACGATGGATTGAGATCGGTCCTTCGACGAACCGGCGTCCGGCCGGCAGTCACCGATCGAGATATTCCGCCTGGATCTCGACGACCTCGGTCGAATCATTGCACTCGGCGTACCTGCGGAGTGGTTCGGCGTTGAGTTCGAGAAACGTCTCTCCCCAGGTGAACTTCGAGAGGATCGCTTCTGCGTGCGGTCGATCGCCCAGGATGACGAGCGCGGCCGCCAGCGCCTCGACGGTCGTAAGCCGCAGCGGCCGGCCGAAGTTGACGGGGTTTGCCGCCACGAGATACGGCAGCGCGCGGTGTTCGCCCGGAAGCGAGAACCGCGCGCTTTCTGCGGACTCCCACGAACAGTCGAGCGCGACGAGCGCCCCCCGGGTGCGTCCCGCCTCGTCCGGTGCAGCGCCGGCGTGAACCCGATCGGCCGGTGAGAGCGCCCGCTCGGCGTGCGGATTGAGCACGACCCCGTACGGCGTCGCCCGATCGCTGCGGTGTACCGTCGCGAGGTCGAACCGGGCGAGCTTTCTGGCGGTACACTTTTTTGGGTCGTCGTCGCCCTCGTATCGGATGTGTAACTCCACTGGTGTATGAACGTGGGCGATCGGCCGATAAAAACCGTCCGTTCGCGCCGATCTCCGTCCGGGTTCGGTCACTCTTCGATCGTCACGTCGACAGATTCTTCGCGGATCGTCACGATGAGGTTCGATCCGGCCCGAAGGGCGTAGTCGTCGATGCTGAAGGGAAACGACGCCTCGGGACCATCCTCGACGCTGGCGGACAGTTCATACGCGCCCGTCGCGTCGATCTCCGGGTCGATCCTCGTGCGGGATTCCGCCTCGACAGTCACCGTTTCGTCGAACAGGAGGTCGCCGTCGCCGAACAGTTGTAGACGCACCGTCTTTGCGGCCGAGGTAGTGTTGGCGAGGCGTATCTCGATGGTCCCGTCCGCGTCGGGCGTCCGTTCGACCGTTCCGTCCCGCAGGGACGTTCGGTACTGTTCGACCGAGACGCTCTCGACGACAGTGGCGTCTCCCCATCCGTCGGTAACCGTGAACGTCGCGTGCGTCGGCGGGTCCCCGTCGGTTGCGACTCTGATCAGTCCGGAGAGGGTGCTGACGACGGCCGAACATACCTCGTCCTCGTCGGCGGCGTCCTCGGCGGTCACCTCCCCGGTGAGCACGCGATCGGCCGATCGGGACAGCGACCCGATATCGAGCGAATAACAGCCGGTGGGCGCGCGCGTCTCGACGTAGAACAGCGTCTCCGTTTCGAACTGCGTCCCCTCGACGAACTGGCGGACGTCAGCGGCCGAATCGGCCGTGAGTCGATCGTCTTCGAAGACGACCTCGGCCTCGTCGATGGTGTCGATCTGTATTGCGATCGGCCCGTTGCCGGGTCGTTCCGGCCCCGCGTTCGCCCCCGCTCGGAGCGACTGTCCCGTCGTTATTGTGTCGTACTCCCACGTGGCAGTCCGTTCGGAATCGGTTCCGTCGGGTTGGGCCGAATCGGTCCGTTCAGTCTGTTCGGAATCGGTTCCGTCGGGTTGGGCCGATCCACCCTCTCCGGGCGGTGGTTCCTCCCGGCGAAGACACCCGCTCAGAAGGGTCGGCGGCCCGATCGACCACCCAACCGCGGAGAGAAACGATCGTCGGTTCATACTTCGATGGTGTGTCGACGCTGATAAAGGCTTTCTACAAGCACAAACGGCGATTTGTCCCATCGATCGTCCCTGCGAGAGCGTTTCTCGATCGTCCCTGCGAGTGCGTTTGTCGATCGTCCGTTCAGTCGGCGCGTATTCGTTCGGACCGCAACTGCTTTTTCGGTGCTGACCGAGACTCGGCTATGACACGGGTCGGGGCGGACGAAGCCGGCAAGGGTCCCGTTATCGGGCCGATGATCGCCGCCGCGGTTCGCTGTGATCTCGACGCCCTTCCGGACGGGATCGACGACTCCAAGCGGTTGTCGGCCTCGAGGCGGGAGTCGATCGACAGCCGGATCCGATCGAATCCGGCGATCGACATCGGTATCGGCGTCGTCCCCGTCGCCGAGATCGACGACCCCGAGACGGACATGAACACGCTCACCGTGCGCGGACAGGTGCGTGCGATTCGGGCAGTCGCGGTCGACGGCGACGCCGTGATCGTCGACGCGGGAGACGTCTCGGCGGATCGGTTCGCCGATCGGGTGACCGCCGGCCTCGCCGCCGCCGACAGGGCGACTGACGTGACCGCCGAACACGGTGCCGACGAGTCGTATCCGATCGTCGGCGCGGCGTCGATCGTTGCGAAGGTCGAACGCGATCGGCGGATCGCCGCACTCGCATCCGAATACGAGTCGTTCGGCGACCTGGCAAGCGGCTATCCGAGCGATCCGAACACGCGATCGTTTCTGGAAACGTACGTGCGCGAACGCGGCGACGTCCCCGATTGCGCTCGCCGATCGTGGTCGACCTGTTCGGATCTGTTGGCCGCGGCCGACCAGTCGTCGCTCGAGGAGTTCTGACAATCCGGTATCGACGAGCGGGGGTACGGTACTCGCCGACTACCGATCGGTCAGCAGATACCGGAGGATGTCGCCGTAGGCGGGCCGCGTGACCAACACCCCGACCAGGACGCCGAGGATCGTAAAGATCGCAAAGCCGCGTAGCTCACCAAGCGAGAGTACGGCCAGCGGCGACATGGCGATGATCGTCGTTGCGGCGGCAGCGCCGATGACCCAGAATGCCTGTCGGAAGCGCGAGTCGAACACCTTCCGACTGCTGACGTCGCCTTCCGACATCACCCCGTCGGCGATGATGATCAGGTCGTCGACGCCGGTACCGATCACCGCGATGAAGCCGGCGATAACCGCGAGGTCGAGCGGATAGTCGAGTGCAGCGGCGAACCCGAGCAGGATGAATACCTCCGAGAGCGCCGTGACGATCATCGGCGCGGCGACTTTCGGTTCCCGATACCGGAGGAAGACGACTCCTGCGACACCGAAGACCGCGATGATCCCCACGATGAGCGAGTACGTCCGGAAATTCTCACCCTGCGTCGGCGAGATGAACGACGTCGTTCCGGCCTCGATGTCCATCGGTGCGGGGAGTGCACCAGCACGGAGGTTGACGGCCACGCGCTGGGCGTTCTCGAAGTCACCGGTCGTCAGGATGAAGTTCGGGCTCTCGGCCCAATCGCCCGATCGCATGCTCGAGGCGAGTCCCGCGTTCATTCCGAACGAGTTTACGACTTCGTCGTCGACGACGAGGAGCAAACACGGATCGGTCGCGTCCGGGCTCTCCTCGTACCGACAGACCGAACCGCCCGATTGGGCGACCCCGGTGTCAACGACGGTCTGTTGGAACTGGGGTGCGGAATTTTCCCGGATCGTGACCGGAACGTGCGGTCCGCTCTGATCGTTTTGTTGGGCGGTCCCGACAGTCTGGAAGTCCTCCTGGGTCAAAGCGGCGGTCTGGGTGACGTACTCGCCCTGATCGTTTTGGTGGTAGATGTCGATTCGAACCGACCCCCGCTCCTGGATGAGATCGACGACGTCCTGTCTGTTCTCACCGGGGACCTCGACCATAATGAAGAACTCGCCGGTCCCGGTCGTCACCTCGCGAACGGTGCTCCCGGAAAGCCCCGCTTCGTTGACCTTCCCTTCGAGGACGTTGATCGCTTCCTCTCGGGTCTGGGTCGTGACGCCGGTGTCGATCGTCTCGTACTCGTAGCCGGCGGCTTGCATCGCCGCGGCGAACTCCGATTCGGTGACGCGTTCGTCGACGACCTCGATCGTCCCTGGTTCGTCGGCGAACTCCTGTCTGACGATGACGTCGGTCACTTCCGTATCCGGCAGCTCCGCCGCGATGTCTGCGGCGACATCGGCTTCCGTTTCGTCGCCGAATTCGACGTTCTCAGCGGTGAGCCCGATCAACGGTGCCTGGATTCGCGTCCCGCCGGCCAGATCGAGCCCGTACTGCAGATTCGTGATGCTTTGTGCTGCCGCGCCGCCCTCCCCGCCCGCGTCGGCTTGCGGCGCCATCGTGGGCGAAAACAGCGCGAACGCGGCGAGCAGACAGATGATGACGAGGAACGTGACCCGGTAGTTGGCCTTTATCTTGTCGAACATTACCGTCTCACCCCCTCGTATTTGTACCAGCGAAGCAGGCTGACGTTCAGCAGGTACGTGTTCATCAGGTCGGCGAGCAACCCGACGACCAGAATGATCCCGATCGCCGAAAGCAGGCCGATTCCGAAGAGCCACGCGACGATCGTCATCACCACCATCGCCGAGATAGACGTCACCGTCATCGTGACGCCGGTTCGCATCGCCCGATCGGTCGATTCGTAGAAGTCACCGGTGCGCCTGAGGACGCTGTTGTTCAACAGGATGTCCGAGTCGACGCTGTACCCGATCAACATCAACAGCGCGGCAACCGTCCCCAGCGTCAATTCGATGTCGAGGAGGTTCATCATCGCAAGCGGGATCATCACGTCCGAAAACGCAGACACGACGACCGCGACGGAGGGCACGAACGTCCGGAACATCGCGAACACGAGGGCGCTCATGCCGACGAACGCGACGACGAGTCCCCCGAGTGCGAGCAGCTGTGTATCTTTGCCGAAGCTCCCGGAGACAGAATCGATCGATCGGATGTCGAAGCCGGCGGCGTTCGCTTCGGCTTCGAGTTCGTCCGTGTTCGCGTCGTCGGCCCGAAACGTGACGACGTACGTTCCGTCGCTCGGGATCTGTCTGATCGAATCCGGCTCGGCGGTGAACGCCTCGTCGATCTGTACGCTCGCATCCGCACCTGATCCCTCGACGTCGAGCCGCAATTCCGTTCCCCCGGTGAACTCCAAACCGGGGTTCACGGGAGAGCCGGTCGCGACGAACCACCCGCCGAGAAGCAACATGGACACGGCAAGAACCGCCAGCGGCACGGCAGCGAGTTGTCGATTCGTGTACCGGGTGTAGTCGATCTCCGGTACCTCGAACTGAACCATGCCTTTCGGTCGTCGTGGCCGTCGAATAAGCCTTCTCATGTGATCGACGCGACGCCCATCGCTCGCACTCGGCGGGCATTCCAGAGCGATCGCAGAGACAGCCTCGTCCCGCCGATCACGGAAGATATCGAACGCAGACGATTCCGGGCTCCGATCGCACTTCGACGCGGTTGACTCCGAGTCGTGCGGCCCGCGAAAGGGTCGATTCGCGGTCGTCGATCACGTCCAAAACCGCCTCGTCGGTCGTCCGCTCGGGGACCGAGATCACGTGTAGTTCGCCGACACCTGCACGCGGTTTTCGTGTCAGCTCACCCGTGTTCTGCTCGGCGGCGATCGCCCGTTCTTGCTGTGTCGGCGGTTCCTCGCTCGATTCGATCGACAGCGATCGGCGCTCGTCGACTGCGACGAGCTGCCAGGACACCTCAAGCGGCAGATTGGGGGCGACGGCACCCTCGATCGCGTCGTCGACCTCGACGCCGGGATTCGTCGACAGAGCGTGGACCTGCCCGTCGTGGACGTCTTTCAACACGGCCGATTCCTCGTCGGCGTGGGTGACGAGGAAGGTGCTCTCCTTCCGATCGACAGTCATTGCCGCCCGTACGTCGTCAGCGCGTTTGGACGTTCCGATCGAATTCGGTGTCGCCTCACTTCGAGAAGTACCTGTGGACGGCGTAGATCCCGATCGCCGCGACGAGCGGCGGGGCGATGCCGGCCACCTGTGGCAACGCGTAGAGAAACAGGACGATCGGCGCGTAGAAGCCGGTCACGATCTCCTGTTGGATCGGTTGAACGGTGATGATAAGCCCCACGTACAGCGAAACGAGAAACCCGAACCCCGCGATCGCCAGTGCTCCGTCGTATCGGTCGTCGACGGGCCGCGATCGGCGGTGTCGCCGAGCGACGAACAGGGTGGGCGCAAGTAACGGCCCGACGACGAAAAGCCCCACCAGGACGTACAGCGATCGCGAGAGCGTCAACGACCCGCCGGGCGTGCCCGCCGTCTCACCGAAGAGGACGACCAGCCCGAAGACGACGAAAAGCCCCACGCCGACCGCCGCGAGGGTTCCGATCAGCACGTACAGCCGGAACAGCCACGAACTGCTCTGTCGGAACGCGTATGGAATCGCCCCGAAGACGCCGCGATAGGCAGCTGTCATCGTGAACGCCTTCGCGTGGTGAGCGATTAAACGCCACGGGATCGATCGAACGATCGTGGCGGAGACTCGCTGCCGGCTCGCACGCCGATCGACGCCGTTCTCAAGCGTTTTGCAGCCCCGCCGCGTAGGGTGGGTATGCGATCACTCGAGTACAGTGCGGTCTGTCGTGACGTCGTCGAACAGGTCGCCGAAGTAACCGCTGACGAGGAGGTACTTTTTGTTACGGATCCGCTGATGGTCGACATCGCCAGGCCGTTCGCGGCGGTGGCCCGGTCGATCGCCGCCGCGACGACGATACTCGTCAAACCGCGGCTTGCGGCACACAACGTCGAACCGCCGGCTGTCGTCGCCGGGGCGATGGCGAACGCCGACGTCGTGTTCGATATCGGGACTCACGACCTGGCGCACACGGACGCTCGGCGGGCGGCCACCGACGCCGGCACCCGGTTCGTGTTCATGCGGTCGATCGCCGAGTCGGTGTTGCTCGACGAACTGGACACCGACTACGACGACCTTCGCCGGGTGACCCGCGCCGTGGCGGCGATCCAGACTGCCGCATCGACCGCACGGGTCACGTCCGATCGAGGGACCGATCTGACCGTCGAGATTGCCGGTCGTCGCGGCGTTCCGATCGACGACGGGTTCGACGCGGGGCTCGTCGTCCTCCCTGCGGGCAAATCTGCGATCGCCCCCGTCGAGGGGAGCGCGCAGGGTACCGTCGTCGTGGACTACTCCGTCGATACCCTCGGGCGGCTGGACGAGCCGATCGAACTCACCGTCGAGGACGGTCGCATACGCGACGTCCGGGGAGGAACGCAGGCGGAGAGACTTCGAGAGCGGATCGACGAGACCGGCGCGTGCGCCAGGAATCTCGCGGAAGGCCCATCGATCGGCACCAATCCGGACGTCTCGCTTTCGGGAAACCAGTCGACGGACAAGAAAAAGCGTGGGACGATGCACGTCGCGATCGGGGACAACGTGACGCTCGGCGGCACGGTCGAGTGCGATCTCCACCTCGACATGACGCTCACCGACGCGACGGTCACGTTCGACGACTTTTGTGTCCTCGAGGCGGGCCGGTTCCGGACGGACGCGGTGATCGAACGCGCAGAGGAGCTTCCGGACGTCTGAGGCGGTTTCCTCGTCTGCGTGCCGCTACGGTGTGACGTTTCGGACCGTTCCGCTACGGTGCGACGTTCCGGACCGTTCCGCTACGGTGCGACGTTCCGG